>NZ_CP041036.1:2789122-3099024 GCF_006385555.1 Shewanella polaris | reverse complement strand
GGCGTGCAAGCTGCACAGTCGCCGTTTTTTGCCAGTAACGACATTGAGCAAGCTTATGAAGCTGCTAAAGGGGTCATTAACTTAGATGATCCTGCGCAATCAAGGCTTGTTGTGCGGTTAGGTTCTGAGTTTCATAATTGTTGGAGCAATTGTGTAGACGACAGCATTGAAATGCGTGATGCGATTATAGCCTTCAGTGATGGCATTGAACTTGATGAAATCTCACCAGACATGGTGGTGTCAAAATCATTGCGTTTAACCGATGGCATTACCGCATCAAGTGGTGGACGCTTCGAAACTGACGTAATTGCTTTATATCAATTTAAAACAGGTGAGGGCAGCATTGCTTATGACACGTCAGGCATTTCACCCGCAGCCAACTTAAGCCTAACAGGTGATGTAGATTGGTTGGGCAGTTGGGGCTTGTCGTTTACTAACGGTAAAGCGCAGGCGAGTACCGCTAACAGTAAAAAGTTACATGATTTAATTACTGCCACTGGTGAGCTTTCTGTTGAAGCCTGGGTCACTCCCAATAATGTAACTCAAGAAGGTCCCGCCCGTATTGTAACCTATTCTGCAGGTGACGATGCTCGTAACTTTACCTTAGGACAAACCCTATATAATTATGATGTTATGCTTCGTACTGAAGCGTCAAACACTAATGGTGAGCCGGCCTTAAGTACGCCAGATGCCGATGAAGTATTACAAGCAACATTGCAGCATGTAGTGATGACCTATAATGCCACCGCTGGCCGCAGTATTTATGTTAATGGTCAATTAATTGATGTTGTCGATGAAGACATTGCGCCGCTGGCCAATTGGGACGACAGCTTTGCGCTTATTTTGGGCAAAGAAGCGTCAAACCAACATGTATGGCAAGGCGACATTCGCTTATTGGCTATTTATAATCGGGTGCTCGCACCTGAGCAAGTACAACAAAACTATAATGTTGGAGTGGGTGAAAAATTCTTTTTACTGTTCTCGATAAGTCATTTAATTGATCTTCCAAATACCTACGTCATGTTTGAAGTCAGTCAGTTTGATAACTACAGCTATTTATTCAGCAATGTAGCTATTGTGAACATTGATGGTACGCCTGTTGCCGACAGTTTTGATATTAAAGGCTTACGTATTGGTATTAACGGTAAAGAAAGTGCTCAAGGTCAGTCTTATGCTAATTTGGACTTGTCTTTATCGGCAAGCCAAGCGATTGCTGAGCCGTTTTCAATATCTTCGCTGGGTACTATTATCGCCCTTGAAAAAGGTGCTAATTTGGATGAGTTTTTCTTAACCTTTGAACAATTGGGCGAACACACCTATGTGGTGTTACCTGGGGTATTTGTTACCCCAGCCGAGGTGCCTGCAACGACTCAGTCGGCCCAAGTTGGCGTGCGTAACTTTGCTGAAATCAATCACAGTATGAGTATGCTCACGGGCGTCGAACAACAATCGACCAAAGTTTTTGATACTTACCAACTCGTTAAGCGTCAATTGCCGAGCCTAGAAAATATCGAAACCTTTATTTCAGCGCAGCAAATGGGCATCACCCAGCTTGCAATTGCCTATTGTGACACTGCGATTGAAGACAACACGATTCGTGGTAATTGGTTCCCTGATGTGGACTTTACTGCCGTGCCTAGTGTGGCGTTAAATGCCACTGAACGCGCTAATTTATTGAACCCGTTAATTAACCAACTTATGCCGTTATCGTTAGCAAGTCAGCCAAGTCAAAGTTCGGTTTACAATGAACTTGATAGCTTAGTGAGCGGTCTGTCGATTTGTAGTGGCACTTGTACTGCCGAACGTACCCGTACTATCGCCAAGTCTAGTTGCGCAGCCGTATTGGCCAGTGCCGTGATGTTAGTGCAATAGGGGGCGACAGTATGAAACGATATATAAAGCGATTGATACCATTAACCGCGCAGCATATAAAAACGGTTGTTGGATTGACCGTTTCACGATTAACGCATGCAACGGATGTAGCCTTAATACAGACACAAAAAGGATTCAACAATGACTAGACCTAAGCACCTTCATCCTGACAGTCCATTGTTGTTTGCTGACCATCGTAAACCGATGACTCGAAGAGATTTTATTTCGACAGGCCTGTACAAAGGGGGCGCGGCAGTTGCCGGTTTATCGCTATTTAGCATGTTTGCTAACCCTAATAAAGCCAATGCGGCGTTATCGCCTGATCTTGAAGCACTAAGAGACTCTTGTGGCATAAGCGTACAAGGGGCGGGGAAAATTCCGTTTATTAGTTTCGATTTAGCCGGTGGTGCTAACATTGCTGGCTCTAACGTACTCGTTGGTGGCGCTGGCGGCCAGCAAGATTTCTTATCCACGGCTGGTTATAACAAGCTGGGTTTACCTGGTGATATGGCTCCGTCTATTGCGAACCCCAATGCGGGAATGTCTGATTTTATTAATACTGATTTAGGGCTGGCGTTTCACTCTGACTCGGCTTTTTTACGCGGGATTTTAGAGAAAGTATCGTCAGATACCGCATCACGTATCAATGGTGCTGTGATCCCAAACCGTTCAGACAATGACACGGGCAATAATCCACACAATCCAATGTATGCCATTGCGGCAGCAGGGGCGAACGGTTCGTTAATGCCGCTAGTGGGGTCGCGTAATTCAGATTCAGGCGGCAATTCAATGGCGCCCACCAGCTTTATCGATTTAAGCAAACGGCCCACTAAAATTGACCGACCGTCAGACGTAACAGGTTTAGTGGATGTAGGTGATTTATTCAATTTATTGTCGCAACGTGATGCCGTGGCTGTAATGGAAAGTATTCAACGTATTAGCGCGCAAAAAATGGCGGCGGTGAACACGCAAGTTACCCGCGGTGATGTGATTAAAGATTTGGTTAATTGTGGTTATGTTAAAAGTGCCGATCTTGCCGACCGCTTTGGCGATCCATCAACATTAAACCCATTGTTAGATCCTGATATTGTTGGCCCTGGTGGCATTTTTGGGATTAATGAATTTGATTCAGAGTCTGAGTTCCAAAAAACCGCCTCAATCATGAAGTTAGTGGTTAATGGCTTTTCTGGTGCGGGTACTGTCACCATGGGGGGGTTTGACTATCACACTGGCGAGCGCGCCACTGGTGAGTTAAGAGATTTACGAGCTGGTCGCTGCATGGGCGCATGTTTAGAATATGCTTCACGTCGCAATATGCCGTTAATGTTATACGTGTTTAGTGATGGCTCAGTTGCTAGCAATGGTCGCATCGATGACTCAATGGAAGGGCGCGGTAAAGGCGAATGGACAGGCGATAACTCATCAACAGGCGCGTCATTCTTTTTAGTCTACAATCCGTCTGGCAAACCGCAGCTAATGGGCGGCAATGCCGACCAAATGGCTATGAAACAACAAATTGGTTTTATGCGATCTGATGCATCAGTTGATACCGCGTCAGCGCCGTCGGCCAATAACGTTAACTTGTTAGTTGAAACCGTATTGCTAAATTATATGGCTCTACATGGCGAACAAAGCCAGTTTACATCAATTGCCCCAGGACAAGGATTAGGCAATGCCACTATGCTTGATTCGTTAACCGCGTTTCAACCAATAGTGTAGCTTGGTTTTTCTGTAAGATAATCAAAGGACATTGTTGATATTGCACTGGCATGGATGTTACTGAGTCGCCTCTAGTGCAAACACTTCTGTGACACGCTGCGAGTACATCCTTGTAAGCTCGGCTATCTGTGCGTTTATCTTAAAGTTTGATCATTTCTGTACCAAGGTGTATTTCAATGGGAGATAAACTCGGGCAAGGGGGACACCCCTTAACCCCAAAAGCCACATGCTTCGCATGTGAAAAAATCAAAAGAATTAAAGAAAAATCAGCATGCACACTTTTATGTGGCATGCACTTATTTTATGTACAGGTATAATGGTTTTTCATCGATTTACGCTAAATAATGTTTAAAAATCGTTCTTTAGTTGTATCGTTTTAAAAATATAGAAATCGTAATTATCTGATATTGTTATCTTTAATTTTTTGTAAAGTGAAAGCAAATTCTACTTTACGCGCAAGCTCGGTTTGTTTTTGTCTGTTAGATACAATTAATTGCTTTACTTCAATAAGATAGCAAATGTAGGATGATATTAATCAATAACTTAAACGGCCGACTTTAAATTTATTTGGCCCTTTAATAAGCTGTTAGGTTGCTATGGATAGTTTATGCGTAAATTTGTAAATGTTAATAAAAATAGACAACAAGCCTTATCAAAAAAATTTCCTGATATAGAAAATTTAGGTTGTGATGATCAAACTGAAAAATATGAATTTGTTGCCATAACTGTTTTTGATCACTGGTTAACCCGTGATGAAGCAGAAAAAAGTTTCGGCTCTCAAATATCAAAAGAAGATCAAGAAAAAAGAAATAGTTCATTTATGCGTTTCAGAGAACTTCTGTTTAATGAAACTGAAGTTCTTACTTATCGGTGCAAGGGTAAAGGAAGAAATGAATTTGTTTCATTCAAAGCATTTACATCAATCAATGCAGGCCTCGAATATACTTACCCAACAATAAGTAATGTTGGTTTTCATAAGGCTGGTGGTCCACATGGTAGGTTTTTTCAAGTTGTCCTACCAAGCATTGATGCTGTTTACCTAGAGAATTACGATGACACCAATTTGTTGTACTATAAAAATAAAAGTACACTTGAAGTTATTGAAAAATTGACAGAAGCTTGTGGATTATTTTGTTTAAAATAGCAACTTAACACATATGAGCCTTCCGCCAGTCAATAGGCGAGCCTAACTTATTTGACTGCTTTTGCAGTCAAATTAAAATCAATCAACAAATTCATCTACTTCGTCTGTCATTTAGCTGTCAAATCATCGTTTACAGCAAACACATATAGAGGCTCTCTTAGTGCGATCTTATCGCTGCCTGACGCTTTTCTTTCCTTTGAAATGGTCAGGGGCACTAGACATTTATCGGTTAACCCTAAGATGGCACTATTCAAGTCAGAGGTGCTTTGTGCACAGTTAGTTTTAGGCTCATTTAAGGTGTAAACGACTTTGTTGATTGCATTTATTAATGCGCGCCAATAAGGTGTCTAATCAAGGCAATGTAGCTTAAATAGCATTTGGCATAGTGATGATGGAAAGAAGTCATTGCTTCATTAGCCACATCATTCACGGTCATGCTCGCTTCTCTTTTTAAGAGTATCTAGTTAGACGTTCATGCGCGACTTATCCTTTTAAGAATCGTTGTTCATCAAACACCGTTTTGTTCTTCAGCATGAAATAGACGCAGCGGCCAAGCTTATGTGCCAGTGCTGACAACGCTTTTGCTTTACTCATTCGTTTTTGTAATCGATTAAGGTAGTTACGTGCTTTGTCATTACCACGTAGGTAAAGTACCGCTGCTTCGGAGAATGCCCATTTCAAATGAGCATTACCGATTTTATTGCCATTGGTGCCGTAGGTTTTACCGGCTGACTCCGCTTTGCATTTGACCAATCGAGAGTATGACGCAAACTTTTGTACTGATTCAAATCGACTGATATCACCGATTTCATAGAGGATTGTCAGCGATAAAATCTTACCAATGCCAGGTACTGTTTTAAGTAGTTCTAAATAGAAGGGGTTATGGTTTTTGGCTTGTTTTTCGATCAAGTTAGGATTAACATGGCCACCCACAATTATTGGCTAAATAATGAGCAATGGACTACGCTTTAATTACCCTTTAAGATTAACATGGCCACCCACAATTATTGGCTAAATAACGAGCAATGGACTACGCTTTAATTACCCTTTAAAAATGGTGATTGATGATGGCCAGACCAAGACAAACTATCGTTAGCTTAGATGACACACCTTATTATCATTGTTGCTCACGTGTGGTACGCAAGGCTTTTCTTTGCGGGATTGATAATTCGACAGGCGAAAACTTTGAACATCGTCGAGATTGGGTGGATTCGCGCATTCTTGAGTTGGCGACCATCTTTGCTATTGATATCTGTGCTTATGCGGTGATGAGTAACCATTTACATGTAGTGATAAAAGTTGATGCTGACAAAGCTAAGCACTGGTCAGATAAAGAGGTGCTGGTACAGTGGCATAAAGGTTTTAAAGGGACATTACTGACGCAAAAGTTTGTTAAGGGTGAAGAATTAAATGAATTTGAACGTAAAACAGTGAATGATTCTATAACCCAATACCGACAACGCTTGGTTGATATCAGTTGGTTTATGCGCTCCTTAAGTGAGCCGATTGCCAGACAGGCCAATAAAGAAGATAAGTGCACTGGCAGATTCTGGGAAGGGCGGTTTAAATCCCAAGCATTATTAGACGAAGCAGCAGTGCTAAGTTGTATGGCTTATGTTGACTTGAATCCTATCCGCGCCAAGATGGCTGTAACTCCTGAAACTTCAGATTACACCAGTATCCAACGTCGAATACAATCAGCTATAAAAGGTGAGCAACCAAAGGAATTACTACCTTTTGTCGGTAATGAACAGCTAGATATGCCTAATGGACTGATGTTCAGCGTTAAAGACTATATTGTGCTGGTGGAAGATACCGGGCGAATTATTCGAGAAGATAAACGCGGTGTAATTAGCTCAACTAGCCAAGATATTCTCAATAGACTCAATATTCCAGCCGACAACTGGCTAAAAATCACTACCGATTTTGGGTCATTATTCAAAGGTGCAGTAGGAGCTTTACCTGCATTAACGGAATATTGTGAACATCTAGAGCGAAAGCGACGACAAGGCGCATCAAACTGCCAACGTTGGTTATGCGCTTAAGGCTTAACTTCAAAACTAGAACTAACACTAAAAAAATAACCTGATTGCCAGCTTGATATCAATCAATCCACTAGTGCTGTGTTGGATTTGCCGCATTACTTACCATTATCAATTTAGCGCTCAGTTTGTTGATAATTCCCATTCAATTTATACATTTGAATAGAGCAGAATATTATCGCAATCAAAGCTAAAAGCAGTGATGTTAATTATCATAAAAATGGGTGGCATGGTTAATATTTTAAAATGGGTGGCATGGTTAGTATTGTAATGATCGTGATTTGGCCGGTTACCGAAAGGGACCAATCATCATCAGGACGTCGAGACATATGCCGCCGCAGAGTGAACAGCTTATGGATTGTATGGGTGCATTGAAAGACCTTATTGTCAGCGAACCGAATTTTGCTGTAAAAGCTGTACTAGGACATTTCTTCTTGGGGTACATACACCCATTCCCGGATGGAAATGGAAGAACTAGTAGGTTTTTGATGAACTTTATGTTCTTGCTCGGAGGCTATAACTGGACAATTGTTCCTGTAACTGAGCGTACCGCGTACCTTGATGCGCTAGAGAATGCCTCGATAGATAATAACGTTGTGCCGTTTGCAGAGTTTATAAAAGCTATAATGCCTGCTTAGGTGTTGGAAGATAATAAGTTTGATACTGAGTAATAGAGTATCAAACTCAATAGCCAGCGTTGGTATCACTAGTGCTGCCTTTTTTAACACGAAAATGCCCGTGCGACGTGAAGTCGTATGAAGTGCTGTTCACCGCTTTTGAGTGAACAACAATTAACATGGCCATCCACGTAGTTAATTAATATAACGCTAGGTTTACCTGTATGGGTGACAAGATCGCTTCTATCAACTTAATTCACAATATTAATCTTGTTGTAGTCCCGTCGATACATGCAATGTTTGTTGGTTATCGATAATAATAGCTTCGTATTCAGGTAACTCATTGATTAGCGCCATGCCTTTTTGTAATCCCATGACAAAAATGGCGGTGGACAGTGCATCAACGTAAGTCGGATTTTTGCCGATAATCGACACGCTGACAACATTGCGTGCTGAGTCGCCTGTTTTAGGATTAATAATGTGATGATAACGCACGCCGTCTTCGATAAAGTAACGTTCGTAATCGCCAGAGGTTGAAATTGACTCATTACTAAGCGGTAATTGCACCGCAGTTTTATCGTCTGCGCGAGGGTGTTTTATACCAACAAACCAAGGGCGTCCGATGCGATCGCCCAGTAATGTCGTGTCGCCGCCAGCGCTGATAAGAGCATGTTCTATGCCTGCGCCTTTCAATATCGCAATGCAATTTTTAACCGCATGTCCTTTGGCTATGCCGCCTAAATCAATTTTGACATCGGTATGAGCAAAACGAACTGAAGAGGTGGATTTATCGAGCATTACCGCTTGGTAGTTTATCGCTTTTAATGCGTTGTTAATGGCTGCTTGGTCGGGCTTTTGGTGTTTACGGTAATCATATTGGTAGCCGACAGAAGCGTAGGTGATATCAAACATGCCATTGGTTAATTTGGCAATATCTTGCGCGTCGGTGAGTAAATCAAATAGCTCTGGGCTGATTTTGACGGGTTTTGTGGCGGCATCGCGATTTATGATACTGAGTTCGCTGGTGGCGATGTAAGGACTCATTGTTTGATCAATGCGTTGCATTTCTTGCTCTACAGCGGCAATTAAATTATCTGCCGTTGATGACTCGGCAGTGTCGGGTAGCCAAAACTCAACATGGGCCAGCGTTCCCATTACATCAAAACTCTTTTGATGCCATTGAGCAAACGCAGCGTTTGAGCTGAGTAGCGATAAAAATAGCATGATGACTAAACTGACTATGCGCATGAATGTATAAGCTTTCGATGTTGTGATGATAGTGGTGATTGTTGATGAATTAGCGTCAATCATCAACAGTAAAAGCGAAAATATCTTTTTTGATGCTAAAAGTGCTTATTTGCACTACTCGCTATATGGGGGGATATTTGACAAAACTCTCGCGGCATCGTTCTTATTGAGGTAATTTAGCCGTATTATCGTTTAATAGAGTGTTATGTATTTTTAATGTCGGTCATGTCCTCAGCAACTCAATCAACGACACCATCAGCGGTTCAATTAGGCAATCGATCAACTGGGCTTTCTCTACCCTATGTTTATTTTATGCCGCTTAATGGGGCGCTATCACCTGCTGATTTTGAAGCGGGTTTAGCATTAGGTTGGTTAACTGATGACGAGGCCGCTAAGGTGAGCCGTTATAGGAGCGTGTCGGCGCGCAATAATGGTTTACAAGTACGCTTAGGGCTTCGGGCTGTGTTATCACGGCATAGTGAACTAAAGCCCAATGAGTGGCGTTTTAATTACGGTGCTAAAGGTAAACCGGCACTAACACCAGATTTGTTGGCGAAAACAGGGCTGCATTTCAATTTAAGTCATAGCGGTGAGTGGTTAATGATTGGGATAGTGATGGGTGGACATGCGTTAAAAGCTGATCATTACGCTGATGCTGACCTGTGTTTTGGGGTTGATATTGAGCGTGAACGTAGCAGTACCGATATTGTACCTATTCTTAACCACTACTTTACCCAAGCTGAAACAGACACTTTATTACAATTGCCATCATCATTGCAGCGACAGCGATTTTTTGATTTATGGGCGGTAAAAGAGTCTTACATTAAAGCCCGTGGTTTAGGTTTAGCATTGTCACTTAAATCATTTTCTGTTGATTTTGGCTTAATAACGCAAGGGAATGTAAATGTGCAGCTCGCTGATAAATCACACCAAACGATTGAGTTACAGCAAGACGTTAAGCTCCATTTTACGGAGGATGAAGACATCGCCACCACAATGGCGTGGCAAACAGTATTAGGCCGGCTTGACCAGCAATATCGTTTTGCAATAACCTTTGGCTTAACTAATCAAGTAAATGAACAACATTCACTTAGAATAGAGCCCATTGATAATTCATTGAATATTTACCAATTGTCGCTGGCAGATCTACTTGTTTAAAGCCAAAAACTACTTTCTAAAATCAGATGTTAAGCAGAAAAGTTAATTCGAGTCGGTACAAACAATTCAGCCGAAGCAAAACTTCGGCTGAATTGTGTTTAGTTGAGCTAGCTTAGAGTTAACGTAATGGAACGATTTCAAAATTTTCGTCAAATTGAACTAACGTTGAAGCTATTTTACTAAAGGCATCTTGGTCGCCAGTCATGGTGGCATTACCTTGCTCAAGCAACTGCTTTAGCGTTGTTTGACCTAATAAAATATCAACAACATCCGATTTTGCAATCGTTAAGGTTGCGTCTGCCGCTTTAGCTTTTTCGACAATGATATTGTTTAAGTTACCATTACTTAGCTCTACAAATACTGTGTTAGCTGGCTCTCCTTTGGCTGCTTTAATTTCCACATTTAAACTTATATTCCCTAATTTATTTGCTGCAATACTGTCCACTTTAACGGCTAGAAAATCAAACAATGTTGTCATATCCATTTCGCTCAATACATCTGGTGACGCTGATTTTGGTGCGCCAGGTTGAATACCAATACGTAGCTCTTGGGCTCCCGTAAGGTAAATATTTCTCCAGCCTGCACCTTCTGCTTGATAACCAAGTTGTTCATAAGTGTCAGCCAATAAGTCTCGGGCAGGTTGATTATTTGGGTCGGCCATCACCACTTTGTTGAGTGCCGTAGCCACAAAGCGGTAATCACCCTCGCTAAAGTCTGCTTTAGCCTTTTTCACGATATTATTAGCTCCACCCATATACTCAACAAATTTACTTGCCTCTTGTTGAGTGGGTAGTGGGTTTAAGTTGGATGGATTCATGTCAAAGTAACCCAAATACATGTTGTAAACCGCTTTGGCGTTGTGGCTGTATGTGCCGTGATAACCATTGGTATACCAAGTGACCTGTTGCGGAATAGTGTCCATGATTGCATCGCCAATATCTTGTATCACAACGCCTTGGTTGGCTAATCGTAATGATTGGTTATGCACTAAACCATAATTGTCACGTTGCATTTTAAGATATTGATTAATTTCACCATTACCCCATACTGGTGCTGAATGTGATGCAAATAATACTTCAACATCTTGGCCAAATGCATTGACCATTTGGTTGATGTCTTTTGACCACTTTAAGGCATCACGTACTTTGGCACCGCGTAATGTATAAATGTTATGCATACCGTCATAGGTGAGTTCACCTGTCCATAACGCTTTCATAGACGGAATATAAGTCACCATTTCACTGGCCGCTTCAGTGCCTGATGCATCCATAAATACCATTTCAAGCCCGTCGATCGTTAACGTTTCCCATTTGTCTTGTTGGTTAAGTTCATAGTCTGGTTTCACATAAGTAATTTCACCTTTTGATAAGCCTTTTGCCAAGGCTGCATCAACAATACCATGATCGTGTTTACCCAATGTGGCGCCATATTGATAACCAGCTCGGCGGCTCATCGCGTTACCAGCCAGTACATTTTCATCTACAACTTCTGTGGTAATATTATTTGAACCGTACACTTTCACGTCAGGATATAAGTTTTGAACCCCGCGCGCTCCACCAAAGTGGTCTGCATGACTGTGGGAATAAATCATTGCTACAATGGGTAAGTTGTTGCCTTCAGGTAAGTGTTCAAAAGCAAATTTTAGTGATTGCTCTGCGGCTTCTTTTGTTAACAGTACATCATAAACAATCCAGCCTGTTTCACCACGAATCAAGGTCATATTAGATAAGTCAGTGCCACGAATTTGGTAGATACCGTCAGTCACTTTATATAAACCGTTGGGTACCATATTGAGTTGTGCTTGGCGATAAAGTGATGGATTAACCGAGTCCGGAAATTGTTCACTGATAAAGCTAAATTCTGCACGTAAAATGTCAGCGGTTGCTTGGTCGAACTCAGCAATTTGGTTTTTACTAAAACGCTCAAAAGCGACTTTGTCATCAAAATTCAGGCTTTTTGCTAAGGCAGCATTATGTGCAATAGTAGCAGGTGTTGCCGCTTTTCCGTGATAGTCGACCGTTATATGATCGTGCTCGTGTTGTGCTGCAAATGCATTGAGTGAAAGTGTTGTTATCATTGATAGTGCGATGATTGATTTGTTCATAGTGGTATTCCTCGTTAAATTAAAATATAGGTTTTAAACTTGATGAACCTATCTTAAGGAATAAACACCAAAAGATAACTATAGCTAAATGGTTATAATATATTCACAATGTAAATGCATTGATGATAAAGGTAAGCATATGAATGATGAATTGAGCCATAAATTATCAACTTTAGATTTGAATTTATTACGGGTGTTTTGTGTGGTTTGTCAGCAATCGTCGATTACTCGTGCTGCTGAACAGTTAGCATTAACCCAGTCTTCTGTGAGTAATGCGATAAATCGTCTTAAAATCGCATTAGATTGTGAGTTATTTATTCGGATTGGTCGTGGTATTGAACCTACTGCGACAGGGTTGTATATCTTTAATTCGGTGCAACCTATGCTTGATGCTATTGAACAAACATTGATGGGGATCAGCGAGTTTGATCCTTATACCTCTTCACGAGTATTTACCATATATGCTAATGAAGCTGTGATTGATTTACTGCAACCGCACTTAGATAAGGCGTTAGCTCAGTTAACGGTAAGAGTGGTTTTTCGAAATTCTCCTGTGCATGAGGATGATCAATATCAAGACTTACAAATGCAAAAAATTGATTTGTTAATTGATATTGTGCCTCCAAAACTCAAAACTTTTCGTTTTCAAAAGGTCGCTCAAGAACGGATTATCTGTGTTGTACGTCAACAGCACCCTCAGATACATAATAGCGTTAGTCGTGAAGATTACTTTGCTGCAGAACATGTCATGTATCGTTTTCATCGCGACAACATGCGTGTCGCTGACATTATTTCCAATGAACCTTTACCGCAACGGACGTTATATTGTGAACAGTCGTCGATATTGAGTATGTTGTCTTTGATCAGTAAATCAAATGCCATTGGTATTGCGCCTTACGCATTTAGCCAAAGTTACGCACAATTATTTAACCTTAATTTACTTGAATTGCCGTTTGAAACTCGACCTATTGAGTTATTCAGTATTTGGCCGAGTAAGCATTCACAAGATAAGTCGTGTATTTGGTTACGGCAAACCATTGAGACATTGATGAAAGAGGCATATAAACCTTCATAAAAAAGAGGCTCTTCAAAAAAGCCAAATTTAAAGTTGAGCTCTTGCAGATTATGACTTAGAGCGATGGCCATTTACGTTGGACGAGTATATGTATTCGATCTATTTCTATTCAGTGTATTGGTGAACGATAACCTCAATCGACGCGCAAATAAAAACGCCAACGATATTGATAATCTCGTTGGCGCAATTAATTCACTTTGTAACAGGTTAGTATTTTGCCGGTTGGCCTGTTGTGGGTAGCGTTGTTTTTATAAACTCGCGTAAATCTTGATTCGATTGTTTTAAGTCGTCATGACGAAGATACATCATATGGCCACTGCGATAGCCCTTAAAAGACAATCTATGTTTCATTAATCCGCTACGGTCAAGTTGCCACATAGTATATTTAGCGTCAAAGTAATTGGTCGCTCCGTCATAATAGCCTGATTGAATCATGACATTAAGGTATGGGTTTTGTGCCATCGCTAAGCGTAAGTTTGCACCAGTATTGTCTTTACTTTTATCCCATGGGTGAACAGGGCCGAACATATTGTATTTTAGATCCGTTTTGTAATTTAGTTCAGTGCGGAGGTAATCATTAATGGCTGGAGTGAAACTGTGTAACCAAGATGTCAGTTCCGCATTGTAGTCAGGTCGACCACCAACAGTCTTTTCATCAATACCAATATAACGCGAGTCTAAGCGGCCAATGGTTTGTTGGCGGTCACGCAAAAGCGCTTTCCAGAAATAGTTGGTATCGATATCTAAATTACTTTGCAGTACTTCAGTGACACTTAGCCCTGAATATCGGGCTACTTGCTCGGCAATACGTTGTTTTTCTTCTGGTTCAATAAAGCTACCTTTAGCGAGCGCAGGCAGATATTGATTTAATGTAAATTGCTCTACTTCAGCCAGTAGTGGGGTTAAATCTTGTTGTAGTAAATCTTCCCCAAGCACTTTGTGATACCAAGCTGCGGCGGCAAAATACGGTAAACGATTGGCCGCTTTTACAGGTCCGTTTCGTTCAATGCCGAGATCGGTTGGCGATACTAAAATTACGCCATTTGGATACATCCATTGGTTTTTTTGAAGCTCTAAAGCTAAACCTGATACGCGTGCCGTGCCGTAGCTTTCGCCGATTAAATATTTAGGCGAGCGCCAGCGCTCATTACGTGTCACAAAGGTGGTAACCCATTCCGCTAGATATTTAATATCGGCGTTTACGCCAAAGAACATTTTTTGTTGTTCATCTTTTGACGGCATTTTCCCTTTTGCATTAGGCAATACTCTTGAATAGCCAGTATTAACTGGATTCACATATACAATGTCGGCGGTATCTAATATCGAGTAGTCGTTATTTTTAACACCGTAAGGCTGCAGTGGATAACCTTCATCGTCGACATTTAATACTCTAGGTCCCGTGTAGGCAATGTGCATCCATACCGAAGCAGAACCTGGGCCGCCATTAAACGAAATAATTAACGGTCTGTTACTGTCATCTTTAATATCTGTGCGCTGGTAATAGGTGTAAAACAAGGTTGCAGTTGGGTGACCTTCGTCATCCCATACTGGCTGAGTACCTGTAGTTGCGTGATAGGAGATTTTTTTGCCATTGATTTGCATTTTATGTTCAGTGATCACTTTTTCATCAATGGGAACTTGTCTTATTTCGTCGGCGAAAGCCGTTGATGAAATGCAAAAACTTTGCAGGCAGAGCACGATGACACATGTTTTGAATAAATAATGGCGCATAAGAGGTCTCGTTAAAGTGATTAGTCATTGTCGAGTGACTAGCAGATTAGCATAACGATTGCTTAAACGGGGGCGGGAAGATGAGCTAATATTGTAAACAATTGTGCAATATTGAATCACAATTTTAGTTTGAGTCGTTAAAGGTCTCGAGAAGTAATATGTGTACCCTAGTCGTTCTTTCATAACGGCTTGAAAATGGAATTGGTGTGGCTACCTTTTTAAATTTAGGACGTAGTCTTGATGATCCGTTTACTCTTGAAGAGAGTGCTCTTTAGCTAAATATATGGCTTATTAAGGTGTTTCAAGATTGAAATTTAATAGCGAAAGATCATATGCACTTGTCATTGTTGGTATAAAAATAATGATAAATCAAAAAAGCCTTTATCATTCGATAAAGGCTTAGCGTCTACAGCAAAAGAGTTTACAAACAGTTACTGTCTGGCGAGTCTGTTTGACTCTGGCGGGTTTTCAAAATCGCTGCGATATGGGTTAATGTCTAAACCACCGCGGCGAGTGTAACGCGCATAAACCGTTAACTTAGTGCAATGACAGTATTTCTTTAAATCAACAAAGATACGTTCGACGCATTGTTCGTGAAATTCATTGTGCTGGCGGAATGAGATTAAATAGCGCAGCAGTTTTTCACGATCAATTTTAGGCCCCTGATAACGTACCATTACGCTGCCCCAATCGGGTTGCGAAGTAATTAAACAGTTAGACTTTAACAGATTAGAATTTAGCGTTTCGGCGACACTTTTATCTGAGTCGGTGCTGTCTAATAAGTGATCGGGCTTAAAGGTGTATTCTTCGATTTCAATATCTAAGTCGTCAATACAAGTGCCTGGTAAATCAACAATGCGTTCAAGGTTGAAATGTTTCGGTTCGATAACGTTTACTGTTACCTCTCCTTGAGCACAAGCTGCTAAATCACGGCTTAATGTATCTTGTACCGCTTCAGCATTTTCAAACTTAGTTTGGTTAAAGCTGTTTAAGTACAGTTTAAACGATTTCGATTCAATCAAATTGACACTGTTAATGTCTAACTGAACTTCCATAATGGCCACAACAGGCTTGCCTTTGGCGTTAAGCCAAGACAATTCATAGCCGGTCCAAATATCGGTGCCATGAAAAGGAAGCTCACCACTTAATGCTAATGCATCTCGGTTGAGTTTTCGTGGAACCCCTTGCAGCAGTGACGCGTCATACTCAGCTTGATACGCAGTTGCATGGCCTAATGTTAGGCCTTTTAATGCAGCTGCATCACTATAAGGGTCGTGATTGTTTGTCATCGAATCGGTTTCCGTGTCAAAATATGGTTTTATTATAAACTACGAGTGGCTTAAGTGTCTTGTTCATCTGCATTAGATTGCTTTATAAAAAATTATCTTCATTCTTATCAAGATACTCTATCTGAACTTCCACGCTATTATCCTTTGGGCGAAGCGTCAATATGTATTCAAGGTGAGTTTGATGAAAATAGTGATGAGGTAGTGTTCTGGAAGCCTATTAAACGTGATGAAATAGCTGATTTCACTAATGTTGAACATGCATTAAATATTCAGTTATACCCTGATATTCATGCATTTTATGGTCAATATTTTTCTGCTCCATTGCCGTTTACCTCAAGCTTTGGCGACGGTGAATTACTTCAAGCATGGAATCAAGCTGACTTTGAGATTTTGCAACAAAATGTAATTGGTCATTTAATCATGAAGCAAAAGCTGAAACAGCCACTGACTTGGTTTATCGGTGTGCTAGGTGATGGTGATGAAATGCTCACGGTAAACAATGATGATGGCAGTGTATGGGTAGAAATACCTGGTCAGAAGCAAAGCACTCACATTGCAGCATCATTAAGCCAATTTATCGAACAGTTGTCTCCCGTGGTTAAACCACCCGTTAAACCTATCGAAGATACCTCTACGGTTACCGATCATCCTGGGATCTGGCAGCGGATCAATAGCATGTGGCAATCATTGCGTGGAAACAAATAATGATAGCCGTAACCTGCATCTCTCAATGACGTTGAGCGATGCGGCTATTGAATGCTTATTGGGATCATTGATGATCCCACGATAAATTTGACACAATGCGGCAAGGTTCGCAGCGAAAGTGAAACATATCTAAAAGTGGCTGTTTGAGTTTCCATTCATGTGAACCGCAACGTGGACAAGCTCGGTTCATTTCGCTTTCTAAAGACTCACCACCCACGCGGTACAAATAATAGTAAGTTGGTATTTTAGTTAAATATTCTATCCTGCCACGTAAATCCCAACCACGTCTAAATAGGTCACTGTCAGCTCGGGTGATTTCATCTAATGCTGCAAATTCTGCTTTAGTGGCCGCAGCCATTTGCAGTTCATCACAAGCTTGCCATTCTGTTTGCCATTTTATGATGCGTTTATGATCGCCATTAAACGTCGCGGGCAGTTGATAAAGTGGGATTGGTAACAGGTTGTCTCCATTACGCAGCGGTGAACACATATGAACATAGCTGGTATACAGCAGTTGCCATGATGGTGTGTCAGTGTTGCTGGCTTCAGAATTAATGTCTTGGCCGATAAATTTTTCTCTAGGAGCCAATAGTTTAGCCGCTGTTAAGCCTGCTAATGTCATTTTTACCCACGGGCTATTATAACGATTAACGAGGCTGGTTTTTTCAGGTAATAACAAACGAACTCTAAATTCGCCTTCGTTGAAAGCTACCGCAAATTCACGACCCAATATTTGTCCGTTGGCACGCAAAGCCTCAAGTAAACCATTAATAGCTTTTTCTGCTGCCTCAATGGTGGTATCTGCAAAACATTCAAAGCGCAGTTCAAAAACAAACATGGATTATTTAGCCTTATGATTCATTTTGCTGGCTTGTTGTTCAAGTTCGTGGACTCTGTGAGTGAGTTGCACAATAAGTTGCTGCATATCGCTCACTTGCTGCTGTAATTTCATAACAGGATCCAAATGTTCTGCTGGCAAATTTTCGGCAGAAGGGATATCGCTTAATTCAGGTATATTTTGCCACTCAGACTTAGGCAATGCTTTAAATTGTTGTAATCCTTGGATTAGGATTGGCATTGGAATGCTATTACCTAAACGACCTTTTATCAGTGCCAAACTAGGGGAATGCCCATTGTTGGCAATTGACTTAGCCGCTGCAAGCACTTGTTCAATTGGACTCATTGTTGGCTAAATTCCTTAATTCAAGAGTGTGAGATTAACTAATTTTTGTTGATTTAAAAATAAGTCTATATAAATCAATGTCTTATTTTTGTCATGATTTTGGCTTAAAAGATCTGTAAATACATGTGGATTATATTTTAACAAAAAGGATGCAACATGAAATTAAAACTTATCGCAGCAGGATTAATTGGTGCAACATCATTAGCCTTAAGTGGTTGTGTTATCAGTGTAGGCGATCATGAATCGTCTAAGAGTGGCGATTATTGGCAAGAACAGCAAGATAAAAATCGTGATTTGTTGAGCAAATTGTCTTTAGGGATGAGCAGTAATCAAGTGACAACCGTTATGGGCACTGCTGATTTTAGTGAGGCTTATACTAAGCCAACTCAAAACCATGCCGAACAGTCTATCAAAGTGTTGTTTTATCGAACCCAATGGGCTGAAGGAAATGGTAAAACAACCAAAGACGAATGTACGCCAATAGTATTTCGAGATGACGTTTTAGTGGGTTGGGGTGACACTGTCTATCAACAAATTTAATCATTGAATTGTGTCACCTAACACTCACAATAAATTACTCTTAAGCTCGCATCATCACGTCCAATTGGTCAATGACTTCAGACCATTGGGCGTCTTCAGATAACTCTTCTTTTAAAAATGCTTTTTGGCTTGAATTCCAGCAATCGGCATCAATCATCAATGTATGTTTATCAAGTTTATTTTTGTTAACAAAGTCATTAATGCTCTCTTGATTATTGGGTAAGCCTAATTGCTTAAATAAGTGGCTTAAATCATTTGATGTTGTATCCATTTGAAGCATTCCTCGTCATGGTTAAGTAAACCATTTTAGTATCAGTCTTGATACGCTAAATTGCAAACAACTGATGTTGATAACGGCTTTATTACTTAATTGGGTAAACAAAACTTGTAGATTGTTTCAAACTTGTTAAGTTAAGTTTATAGAGTCAAAAAACAAGGAATAATAATGGACAATAATACCTTGGAAACCATACGTGCAGTTTACTTAACGGCTGAAGATTTACGCGTTGCGGCTTCTATTCTTTACAATGCTTATCATGACGACCCATATTTTATGGAAGTGCTTGGCCAAGATGACAAGCAACAATATGAACAGAAACTACGAGCCGCTATTCGCGAAGAATTAAATGAATTATGGCAACAAGAACAACCCTTGATTGGTCTATTTGATGGCGACCGTTTAATTGGTGTTGTGTGTGTTATTACTCAGCAAGTGCCTTTGGGTGAAGGACGTTATTGGCATTGGCGTTTGAAAATGATGCTGGGTACAGGATGGAAATCTACTCAAGGTTTAATGGACAAGGAAACGTGTATCGTAGAGCATCTCCCATCTCAAAAATGTGGGGTTTTACAATTTATTGCTCTATCACCTAATGAGCAAAAAAAAGGTTATGGTGCCAAATTAATTCAAGCGGTATTGAGTTGGTGTGATGAACAACCAGGACTTGATGGAATAGGGGTGTTTGTAAGTAATCCATTGCATCATCAAGCATTTATACAACAAGGATTTACTAATATTGCTAGTGTCAGTATCGGTAACGTTGATGGTGAAATTTTGTTTTACAGTAAGGTATAAGGCAACGTTAGAATAAGCTAACACGTATGTTCAGCTGAATGGAACTGTGGATTCTTTCTGCGGTAATGAATGGTTGTTTCACTGAAGTGTTATGTAACAAAGCGCTAGCTTGAATACTGTAATTGAAAACGTTTGGTATACATCTTGTTCGAAAGGTCAACGGTACAAATAAAGGAGTAAGTTAATGGAACCTAAACGTTTCGCTTCATTTGCAGAGTTTTATCCATTTTATCTGTCTCAGCATCAAGATCCCGTTTGTAGAAGGCTACATTATATTGGCAGTACTATTATTTTGGTGATTGTGGTTAATACCCTGATTAACCACCATTGGTGGCAGTTGCTGTGGTTACCTGTAGTCGGATATGGTTTTGCATGGCTAGGGCATTTTATGTTTGAAAAAAATCGGCCTGCAACATTCACTTATCCGTTATACAGCTTGTGGGCTGATTGGGTTATGTTTGGCCAAATGCTAATGCGTTTATGGCGAAAGTAAAGCTGTAGGATTAACTTGCTCACATTGGTGTAAGACATATCTTACAAGCATGTAAGGTATTTTATCTTAAGTTGTCAGTGTTTGGCATCGCGATTTATTTTAAATTAATTACAATCAGTACATTAGGTTTATTTTAGTTTTTTTTAAAACTAAAATATTTTTTTCAAGCGCATTGGCTGACTTTTAAGATTACTTTTTTAGGTTACTATATTGTTATCGAAAGCGGGTCATTAGTTGGTTTTCTTAGGATTAGAAATAAGACTAATGATGCTTAAGAATATCAAGGATGATACTAGGACACGCTCAAGGAAATAGTGCATAAGCTCGGCAAATGGATAGCCGAATCAAGGATGGGTGAAGACGATAATTTGTCGACACAAGGATATATGGATAGGACTGCCGGATGCAGCATGGATGGTTCAACGGATTGAACAGATTTACCCCTCAGTTGATGGAGCGACTGTTCAATGGAATGACACTCATAAGTATTTTTAAATGGTAAGCCACATTAAAAACACAAGGAAATGAGCACAGGGAAAAGGACGGCAGGAAGCTGGTGTACATGGATGACGCAGGGAGCAATATATCAGCAGGATTGCTGACAAAAGTGCCAGTGGGCACAAACTTATTATGTAAGGTTGTGCCCTTTTGCTTTCTGGCCAAACGTGGATGTTTTTTGGGGCTGGGTTATGCGAAATACTATTCACAACATAACAATTTGGCTGATACCTAGCTTGCGTTGTTCCCTCATGTTTTAAGCCTCGCTTTATGATCAAAATTATTTTTGTTTAAAGTGGCAATGTACCGTTTAGAAACAAACGTACTGATAACACCGTTCAAAATTTTACTTTTTAAATTATTTATATCAATCTCTTATGTACCCACTTTATGAATTCAAATTTTTATTATTTCAAATGTGGATAGGTATTCATTAGCTTAGAATTTTTTCACGGATTATCATCAGGAATTATTGTTTTTCTACTCGTTCGAGGGGTATTATTTGTTATTGTTCTAGGTTATTTAACTGGTTTAGGGCATTTGTCATAGCTTTTTTACACGGAACTATTGTCATCAGTTAAGCGTATGCTACTCAGTTTATTTACCGATATTATTGCCTAAAATAATGATATAAAATAGAATTTCAGCGTGTGACGTTGCTACTTCTATAATTGTTATCAAATACTTAAATGCTATTTCTACGGCGTACCGTTAATCAAATAAATGTATAAGGTTTTAAACCAAGGATAATATGATGTCTATCTATCAACCTCCAGCGAGTGAATAGATAAATGTTTAGTCTAATTCAAATGAGTAATTACACGGCCAGCCAGAATCTTCATGAAAATCAAGTCATTGTTTACACTGCATCCTGAATATAAAAGCAAACATAATCATGGGTTTAGTGAAGTGCTGAAGTATATGGGACCGGGGTTGCTGGTCACCGTAGGTTTTATTGATCCTGGTAATTGGGCTTCAAATATTGCCGCTGGATCAATGTTTGGCTACACACTTTTGTGGATGGTGACATTATCGACTTTGATGTTGATTATACTACAGCACAATGTTGCGCATCTTGGCATTGTCACTGGGGATTGCTTAGCCGAATCAGCGATGAAAAACGTAAATATTCATCTAGCTAGAGTTATCCTTTTGACCAGCATTTTCGCGGTTATATCGACCGGGTTAGCTGAGATTCTCGGCGGTGCAATTGCACTAAAACTTCTTTTTGATATACCAATAGTCGTTGGCTCTGTCATTGTTCTCGCTATTGTTATTGTATTGCTCTTCACAAACACTTACACCAAGCTTGAAAAACTGATAATCGGTTTTGTTTCGATAATTGGTTTTTCTTTTTTATACGAAATGAGCATTGTCAGCATTAACTGGCCAGAAGCGCTAACAAGTTGGGTAACTGTCAGTATTCCTAATGGTTCTATGGTGATTGTAATGGCTGTATTGGGCGCAGTTGTGATGCCACATAATTTATTTCTGCATTCAGAAATCATTCAAAGTCGGCAATGGAACAACGAAGATGAAGCCGTTATTAAAAAGCAATTAAGGTATGAATTTACCGACACGTTAGTATCGATGATTATTGGATGGGCTATTAATAGTGCAATGATTATACTTGCGGCGGCTGCATTTTTTGATAAAAAGATAGTCGTTACCGAGTTAGAGCAGGCACAACATCTTTTAGCGCCAATGCTTGGTTCAAAGGCTGCTCTTGTTTTCGGCATTGCTTTATTGTTTGCGGGAATTTCCTCAACGATTACCGCCGGTATGGCTGGTGGCTCCGTTTATGCTGGACTATTTAAAGAACCTTATAACATCAGAAACACACATACTAAAATTGGGGTAGCCGGGATATTAGTCATTTCAACGTTGATTATTTTTTTGATTTCAGACCCATTTAAAGGTCTGATCATCTCGCAAATGATATTAAGTATTCAATTACCCATTACCGTTTTTTTGCAAATTTATTTGACGTCATCTAAAAAAGTGATGGGTAAACACAAAAATTCAACATTAATGAATCTGCTATTGTTATCGATTGCCGTAATTCTAACGATTTTAAATATAATGTTGTTTTCAAGCTTTTTGTAAACATGTGAGTCATTAAAACAACAATACCTAAATTGTTGTTAAATGTTTAACTGCTGGTGTTTTTAGTTCATTATTAACTTAACTAAAACTCATTTGCGTAGCTTCTCTCCAGCTTTCCGTTTTGCTCTGAGCTTAATTATTCTCATATTGATGTATTTCCACTGAACCAAATCCTAACCAAATTATAGTTTGAGCCTATTTCTAACTGTAGCGATAATAATAATGTTATGTAAATGCTAACAGTTAACTTAATGTTTACCTATTTTGCTTGTTGCTTTGTGAGATATATCGCACAAATCGTGTGAGACAAATCACGTATTTGATGGTTGATATTTCTAGTTTAAATTTAAGTTGTTGATTCTATTTAATATTTATTATTTTGGTATCTGTGAGAGACTTTAATCATTTTGAGGTATCTGTTTACGTTACGGTAAATGAATTATTATTTGTTTGTTCCTAGGACGGGAATATTACAAGGTAGTAAAAAGGTCTAGAAGACCATGAGTATATGGACGTAATGGACGATTTTGAGTTTCAGGATGAAACAGTAGACTTGCTCAATGGACGCAATAGCGGATTAAGTGAGTTTAATAACATTATCAGGATGATAGTGTGCAATGGATGCAAGATTCTACGCAAATGATTTGCGACAGGATAAAGTAAGAATTTCATGGATGATATAAGGACACGCTCAGGATAGAGCAGGCTCGGTAAAAGGATAATCGAGTAAGAAGGAAAGTACTTTATGTACATGGAACATCAAGGATTGAGCAAGGATAGAGCAGGACGCAAGCGATACGCATGGATGGTGCAGGGAGCACAGTTATAGCAGGAAAGCTTAACAAGAAACAAAGAGGCCACGGCATTTACTGTCGTGGCCTTTCTTTTGGCTTTTTTTCAGTATCGGCGGAACTAATGGTGGTTATGTTGTCAAATTGTAAAGTGCCTATGTGCAGGGTTTGAGTACTTCATTAAAGTACCTCATTAAAGTACACAATATCTAACTCACCATTGTATAAGGAGATAGCATGAAAGGGTTTAAAGTTGCACTATTGGTTGGTTTTTCATTCGTTTGCTATAACGCCAATGCAGTCGTGAGCGAAGAACCACAACAATGGGTTGATCAAGCGTTCAGCGATCTCAATAGTAATAATGACGGTACCAAGGTGCTTTGGCAGTATTCACAGCAAACAGTGATGCCAGACATGACACGTATTGAACAATTCAATGCATCCTTACCTGAAACTGAACGTTGGAGTTTGGTGTCTGAAAATGGTGATACTCCTGGTAAAAAACGCTTAACTGAATACCGAGAACGTCAACAAGATTTGCATCAAGATAAAGACGAAACTAGCTATGAATTAGCGTTTTCTGATTTAATTGATTTGTCGACATTGGTTTTTGTCGGTGAGGATGACAATAATATGTCATTTACGTTTACACCAAATATTGATGAGTTAGACAATAACGTATTAGCAGGCGTGCTTTATTTGGATAAAACATCCAAGCATTTACGTAAAATTCTCATCAGAAATACTGACGAGTTAAATCCTGCGTTTTCAGTTACTTTAACTAAATTTGAATTAGAGTTAAGTTTTGATGTGTTTGAGGGATTAGTGATGCCAGCTCATACATCAACCACTATAATGGGTACAGCAGCAATTTTTAGGTCACTCGACAGTGTTCAAACTGTTACCTACAGCGATTATAAAATCCTCAACAATCCACAAACTTAATTGCATTGTGTGGCAATAAAAAACGCTATTTTTTGAAAAATAGCGTTTTTTTGGATTCAACATCGACTAATAAAGGAGGGTATTAGTGGCATTTACCTGAATCACAGCTTTTACTGCTACCACACCCACCAAATTTACCGCTGGCCATTGGGGCATCCATCCATTCTGGTTCGGGGAATATTGGCCAATCAATTTTTGTGACTCGATTACCATGCATGAAAATATGGCCTCGATATTGGTTGATACCATCGGTGCTAAATTCGAACATAAAGGTGGCTTTCCAACAGATACCCGCATTGCCGCCAACACTTGGGCGAGCTGATTCCATTGCAATGGCAAGTAATTGTACATTCTGTTTTTTACAGGCTTGCTCTGCAAGGGTTCGGCTTGACTCTGCCATTTGTCGCAGTTGCCAAAAAAAGGCCGCTATCACGACTAAAGCAACAATTAATAAAAAATCACTCATCATAGGCTGGTTGCTCTAAATAATCCGCCAATTGCGGTTGCTAATTGAACACTTCTTTCAGGATGCCTTAAGTCGGCTAATAATCCTGATCGCAAGCTAGGTATTGCCACAATATCAGCAAATACTTGATTAAAGAAGTGCTGAGGTTGTTTTGCTAATGCTTCTAAATAACCTTTGCGTGTTAGGTCATCTTTTAAGGCTAACCAATTACGTGCTGCAATGGTGATGAGCTTATTATCATCTAAAAGTTGTTGCTCATTGAGATGATTAATCGCTTTCATACTGTATTGAACATCTGACGCCAATGCCGCTAAATATATTACTTTTAGATGGTCTTCGGCTTGATTTAATTTTTCGAATAACAGTTTGGCGAGGCGCTTATCGACATTAATATGCTCTAAACATTGGCAAAGTGCAGCCTGTACTTCAATTGGTGCGTTATCAAGTGCGTTGGTGATGTCTTCAATATGGTTAAATTGATCTGCGCGAACACAAATATCAGCTAATCCCTGTAAACCCAGCTGTGGCCAAGTATCTGGTGCTGCTTGACCTGATAAATACTGTGCGGCAAACTCATATTGACTCGATGCCGGTTGGCCTAGTTGAAGCCTAACTAGTGCATTAAATAACGCCAATTTATGTTGATTAGGTTTAAAACTAAAAGGATGATTGGCTAATTGCTCTTGCTGTTCATCGGTTAATGCTTGGGTTGGATTACGACCGAGGGCTTCTAAAATCATCTTAATAAATTGAGTTCGCGGCGCAGGTGATAACAAACCTTGTTCATCTAAAGGTAATTTTACAAACCAAATATACGGTAATTGTTGTTGCTGCCAAAATACAATAGCAAACTGTGCATGGCCTTGAATTGGATAAGGGTATGGTGCCAGTAAAGAGTCGATTTGCTGAAATGCTAACATATCGATATGTTGCACCCGGCGACCTAAATCGTATATTTGGAATTGAGTATTAGCGGTCGTCAGAAACTGGCTTAAGGTGGTTATCTCGGTCATTGTGTTGTCACTAAATCAAAGAAGTTGGATGGGTATTCAATCCGCTAAATGATATCATATTCGGACTTAGCCTTGATATTGTCGTTCATTTTTATGCTTTATTTAACCAGCAAAAATAATTTAATTAAATTAGAACAATTGCTTAAGGCCTATGATCTTTGGTCTGAAACACCACCTCCTGAAACTGCGATGGTCAGTACTGCGCCATTTTGCTGTGATGTAATGGCATTTGAGCAATGGTTACAATTTATTTTTATTCCCAAGATGACTGAGCTTGTAGTGCTACGACAACCTTTGCCGACCAATATGGCCTTGGCTCCTATGGCAGAACATGTTTGGCAAAGTATGCCCTATGGCACCATTATGGTTGCTCAGTTGCAGCAATTTGATGCTGAGCTTAGTCAGCGTTAAGAGTACTGCCGCGCCACTTGATGACATTAATACCAACAAATACTATAAAAATGAAATCTATATAAATTAAGTCTATATAAATTAAGTGCCTATAAACTAAACCAATATAGATTTGGCCAATACAAAATAAGTAAAGTGATAAACATGATCTCAAAAGATAACGATGCTGAATACTCATTAGATAACGATGACTTATGTGAGCCAATAAGCTCAGAAGACATTGACATGCCCTCTACTACAGATACCGAATTAGACGATGATTTACACCCTCCCCATATCGACATACTATTTGAAGACGAGCATATCGTTGCTATTCACAAGCCTGCAGGTTTATTAGTTCATCGCAGTTATTTAGCCCGTAGAGAGCGTTTTTTTGCTATGCAGATGACTCGAGATTTGGTGGGTTGTCATGTCTTTCCTGTGCATCGTCTTGATCGACCTACATCTGGCGTGCTGCTGTTTGCTAAATCCAGCGAAGTGGCTCGATTGTTATGTGAGCAATTTGCCAATCACTGTATTAAGAAGCACTATTTAGCGATAGTTCGTGGCAATATGCATGAATCTGGCACTTTAGATTATGCCTTAAAACAAGAGTTTGATGTTTTGGGTGATAAGCATGTTGATCCCAACAAAGCTGCTCAAGAAGCCGTGACAGAGTATCAGCCGTTGTTGAATACAGAAATACCGTTTAGTTCAGGCCGCTATCCTTCTAGCCGTTATGGATTGATAAAATTAAGCCCTCATACTGGGCGAAAACATCAATTACGTCGTCATATGGCACATTTGCGTCATCCAATCGTTGGAGATACCACGCATGGTGACGGCAAGCAAAATAAATTTTTCCGTGAACATTTTGCGATTAATCGTTTGTGGTTGATTGCAAAAAGTCTGCAGTTTATACATCCGGTAACGCAACAACCGATGCACATAGAAACTGAGCTTGAGTTAGAGTGGTTAACTATTTTCAAGGAATTCGGTTGGGATGATGATCTGTTATCATCTGAGCCAAGCATGCTATTAAGTTAGTCCATATGGTCAGCAAGTAAAGCTTTAAGCTTTTCAAACTCAGGGATTTTGGGTATGAGTTTCTGCTGCTTTTGTTCTATACGGAAGTAGTAGTTGCGGCGTATATGGGCGAATTTATGTTGTAGTTTGAGTTTCCGCTTTCTGCTCACTTGTCGCATGGTCATGGTTCCGTTATTGCGCTATTTCACATTGAGCCAACTAGGGTTGGTCATATCAACTTTAATCACACCATAAAAGATACTTGCGAGAGACTCAAGGAATACAGTAAGGTAAGTTACTAAGACTCAAGGTATTTTATATCGTATTACAATTAAGGGGAAAGTATACCATGAAAAAGGTCAATGTTGTTTTTGGTACCGTTTATGGTAGCGCTCAATTTACTGCAGAAACAGTGACTAAGGCGATTGCAAAATTAGGTTTTACAACTAAGCTTTGGCAACCTAATGAATTATTAGATTTTGTACCTCCTCAAGACGAATTTTTAATTATAGTGTCATCAACCACGGGACACGGAGATATACCTGAAGATATTGCTCCGTGGTTTAATGAACTTAAATCCGCAGCACCTTATTTACCAGCATTGCAATACAGCTTAATAGGGCTAGGTGATTCAAGTTATGAAACCTTTTGTGGAGCGATAAAAAAGTTTGATGAGTTGCTAGCTGAGCTTGGCGCAAAGCCGCTTACTGAGCGATTAGAAATTGATGCCTGTGAAACAATGGAACCGGAAATAGAAGCTAAAACATGGATAGCCAGTTGGCACAACGCCGTCACATCGGTAAGCGTAGCGTAAGCCTTTTTACACAACAGTGGTTTAAATTTGCCCAGCGTCTCAGTCAGGCGTTGCTAATACCTATTGCTATTTTACCTGCTGCAGGGTTGATGTTGGGAATAACGGTTAATCCGTTGCCATTTATTCCAACTGAATTAAATACTGTGCTGTCAGCGGTAGGTAATCTAGTTTTTACTATGATGCCTTTGTTGTTTAGTGTTGCTGTAGCCATTGGTTTTTGTCGTGATCAAGGGATTGCGGCGTTTTCCGCAGTATTTGGTTTTGGGGTGTTTTTATCCACTATGGGGGCCCTGACAAATATTTATGGCCTCGTATCGCGACCATTATGGGGCATGCAAACCATTGATACTGGTATCGCTGGTGGTATGTTAGTCGGCGCTATCACTTGTTTAGCTGTTAATCTCAGTCATCATGTAAAACTACCTGCTATATTTTCATTTTTTGAAGGTCGTCGCAGTGCCCCTATTATTGTTATCCCCCTGTCTATGGTATTGGCCTATCTATTAGTACATGTTTGGCCTCCCTTATCGACTGTTATTGAGCACCTTTCTGATTGGTCTGTTTATCAAGATCCCGCTATCGCCTTTGGGGTGTATGGTACTGTTGAGCGTTTACTCATTCCGCTAGGTTTGCATCATATTTGGAATGCCCCAGTTTATTTGGAAGTGGGGCAGTATATTAATCAAGGTACAGTGGTCAGAGGAGAAGTGGCACGTTATTTAGCCGGCGATCCGTTGGCGGGAAATCTCGCAGGGGGATACTTAATCAAAATGTGGGGGTTACCTGCCGCTGCACTGGCAATATGGCGTTGCGCAGATAAACCCGAACGTAACAGGGTAGCAGGAATTATGTTATCTGCGGCTACGGCAAGTTGGTTAACGGGGGTTACAGAGCCCATTGAATTCGCATTTATGTTTGTTGCTCCGATTCTATTTATCGTGCATGCCTTGTTGACAGGAATAGCTTATAGCGTGTGTATTTTGCTTGGTATTCACCATAGTATTGTCTTTTCACATGGCTTAGTTGATTTCACATTACTGTTTTCACGTTCAGAAAATACTCAGTGGATTTGGATACTTGGGCCACTTACTGGATTAATTTATTATGCTATTTTCAGGGCTAGCATTTTAGCGTTCAATTTGAAAACTCCTGGTCGAATAGAGCAAACAGATTTACCTGCTGAGCCTAAAGAAAGCCTGCGTGCGATGATTGCGGCTTTAGGTGGGCGTGACAATATTATTGAAATTAATGCCTGTTTAACCCGTTTACGAATTAGTGTTAACCAAGCTAATTTAATTGATAAAGCTCGGTTGATGCGTTTGGGGGCCAAAGGTGTTGTGGTAATGGGGAAAGGGGTGCAAGTCGTCTATGGTACTAAAGCCGAAAGTTTGCGTAAATTACTGCAAAAGTACCTCGATTCACGTCGATAACAGCATTGATTAACTCGGTGTTACTTATTGCTATAATTCTAAAATCTATTTTTTTAAACTCATTTTAACGATGAAACATATACCCTTTTTTCGTATCTACTCTGTTTTTAAGCTTTTGTGCTTAAATTGAATGTTTTTTAGCATTTATGAGTATTTATCATTAAAAAACATCACCTAAATTTCCTTTTCAATGGCACACTCATACATAGTCGTTAAAGAGGAGTCGTAAGCGTGAGTCATCAATCCATAAAAACCGATCTAAGCCAACTACAACGCAAAGTATTAATTACCGATTGTGTCGATGCTAAAGGGTTAATAGCAAAAATTACCGGCGTATGTTTTGCCAATCAGCTCAATATTATTAAAAATACCGAATTTGTTGACCATGCTCAAGGACGCTTTTTTATGCGTGCTGAACTTGAGGGGCAATTTGATGATGAACGTTTGTTGAGTGAACTTCGTGATGTGTTACCTGCAAAAAATCATATGAAACTAGTCGATATGGGTAAAAAACGTATCGTGATCATGGTGACAAAAGAAGCTCATTGCTTGGGTGATATTTTAATGAAGTCCTATTATGGTGGTTTAGATGTTGAAATTGCAGCTGTAGTAGGTAATTACGATGTTTTGCAGCCATTAACTGAAAAGTTTGATATTCCATTTCATTTTGTCAGTCATGAAGGGTTAAGTCGCCAAGAGCATGAACAAGCTATGCTTAAAGTGATTAAGCCATATGATCCCAATTTTGTGGTACTAGCAAAATATATGCGAGTACTCACGCCAGAATTTGTGACTGCATTTGCAGATAAAATTATTAATATTCATCATTCATTTTTACCTGCTTTTATTGGTGCTTCACCGTATAAGCAAGCATGGGATCGCGGTGTTAAAATTATTGGTGCAACGGCGCATTTTGTTAATAATAATCTTGATGAGGGACCTATTATTAAACAAGACGTTATCTCGGTTGATCACAGTTTTAGTGCCGCAGAGTTAGCCCATAATGGCCGAGATGTAGAAAAAAGCGTATTAAGTAAAGCATTGCAATTAGTGCTAAATGAGCAAGTTGTGGTGTACGGAAATAAAACGGTTGTATTTTAAAGTACATTTAATAGATGCATCATGGTATTTAAATTCGATGATGCTATCTTTTAAACATCAATGAAGTTGATTAAGTGCGAGTAAGCGATGGTAGCAAGTAAAAGATTATAATAATTCTGGTTACGATATCATCGGTATTAATATTTTCAATATGTGTAGGTAAAGAGTGAGGATAGGATGTTACAAAAAAGTAATTTTTTCTTAAAACCATCAGACTTACCTAATACAGTTGGGCTTTGCTGGGGAATTGTTAATAACAAGCTTGAATTAATTAAGCTGAGTGAGTCACTGTATAAATTGATAAAAAAACCCATCGTTACTATTTTGAAACAACCGCTTTTAAATTCATTTTCTGCTCTTAAAATAGACCATATTGATTTTAACCAACGCCAAACTCACCATGTTATCAATTTTGTTGATGATAAAGGCCATGCATTACAAGCTACTTTAATCCCCATAGAAGAAAGTGATGAAACCTGGTGTATTACGGTCATTGAAATAGAGTTAGATAAAGCTTGGTTAACAGAGTTACACCCTGATTATCATCAGGCGATTCAGTCTAGTGATGATTGGCTTAATCAAATTGAAGAAGTGATTAATGCGAGTGGTGATGTGGTTTTTACTACCGCAATAAAACAAGGCCTGTCGTTAACTCAATCAAAAGTGGGTTATGTACATATTTTCGATGAAAAGAATAACCAAATAACTAAAACAGCTTGGAATGATGATGTAGAAGATTACTTTACTATCTCTAAGCAACAAACTTATCAAGCTGATTCTGGTATTTGGACAGAAACTATTAAGACTCGTAAAGCGGTTATTCATAACGATTTGACTGAACTGATTGAAAATAAAACGCAAGAGGATGGTTTTTTCGCTTTTAAAAATCACCTGTGTATTCCTATTCATTATCGTAAAAAAATTGTGGGTATTATTGGCGTTGGTAATAGAGACAAACCCTATACTCAAGTGGATGCCAAATCGTTAAGCATTTTTGCAACTATTTTGTGGCACAGTGTCGAACTGCCTCGTACCATGAAGGCTGTGTCAAGGCAGTCGAGCATTATTAAAATGCAAAAAGAAAAGATGACCTCGATTCTAGTGCAGCTGATCGGCGCTATTTCAGAAGCGCTTGAGCTCAAAGATGCTTACACAGCAGGACATCAAAAGTCAGTCGCACAGTTAAGTTATCTTATTGGTGAAAAAATGGGCTTAACCCCCGGGGTTTTGGAAGGATTAAAACTGGGGTCATTGATCCACGATATTGGCAAACTGGCTATTCCAAGCGAAATTTTATCTAAGCCATCGCGGTTAAGTGACGCAGAGTTTGGTCTCATTAAACAGCATCCAGAACAAGGTGCATTAATCGTTGATGAAGTGGAGTTTCCTTGGCCTATCAAGCAAATGATCCTTCAGCATCATGAACGCCTAGATGGCTCTGGTTATCCCAAAGGATTAAAAGCTGACGACATCATACTTGAAGCTAAAATAATTGCTGTAGCCGACGTTGCAGATTCTATTCTAAGTCATCGACCGTATCGCCCATCTCTAGGCATGGAGGTGTTAACTCAAGAGTTACTTAAGGGTAGAGGTAAAGTGTTCGATGAAGTTATTGTTGATACTTGTCTTGAAATTTTGGCCGTTGAAGATTTTAAAGAAGAGCAATATGTCAGTGGCTTGCCACTAGCACCTGTGGTTTTTCTTGAAGAATTTCATACTCTTGAACACGCTGAGTCCATGATTAAAAAAGCTAAAATGGATGTAGCCGTAGTATTATCGGAAAAAGAACGTACCCCAATTGGCGTGATCGATAGTAATGTTTTAGCTTTTTGGCACAGCCCTTTTTTAGATACTGCAGCAGAGCGTGCGGTGGATAGAAGTTTACTTAATAAACGAGTGCATCAAGTGATGGTGCATAAAATGAATATGATTATCGATCATACCATTTTGCATGATGCCAAATTGATGATGGAAAAAACTAATGCTAGCTATTTGATTGTTCATAATGACAAGCAACAAGTCGTTGGTATGTTGACATGGCGGATTTTAGCCGCAGCATTGCTTAATAGATAATGCCATTGTGAGGTTACTAATATGATGCTGTTCCGATTGATTATTATACTCATAAATTCATAATGCTTATGGTAATAAAAAAGGCTCCAAAGAGCCTTTTTTATTACTTTTACCGTCGGATTATAAAATTAATCAACGATACGCAACAGTTCATTAATACCCACTTTACCTCGGGTTTTTGCGTCAACCTTTTTAACAATAATCGCAGCATATAAACTGTATTTGCCACAAGCAGATGGTAGGTTACCAGACACTACAACTGAACCCGCTGGAACACGACCGTAATGCACTTCACCGGTTTCGCGATCAAAAATACGTGTGCTTTGTCCAATGTAGACGCCCATTGAAATTACGCTGCCTTCTTCAACGACAACACCTTCAACGATCTCGCTGCGAGCACCAATAAAGCAGTTGTCTTCAATAATGGTAGGGCCAGCTTGTAAAGGCTCTAATACGCCGCCAATGCCTACACCGCCAGACAAGTGTACGTTTTTACCTATCTGTGCACATGACCCCACAGTTGCCCATGTATCAACCATAGTACCTTCATCAACATAAGCACCTAAATTAACGTAAGATGGCATCAATACGGTGTTTTTACCGATAAATGAACCTTTACGGACCGTTGCAGGTGGTACCACTCGAATGCCTTCTGCTTTAAAGCGAGCTTCATCATAGTTGCTGAATTTCTGTGGGACTTTATCGAAATACTTGGTGTCTCCACCTTCAATCACGCCATTATCAAAAATGCGGAAAGACAGTAGAACGGCTTTTTTTAGCCACTGGTGAACATGCCATTCACCGTCAATTTTTTCAGCAACTCGTGCTTGGCCTTTATCAAGCATATTGATCACGGTTTCCACATCAGCGCGAACACTTGGTTCTACGCTTGCAGGTGAGATGTCTTGACGTGTTTCGAATGCAGCTTCAATGCGTTGACGTAAAGCCTCCATTGTTTTCTCCTGATATTAAATGATTACGTAAATTTATTGTTTAAATTAGTTAGATGATTTTAACGCGAGTGTTAGCGCGTCAGATAGTTGCTGTTGCTGGGGCTCATCTAAGGCCGTACCACTTTGGCTTTGTAATATAAAAAAATCTTCTGCACGTTCACCAATAGTGGTAATTTTGGCGGCCAATAGTGTTACGTTGCAACGATAAAGCGTGTCACCCACTTTGGCTAATAAGCCAGGGGTGTCTAAGGTGGTTAGTTCCATCATACTTGTACCATGACGAGTACTAGGTAAGAAACTCACATGAGTCGCAACATTAAAAGGTTTCATGATCCGCGCTAATTTCCTAAACTTTGGTAATTTAGGTTTTTCTGTGGCTAAGGCTTTTTCTAATGCCTTACGGATACTTTGAATGCGTGATAGTTGAATGATGGGTTCACCATCTTGTTCTAGAATAACAAAGGTGTCGAGTGCATAGTTATCTTTTGATGTCATGATATTAGCATCATGCACATTAATGTTTTTGTTATCTAACACCGTCATTACGGTTGCAAACAGTTTAGGTTTATCTTTGCTATAGATAAACAGTTCAGTACCACCTCGAGTGGTATTTTTAGACATTAATACTAATGGCTCATCGTGATGATGTTTTAAAATGGCTTCAGCGTGCCAAGCAACTTGAGTTGGTTGGTGACGTAAAAAGTAGTCAGATTTGAACCTAGACCAGAGTGCATCCATGTCTTTTTCTTTTAATCCACGTCTAATAAGCTCTTTTTTAGCTTTGGCTTGGATCTCTTTAACTCGTGCTTTGACATCGATAGGCTTTTCTTTGCCCCGAGCCAATACTCGTTGGGTTGAAAAATACAAATCTCGTAATAGTGAGCCTTTCCAGTTGTTCCACGTTTTTTCATTAGTGGCACAAATGTCAGCAACCGTGAGGCAATATAAATAACTCAAGTGGGCGGCATCATGTACTTTTTCAGCAAACAGTGCGATTACTTCTGGATCTGAAATATCTCTGCGTTGGGCGGTGACTGACATCACTAAGTGATTTTCAACTAACCAAGCCACTAAACGACCGTCATGATCATTCATACCATGCAATTTGCAAAAATCGATGGCATCTTTTGAACCTAGTTTACTATGATCGCCGCCACGTCCTTTAGCGATATCATGAAAAATCGCTCCCAATACCAATAAGCCTTTTTTAGGCAATTGATTAATTAAGATGGCACCCAGTGGGAATTCATCTTTTTGCTCGGCTTGTGAAAAACGCTCAATATTGAGCAGCAATCGATGGGTATGTTCATCAACGGTATAAGCATGAAATAAGTCGAACTGCATTTGGCCTTCAATCTTGCGCCAAGCAGGTAAATAAGACGATAAAATACCGTGTTGATGCATTAATGAAAATGCCGCAATACCCCGAGGATGTTTTAGGATCTCCATAAAGACCTTACGACAGGCCGGATTGTCTTGTAAGGGCGAGGTCAGTGCTCTGCGGGCATTACGCAACAACCTTAAGGTTGGTGCATATATCCCTTGAATATTAGAGTTTTTTGCTACTAATAAGAATAAGCGTAATATTTCCTCATTATGAAGGCTAAACACATCATCATCTAACACTTCAATATAACGTCCACGACGTTGATAAATATCATTGATAGGCTGTATTTCTAATGCTTGAGTGTGACCTAATGTCGCGCGCTTAAACAATTGCAGTAACATTTGGTTAAGCTCCATCACGCGGCGGACCGTGCGATAGTAACGCTTCATCATTTGTTCAACGGCTAACTGGGTGGCATCTTCATAACCTAATAAACTGGCGATTTGCCGTTGTAAATCGAACAACAAACGGTTTTCGTTGCGGTTAGCTGTGATGTGCAATGCAAAGCGGATTTCCCAAAGAAAATTTTGGCATTCAATGAGCTCATCTAATTCTGCTGGTGACAAAAAGTCATGTTCGACGAGTTCTTCTAAGGTTGCGGCATCAAAATGGCGCATTGCTACCCAAGCAATCGTTTGAATATCGCGTAATCCACCAGGGCAGGTTTTAATATTAGGTTCTAAGTCAAAGGCGCTGGCTTTGCTGTGACGAGCGGTTTGCTCGTCTTTTTTTGCGTTATAAAAGTCGTAAGAGGGCCAAAAGTCTTGTTGGCGAATGGCATCGTATAGCACATCAAATAGAAATTCACTGCCGGTAAGTAGTCTGGCTTCAATCAGATTGGTGGCAATGGTGATGTCGGCTTTACCTTGCTCAATGGTTTGGGCGATGGTGCGAACACTATGGCCTATTTCAAGCCCCGTATCCCACAGGTAGGTAATAAATTGACTCAACTGAGTTTCAGTTTCAGCTGATAATGGTTCATCGTCAACCAAAAACAGTAAGTCAATATCTGAATGTGGGTGCAGCTCACCTCGACCATAACCGCCAACGGCAACTAAGGTAAGATGGCCATTGTTGAGGCCAAAATTTTGCCAAGTTTGTGTTAGCAAGGAATCAACAAATTGACTACGATGTTTAACAATATCAGCAATTGGATGTTTTGCAGTGTATTGCTCAACTAAGCGCTGGTTTAAGTCAATTAATGCATTTTTGGCGTCCAGCGCAGTATTCATTGATGTCCTTACTAATTATATCTAGTGATTAATGATGCGAGGAAAATCTTCTTCCTCACGTAACGTTAATATTTCTACACCCGTTTCAGTAACTAACAAGGTGTGTTCCCACTGTGCTGAATTTTTACCATCAGATGTGCTAACAGTCCAATTATCGTTTTTATCCAAAACAGTAGTATGACGACCTGCATTGATCATAGGTTCAATCGTAAAGCACATGCCTGGTCTTAGCACGGTTTTGTCATTGTTTTTATAATGAACAACTTGAGGTTCTTCATGGAAGCCTGTTCCAATACCGTGACCACAATAATCTTGCACGATTGAGTACTTATCAAGCCCTGTTTTGCTGGTTTTGATAAATTTTTCGATTGTAGTGCCAATTTCGCCTAATTTTAAACCAGGACGCACTTTTCGAATCGCTAAATATAGACTTTCTTGGGCAATGCGGCTCAAACGTTTATCTTTAGCTGATACTTCACCGATTAAAAACATTTTTGAAGTATCACCATGATAACCGTCTTTAATCACCGTAATATCTAGATTGATCATATCGCCTTCTTTTAAGGCGTAATCACAAGGAATACCATGACAGACCACTTCGTTAACTGAAGTACATATAGACTTCGGAAATCCGTGATAATTGAGTGGCGCAGAAATGGCACCTTGCTCTTCGGTATACTTGGCACAAATGTCGTTTAATTCATCTGTTGTGACCCCCGCTTTAACGTGAGGGGCTACTACTTCCAATACTTTAGCTGCTAATTTACCTGCTACTCGCATTTTTTCTATTTCGTCTGCTTTTTTGATGACAATGCTCATGAAAACTCTCTATCTTTTGGCGGTCAAAATAGGCATGTTTTACCCAAGGAATTTACGGCAAAAATTTGTATTTACATGCCGTTTATGGTATAAAGCGCGCCGTTATGTATAAGATTGTTGTTGTACGGTTCGAGTTAACGAGATGCGTATTGTTGCTTTTATAAGCAGAATTCACATAAAGTTCGGCAAACCGTAAAAGATGACGGTCATTATACATGGCAATTAACTTAAATACTAAATCACACACGTATCGACACATTTTTCGGGGTGCTTTCTAATTCTTATTGAAGTTAGAGGGTCGAAACATGGGATGCGTGGAGGTCTAACCCCTTACATACATAAAGGTATATACAATGACTACTGTTTCAATGCGCGACATGCTTCAAGCTGGTGTTCACTTCGGTCACCAAACTCGTTACTGGAATCCTAAGATGAAGCCTTTCATCTTCGGTGCTCGTAATGGTGTACACATTATCAACCTTGAGCACACTGTACCAATGTTCAACGAAGCGTTAGCTTTCATTAGCAACATTGCTTCTAAGAAAGGTAAAGTTTTATTCGTAGGTACTAAGCGCGCTGCTGGCGAAGCGATTAAAGCATCTGCACTTTCTTGTGATCAGTACTATGTTGATCACCGTTGGTTAGGCGGCATGTTAACCAACTGGAAAACTGTTCGTCAGTCAATCAAGCGTCTTAAAGAGCTAGAAAGCCAGTCTGTAGACGGTACTTTCGACAAGCTTACTAAGAAAGAAGCGTTAATGCGTTCACGCGAATTAGACAAGTTAGAAAAGTCTCTAGGCGGAATCAAGAACATGGGCGGTTTACCTGACGTATTATTCGTTATCGGTGCTGACCATGAGCATATCGCTATTAAAGAAGCAAACAACCTAGGTATCCCAGTTGTTGCAGTTGTTGATACTAACTCTGCTCCAGACGGTGTTAACTACATCGTTCCTGGTAACGACGATGCGATGCGTGCTATTCGTTTGTACACTTCTTCTGTTGCTGCAGCTGCTAACGCTGGCCGTGGTCAAGATTTAGCTGTTCAAGCTGAGCAAGACGGTTTCGTAGAAGCTGTTTAATAAGGCGTGATGCTTAGCATCCCCCCTTATTTGCCAATAAGATAATTGGTGAACAGGGGCCCTTGGGCCCCTGTTTTATAAATGCAAAATTAGACGAATTAAAATAGAGGATTTAACAATGGCAATTACTGCTGCCCAAGTTAAAGAACTTCGTGACCGCACTGGCGCTGGCATGATGGACTGTAAGAATGCACTGACTGAAACTGACGGTGACATCGAACTAGCGATTGATAACATGCGTAAGAGCGGTGCTGCAAAGGCTGCCAAAAAAGCAGGTAACATCGCTGCTGACGGTACTATTCTAATCAAGAATGGCGACGGTTTCGCTGCACTATTAGAAGTTAACTGTCAAACTGATTTCGTTGCTAAAGATTCAAACTTCTTAGCATTTGCTAACGCAGTGCTAGATGTTGCTGCAGCATCTAAAATCACTATTGAAGACTTAAAAGCACAGTTTGAAGAAACTCGTGTTGCACTTGTGACTAAAATTGGTGAAAACATCAATATTCGTCGCGTTGAGTATATCGATGGTGCAAACCTAGCGTCTTACCGTCACGGTGATCGTATTGGTGTTGTTGTTGCGGGCGAAGCTGACGAAGAAACCCTAAAGCACATTGCAATGCACGTTGCTGCTTCTAAGCCAGAGTTTGTTAACCCTGAAGATGTGCCTGCTGATCTTGTTGCAAAAGAGCAAGCGCTGCAAATCGAAATCGCGATGAATGAAGGCAAGCCTGCTGAAATCGCTGAGAAGATGGTTATTGGTCGTATGAAGAAGTTCACTGGTGAGATATCTCTTACTGGTCAAGCTTACATCATGGAACCTAAGAAAACTGTTGGCGTTGTTCTTAAAGAGAAAGGCGCTAAAGTAACCAACTTCATTCGTTTAGAAGTAGGTGAAGGTATCGAGAAGAAAGCAGAAGATTTTGCTGCTGAAGTCGCGGCGCAAATCGCTGCTACTAAAAAAGCGTAATCGCTTTTATCTAAATACCCTAAGACCGCAGCAACCGCTGCGGTTTTGTTATGATCAGGATGAGAATTATGAGTACCAATCCAAAACCAGCGTTTAGACGTATTCTGCTTAAATTAAGCGGTGAAGCATTAATGGGTCAAGAAGGCTTCGGCATTGACGCAAAAGTACTTGATCGTATGGCACAAGAAGTAAAAGAGCTTGTTGAACTCGGTATTCAAGTTGGTGTGGTCATTGGTGGTGGTAATCTGTTCCGTGGTGAAGGCTTAGCAAAAGCAGGCATGAACCGCGTGGTGGGCGATCACATGGGTATGTTAGCAACCGTAATGAATGGCTTAGCCATGCGTGATGCCTTACACCGAGCATATGTTAATGCTCGTCTAATGTCAGCTATACCGCTTAAAGGCGTGTGTGACGACTATAATTGGGCTGAAGCAATTAGCTTATTGAAATCTGGCCGTGTAGTCATTTTTGCTGCGGGTACGGGTAATCCTTTTTGCACAACCGATTCTGCAGCTTGTTTGCGCGGTATCGAAATTGAAGCTGAAGTGGTATTAAAAGGCACCAAAGTAGACGGCGTCTATTCTGCTGACCCAATGAAAGACCCTGAAGCTGTTAAATATGACACGCTAACCTATGCAGAAGTCCTTGAATCAGAATTAAAAGTAATGGACCTTGCTGCATTTACCATGGCGCGTGATCATAATATACCTATCCTTGTGTTCAATATGAACAAACCTGGTGCACTTCGTCGTGTAATCATGGGTGAGGAAGAAGGTACGATTATTAGCAGTAAACAACCTGCTTAATCACAGACATAAAATATATTTACATTATATAATTTAACTGTTTGAGCGGTTTTATTGCATGTGTCATTCTTAGGCTAATGCTCAAACAAACGTGAATTTGTGACAAAAAGGAAATTATTGTGATTGATACTATTATGTTGGATGCGCAAGAGCGCATGGGTAAATGTGTTGACTCGACTAAAAACCAAATGGCGAAAGTTCGCACTGGTCGTGCTCATCCAAGTTTATTAGATTCTATTCAAGTTGCTTGTTACGGTACTATGTCACCGCTTAAGCAAGTGGCAAACGTTGGTGTTGAAGATTCTCGTACACTTACTGTAAACGTGTTTGATAGAACTATGGTTCAAGCGGTAGAAAAGGCCATCATGAGTTCTGATCTTGGCTTAAACCCTATGACTGCTGGCGCGACATTGCGTATTCCGTTACCTTCGTTAACTGAAGAGCGTCGTAAGGACTTTATTAAAGTCGTTCGTAATGAAGCAGAAAACGGTCGTATTGCCATTCGTAACGTTCGTCGTGATGTTATCAGCGAAGTTAAGAAGCTTGAAAAAGCCAAAGAATGTACTGAAGATGATGTACGTCGTAGTGAAGATGAAGTACAAAAGTACACTGATTCATCTATCAAGAGTATCGATCAAATTCTCATTGCAAAAGAAAAAGAGTTGATGGAAGTATAATCTGTCATCTTAGACGCTAGAGTTAACACGCCGTGTAAGGGTATACTACACGGCGTTTGTTTTTATAAAGGATTGTCGTAGATGTCATCTACAGTTGAGTTTGAATCAGACCCCAAAGCCGATTCGGAGCAAATGACTTCGCAATTGTTGCCGGAACAATTATCTGATGTGGTAAAACAATCTCTGCCCAAGCATGTTGCGATTATTATGGATGGTAATGGCCGTTGGGCACAACTGCAGGGTAAAGCTCGAGTGTTTGGCCATAAAGCAGGTGTTAAAGCGGTTCGCCGTGCGGTAAGTACTGCGACTCAACTTGGCATTGAATCATTAACTCTGTTTGCATTTTCTAGTGAAAACTGGCGCCGACCAGATAAAGAAGTCAGCTTGTTAATGGAGCTGTTTTTTACCGTGTTACAACGTGAATTAAAACTGCTTAATAAAAACCAAGTTAAACTCAATATTATTGGTGATACCAGTCGATTTTCGACGCGTTTACAAAAGCAGATTGCTGCTGCTCAAGAGAAAACAATAAACAATACTGGTTTGATATTAAATGTGGCAGCTAACTATGGTGGCCGTTGGGATATCTTGCAGGCTGCACAAAAATTAGCCAAAAAAGTTGAAAGTGGTGAAATCAACAGCAGTCAGATGACTGAAGAGGCATTAAATGAACATTTGTGCATGCAAAATCAGAGCGAAGTTGATTTAATGATAAGAACAGGCGGTGATTGCCGCATTAGTAATTTTGTTTTATGGCAGGCCGCTTATGCCGAGTTGGTGTTTACTGACACCTTATGGCCTGATTTTGATGAGCTAGCGTTTCGTGATGCTATTGCCATTTTTGCCAGTCGGCAGCGCCGTTTTGGTTTGACTGGAAGTCAAATTGAAGATATACGCGCAATATAAATTTTAAGAGGATTAATTTTTGCTAAAACAACGAATAATAACAGCATTGTGGTTAATCCCAATTGTACTTGGGGCAATCTTTTTACTTCCTGCAAATTATTTTGCATGGGCGTTAGTACCAGTATTTTTAATTGCAGCAAAAGAGTGGGGGAGTTTCATTGACCCCAGTTGTAATGTCACTCAGTGGTCTTTTACCGCGACGCTCAGTCTGTTACTGATAGCGCTTAATCTAGCGGTCCCCGTTGATGTTTTATGGTTTAAGGGACAATTGCATCCCATGTATCTTGCCATTATCACCATTGGTGTATTTTGGTGGATAGTGAGTATTGGATTAGTGTTTAGTTTTCCTAAAAGCGCCAGCATATGGAAAAAAAGCCCAATGCTAAAATCCATGTTTGGTCAGTTAACACTCATACCGTGTTTTACGTCTTTGATCGCGCTTAAATCGTTAAGCAGCAATGTTCACCCTTATTATGGTGGCACATTAGTCTTTTTAGTATTGTTAGTGGTGTGGGCTACCGATACTGGCGCTTATTTTGCGGGTCGTAAATTAGGTAAACATAAACTGATGCCTAGTGTTAGCCCTGCAAAAACCCTTGAGGGTCTGGTTGGCGGATTAATTACGTCTATGGTTGTGGTGGCAGGCATTATGTATGTTGCACCAGAACAAGAACTAGGTTTACTCATTGTGGTTACGTTAATCACTGCGTTAGCATCTGCTTTTGGTGATTTATCTGAAAGTATGTTTAAGCGTGCTGCTAACATTAAAGATTCTGGCACCATTTTACCGGGACACGGTGGAATTTTAGACCGCATCGATAGCCTTACTGCTGCGCTACCGGTATTTACCTTTATCTACATAGCGATGTGGATGTGATGCCAATGCAAAATATGGTGATTTTAGGGGCAACAGGCTCGATAGGTGCTAGCACGCTAAGTGTGATGGCAAATAATCCAGCGGAATTTCATGTCTATGGTCTAGTGGCTAATGCCAGCGTAGATAAAATGCTGGCATTGTGTATTACCTATCAACCTGAATATGCTCATATGGTGGATGAGAGCGCCGCCATGCAACTTAAAGCCTTATTACCTCAAGGAAGTGTTACTCAGGTAACAACAGGGGCAGAAGCGCTTAATGCATTGGTTACCGATGCTAATACCGATACCGTTATGGCTGCCATTGTTGGTGCTGCGGGATTGGTGCCAACATTTGATGCTGTTAAAGCGGGCAAACGGGTACTGTTAGCCAACAAAGAAGCATTGGTGATGTCGGGTGAATTATTTATGCACACGGCAAGGGCTTCTGGTGCAACAGTGTTACCGGTCGATAGTGAACATAATGCGATTTTTCAATGTTTACCTACCAATGCACAAGCACAATTGGGTTATTGTGATTTAGCCGCATCAGGCATCGCTCATATTTTATTAACCGGTTCAGGTGGTCCGTTTTTGCAAACGGATTTATCGACACTTAGTGCGATGACACCGACACAAGCCTGTAATCATCCTAATTGGTCTATGGGACCTAAAATATCTGTCGATTCAGCCACGATGATGAACAAAGGCTTAGAGTTTATTGAAGCTCGCTGGTTGTTTAATACTCAGGCCGATCAACTCAAAGTAGTGATACACCCTCAAAGCGTTATTCATTCCATGGTGCAGTACCGCGATGGTTCAGTTATTGCGCAAATGGGTAACCCTGATATGCGTACTCCTATTGCTCATTGTATGAGCTATCCGCAAAGAATTAACGCTGGTGTTGAACCTTTGGATTTTTTCAAAGTCGGACAGTTAAGCTTTTGTGAACCTGACTTCAGTCGATTTCCATGTTTACGTTTAGCAATGCAAGCATGTGAACATGGACAGGAAGCGACCACAGTGTTGAATGCGGCCAATGAAATTGCCGTTGAAGCTTTCTTAAATGGTCAAATACGTTTTACTGATATTGCGGATATAAATGCACGGTGTTTAGATAGCATACCGCAAACATGTTTAGCGAGTATTGGCGATATTTTACAGTTAGATGGACAAGCTCGCATGACAGCAATGTCTGCTATTAAAGCACTTAATTAGTTCAGGGGAATGATGATAGATTTTTTTTGGAGCTTAGGTTCTTTTATTGTTGCATTAGGTATTTTGATTACCGCACACGAATACGGCCATTTTTGGGTTGCCCGTCGTTGTGGGGTAAAAGTTGAACGATTCTCTATTGGTTTTGGTAAAGCCATTTGGCGCAAAATGGGTAAAGATGGCACCGAATATGTGGTGGCTATGATCCCGTTAGGCGGTTACGTCAAAATGCTTGATGAGCGGGTAGAAGACGTCCCAGCCGAGCTCGTCGATCAAGCCTTTAACCGTAAAACGGTATGGCAGCGTATTGCCATTGTTTCAGCAGGCCCCATTGCTAACTTTATTTTTGCTATAGCAGCCTTGTACGTTATGTATCTGATAGGTACTCCATCAATCAAACCCGTTATTGATAGCACCACGTTAAATAGCCCTGCCAGTGTTATTCAGTTGGTTGAACCGCAACAAATAATGGCAGTATCAGGACAAAAAGTAAGAACCTGGGAAGAGGTTAACTTAGCCTTGGTTAGCCATATTGGTGATGAAAGCATTGATATAACCTTAGCGCCATTATCTGAACTATCAGGTGTGGATATGCCCTTACGTACCGTTAAGCTCGATACGCGTCAGTGGCAATTTGATCCAGAAAAAGAATCTCCAATTACTTCATTAGGTTTAGGCATTTTCCGTCCGGGAATAGATCCTACCATTGCGGTGATCAGCAAAGACAGTGCGGCAGAAAAAGCTGGCATTAAAGTGGGCGATAAACTCGTCAATATTAATGGTGTCCAATACAGTGATTGGAAAGCGTTTGTTGATGTGGTACAAAGCTCTGCCAACAAAAATATTAATATGACATTGATACGTGAAGGTCAATCCATCAATGTGAATGTAGTGCCAAAAGCACAGCAAAATTCTGACGGTAAAACTATCGGAATTATAGGCATTAGTCCAACCCAAGCACCATGGCCTGATAATATGCGCTTTGAGCTTGAGTATGGCATAGTAGATTCGATTGTCGCTGCAACAGATAAAACTTGGCAACTTGTTGCCGTCAGTTTTAAGATGATTGAAAAATTATTTACCGGCGATGTGTCGGTTAAAAACCTCAGTGGTCCTATTTCCATTGCACAAGGCGCTGGCGCCAGTGCAAGTTACGGATTAGTGTACTTTCTAGGGTTTATCGCGCTCATCAGCGTTAACTTAGGGATTATTAATTTAATGCCTTTGCCAGTGCTCGATGGTGGACACTTGCTGTATTACTTTATAGAAGTGATTACTGGTAAGCCTGTACCCGAAAAGGTACAGGAAATAGGTTTCAGGTTTGGTGCAGCTTTGCTGCTAATGTTGATGGGCGTAGCCTTATTCAACGATTTCGCCCGACTCTGAGCAAGACAGACAATAATTAGAAGTGCTCTATGAGATTGAATAAAATTTTTGCCTCGATGTTATTCGTCGGCGCGTCTTTTTCAGGGAATGGTTGGGCAGAGTCTTTCCAACCTTTTGAAGTGACCGACATCCAAGTAGAAGGTTTGCAACGAGTTGCTCTCGGTGCAGCACTATTGAGTTTGCCTGTGAAAGTAGGTGACACAGTAGATGAAGTTAAATTACAGCAAGCGATAAAGAGCCTTTACGGTTCAACCAATTTTGAAAACATTAGTGTCAGTCATGAAGACGGTATACTTTATGTAACAGTTAAAGAACGTCCAACTATTAGCGTTATCTCATTCGAAGGTAATAAAGATATTAAAGACGAACAGTTGCAAGAAAGTCTTGACGGTTCTGGTGTTAGAGCTGGCGAATCGCTCGATAGAACTATGTTGACAGGCATTGAAAAAGGTCTGCAAGATTTCTATTACGGTGTAGGTAAATACGGTGCCAAAGTTGAAGCGCAAATCATCAACTTACCTCGTAACCGTGTTGAGCTTAAATTTAAGTTCACCGAAGGTTTAGCGGCTGAAATCCGCCAGATAAACGTAGTGGGTAACACTGTGTTTTCTGATTATGAACTTATTGGTATGCTTGAATTGAAAGATTATGTTGCTTGGTGGGATTTGTTTGGTGAGCGTCGTTACCAAAAACAAAAGCTACAAGCTGACCTAGAAACCATCAAAACTTATTACCATAATCAAGGGTATATTCGCTTTGAAGTGACTTCAACACAAGTAGCAATGACACCAGACCGTAAAGGTTTGTACATTACTATCAATGTGAATGAAGGCGAAAAGTATAAAGTAAAAGAAGTTAACTTAATAGGCGATCTTATGGGTCGCGAAAAGTTAATGAAAGCTATTTTGCCGATTAAAGCCGGTAATATGTACAACGGTGCCGATGTGACATTCACCGAAGAAATGTACAGTAAATACCTTGGTCGCTTTGGTTATGCTTATCCAGAAGTGAAAACGTATCCTGAAATTAACGATGAAACTAAAGAAGTGGTTCTTAACATCAATGTTAATCCGGGTAAACGTGTATATGTTCGCTCAATTAACTTCACTGGTAACACAGTTACTAAAGATGAAGTAATGCGACGAGAATTGCGCCAAATGGAAGGGGCTTGGTTAAATTCGGCCCAAATTGAGCAGTCTAAACTACGCCTTAACCGTTTAGGTTATTTTGAAACGGTTGATGCTGAAACGATTCAAGTTCCGGGCAGTGATGATTTAGTAGATGTGGCCATTAAGGTGAAAGAGCAACCTTCTGGTTCATTTAATGCTGGTGTTGGTTATGGTACTGAATCAGGCGTGAGTTTGCAGTTTGGTGTTGAGCAAAATAACTTCCTTGGTACAGGTAACCAAGCTGGTTTCAGTATTAATACCAACAAATACTCAAAAAGTGCTAATTTATCTTATACCGACCCATATTTTACTAAAGATGGCGTTAGCTTAGGTGGCAGCATCTTTTGGAACGAGTTTGATGCTAATGAGGCTAATCTTGAGCGTTATAAGAATAAATCTTATGGCGTTGCATTAACTTCAGGGTTTCCAATTAACGAATCTAATCGTTTGAACGGTGGTATTGGCTACCGTCATAATACGATTTCAGAAATATCGTCTTACGAACAAGCTGTACGTTTTTATAATGTTTATCGTAATGATGATCCTGACGCAGACTTAAGTTTTGATAACTTTGAATTAAATGCTGGTTGGTATCGCAGCACAGTTAACCGTGGTCAGTTCCCTACTGATGGTTCGTCGCAACGTTTAAGCGGTAAGATGACAGTGCCGGGTTCTGATTTACAGTATTTTAAAACGGATTTTGACACTAGTTTTTACTTCCCTCTGACACCTCAACATGGGTTTGTCATGTTAGCGCGTGCTCACCTAGGTTACGCCAATGGTTATGGCAAATTTGACGACAACGATCAAATATTGCCGTTCTGGGAAAACTACTATTCAGGTGGTTCGAGCTCGTTACGTGGTTTTAAGTCTAATTCTGTAGGTCCTCGTTCATTTTACTTATATCGTGGTAGTGAGGCATGTTCACCAGACGCGTCGGGTGATGGTTGTAGCTTACCAGGCAATGTTGATACTGTTTATGTGAGTGAAGGTAATTCAATTGGTGGTAACGCCATTGCAACTGCAAGTTTGGAAGTGATTGTTCCTACACCATTCTTAGATGAAGCTTACACTAACTCTGTACGTACCAGTTTCTTCTTAGACGCAGGTAACGTGTGGGATACCGAGTTTGATTATGATGGTTATCGTTATTTACCAGCTGATCAATTCTCTCAGTTAAGTGATTATAGCGATCCGGAACGTATACGTGCCTCATGGGGTATGAGCGTCCAGTGGATATCCCCAATGGGTCCTATGGTGTTCAGTTTGGCTTGGCCATTGAAAGAATATGAAGATGACGAGACAGAAATTTTCTCGTTCAATATTGGCAAAACGTTCTAAAACAAATACACTCGGCAAGTTTTGCTGATAACAACAAGTTTAACAAGGAGTCTACTTTGAAAAAGATGGTAAATCGCGCCTTAATTACATTGGCATTTTGTGCAACACCTATGCTAGCTCAAGCGGAAAAACTCGCTGTAGTTGATATGGGCGAAGTGTTTGAACAGCTGCCTCAGCGTGAACAGATTTCAAAATCATTAAAAGCTGAATTTGGAGATCGTGTTGCAAGCGTCCAAAAAATGCAGGAAGAAATGCGTTCTTTGGTTGAAAAGCAACAACGTGATGGCGCGTTAATGAGCGACACACAAAAGACTGAATTAGTGCGTAAAATGGAATCTCTAAAATCTGAATTCCAATTGAAAGGCAAAGCATTAGACGAAGACATGCGTCGTCGTCAAGGTGAAGAGCAAAACAAGCTATTAGTTCTAGTTCAAAAAGCCATTAATACTATTGCTAGTAAAGAACAATATGACATGGTGCTACAACGTGGCGCAGTTATTTTTGTTAAGCCAGAAGCTGATATTAGCAGCCAAGTGGTAGAAGCCTTAAGCAAAGGCCAATAATAAATATGCAGAAAGTGACTTTAAAAGAGCTTGGCCAATTATTGGGGGCAACGGTTAAAGGTGATGACACCCTGGAAATATTTAGCGTGGCTACCCTTGAAAATGCAACTCAAGGCCAACTCTCTTTTTTAGCCAATAGCAAGTATCGCGATCAGCTTGAGGCTACTCAAGCTAGTGCGGTATTGCTGAGCGAAAAAGATGCAAATGGTTATTCTGGCAATGCCTTGATCGTTAACGATCCTTATGTCGGCTTTGCTCGTACAGCGCAATTACTTGATACCACCCCTAAAGACCCCCCAGGTATTCATCCCTCTGCACAAATAGATCCTTCAGCCATTTTGGGTGAAGGTGTTGCTATTGGTGCTAATGCGGTCATTGGTGCCAAGGTTATTTTAGGTGAAAATGTTCAGATAGGTCCAGGTTGTGTCGTCGGAGAAACCAGTATTATAGGTTCAAATTCGCGTCTTTGGGCCAATGTGAGTGTTTATCATAATGTTCATATAGGCCATGATTGCATCATCCATTCCGGGTCTGTTATTGGGTCTGATGGTTTTGGTTATGCCAATGAGCGCGGTAACTGGATTAAAATCCCGCAAACCGGTGGCGTTCGTATTGGCAATCATGTCGAAATTGGCGCATGTACCAGTATAGACCGTGGTGCATTATCAGATACCGAAATCCACGATGGTGTCATTATCGATAACCAAATTCAAATTGCTCATAACGTTGTTATTGGGCAAAATACCGCCATTGCAGGTGGTACTATTTTGGCTGGTAGCTGTACCATAGGTAAATACTGTATTATTGGCGGTAATTGTGCAATCGCAGGACACTTGAGTATTGCTGACGGAGTTCATGTTAGCGGCGGAACGAATGTGACCAGCATTATCCGTGATAAAGGTGTGTATTCATCTGCGACGATTGCGATGGAAAATAAATTATGGCGTCGAAACACTGTTCGTTTCCGTCAATTAGATGAGCTTTTTAATCGAGTAAAACATCTCGAAAAAAGTGCTAAGGGCACAGAATAATTGTAATTCTGCCTTATTTAAGGAATGTAGTGTGTCAAATCAATTAAACACCATGGATATTAAAGAGATACTTAAATATCTGCCTCATAGATATCCATTCTTGTTAATTGATCGTGTGTTAGATTTTACCGTAGGTGAGCAATTACATGCGATTAAAAATGTCACGATTAATGAACCATTTTTTCAGGGACATTTCCCTATACAACCTGTTATGCCTGGGGTTCTAATTTTAGAAGCTATGGCACAAGCAACAGGTTTGCTTGCGTTTAAAACCATGAGCACAGAACCATCTCCTGACGTATTGTATTATTTTGCTGGTATTGATAAAGCGCGTTTTAGACGTGTTGTTGAGCCAGGCGATCAAATACATTTTCACGTTAAAATGATTAAAGAGCGTCGTGGTATCGGTGTGTTTATTGGTGAAGCCTTGGTTGATGGTGAACTGGTTTGTTCAGCTGAAATTATGTGCGCACGTAGAGAGATTGAAAAGTGATAGATAAATTAGCGTTTGTTCACCCAACAGCCAAAATTGGTAACAATGTCACCATTGGCCCTTGGACCTATATTGGTGAAAATGTTGAAATCGGCGATGACACATGGATAAATTCTCATGTAGTGGTCAAAGGTCCAACCGTTATTGGTAAAGGTAATCGTATTTTTCAATTCGCTTCTGTTGGCGAAGAGTGTCAAGACAAAAAGTACGCAGGCGAACAAACTCGCTTAATTATTGGCGACAATAACATTATTCGTGAATCTGTCACGATTCACCGTGGTACCACTCAAGACAAGGGCGAAACTCGCATAGGGTCTAATAACCTATTTATGGCGTATGTTCATATTGCTCATGACTGTCTTGTCGGCAATAACGTTATTATGGCCAATAATGCTTCTATTGCCGGTCATGTGCATATTGGTGATTGGGTTATTTTAGGCGGCATGACTGGCGTGCACCAGTTTGTTCACATTGGTGACCATGCATTTACCGCCGGAGCATCATTGATTTTACAAGACGTACCGCCGTTTGTTATGGCTGCAGGTTCACCCGCGGCTCCGCGTGGCTTAAACCTTGAAGGCTTGAAACGTCGTGGATTTAGTAAAGCAGACCAGCGTGCTATTCTTAATGCTTATAAAACGGTATTTCGTAAGAGCTTAACTATTGAAGAAGCTAATGCGGAATTAAGCAGTGCGGCCGAAAATGACATAAATGTAAAAGCATTTATGGAGTTTATTAACCACTCTGGTCGTGGCATCATTCGATAGAAGACATAATGACTCACACTTCTCAAAAAGTATTTGCCATTGTCGCCGGAGAAATCTCCGGCGATATTTTAGGTGCCGGTTTAGTTAATTCACTTAAACAACGCTATCCAGATGCGCGCTTTATTGGCATTGGTGGCCCTCGTATGCAAGCGCTTGGGTTTGAAAGTTTATTTCCAATGGAAGAGCTTTCGATTATGGGATTAGTCGAGGTGTTATCACATTTACCACGACTGCTGCATATTCGTTCAAGCTTAGTGGAACAAATTACGGAATTAGCGCCAGACTGTTTTATTGGTATTGATGCGCCCGATTTTAACATTGGCCTAGAGCTTAAATTAAAAGCCAAAGGGATCAAAACAGTCCATTATGTCAGCCCGTCAGTTTGGGCTTGGCGTCCAAAACGTATATTTAAAATTGCTAAAGCCACTAATATGGTGTTGTCGTTATTGCCGTTTGAGAAAGCGTTTTACGACCAACATCAAGTGCCTTGTACTTTTGTAGGGCATACACTTGCAGACGACATTCCGATGCACAGTGATAAGCTGGTTGCTCGGCAGTTATTAGGATTAGATCCTAATGCTGAATACTTAGCGATATTACCAGGGTCCAGAGGCGGAGAGCTAAAGCAATTGGCAGAACCGTTTGTCAAAGCGGCTCAATTGGTCAAACAAGCTTATCCAGATATTAAATTTGTCACTCCAGTGGTTAATGATGCTCGTCGTCAACAATTTATTGCTGCGCTTGAGGAGTTTGCTCCCGATTTAGACGTCACTATTATTGAAGGGCAATCTCGCGAAGTGATGGCTGCTGCGGATTGTATTTTATTGGCATCTGGCACCGCGACGTTAGAGGCTATGTTAGTAAAACGTCCTATGGTGGTGTCGTATCGTGTCAGCCAGATTACCTATGCAATAGGTATCCGGATGATGAAAATTAAAAACTTTTCGTTGCCTAATCTACTGGCTAACGAAACCATAGTGCCAGAACTGATGCAAGCTAATTGCCAGCCACAGTTAATTGCCGATGCAGTGATCAAGCAACTCAATCAAGATTTTGCGCCACTAAATGCTCGCTTTGAAAAATTACATCAGTTACTTAAGTGCAATGCCAGTGAACGTGCAGCTGATGCTGTAGTTGCGCTAATTGAAACATCTTAGTGCTGTAGGATAAAACGAATGACTTCTATTAACGCATTACCCGTCGTGATAAAAAATATTACTCCTGAACAAGTTGCCATTATTTCACATGGGCAAGTTGCTGGTGTTGATGAAGTTGGACGTGGTCCATTAGTTGGCGATGTGGTGACTGCTGCGGTGATATTAGACCCGAGTAAACCGATAGTAGGCCTTAACGATTCTAAAAAACTCAGTGAAAAACGTCGTAATGCTTTGTATCAACAGATTATGGATAATGCGTTAAGTGTGAGTGTTGGCCGAGCGAGTCCGGCTGAAATTGATGAGCTGAATATTTTGCATGCCACTATGTTGGCAATGCAGCGCGCAGTGGCTGGATTATCTATTTTACCTGAACGAGTATTGGTAGATGGTAATCGGGTGCCAGAGTTTGGTATTGCTAGCCATGCAATTATAAAAGGCGATGGATTAGTTGCCGCCATCAGCGCCGCATCAATTATTGCTAAAGTGACTCGAGATGCAGAGATGGATACGTTAGACAGTCAATATCCACAATATGGCTTTGCTAAACACAAAGGTTATCCAACCAAGGCACATTTTGAAGCATTAGCCTTGTATGGTGTGTTACCTGAGCATCGTAAAAGTTTTAAACCTGTTGCAGAACGTATTTTGCTTCAGGATACCTTGTAATAAGACCAAGATTAAACGACTTAATCATTGGATAACGTCGCTTAGTTTGCTAGTCTAAATCCCGCATTTTCGTGTTGTTTCATTCATCTTTTTCGAAGAAAAAATAATCTATGTCCGATCCTCGTTTTGTTCATTTGCGTGTCCACAGTGATTATTCAATGTCAGATGGCGTTGCCAAAGTGAAACCTATCATTGCCGCCGCTGAAAATCAGGGGATGGCCGCGATAGCATTAACCGATCAAAACAACTTCTGCGGTTTGGTAAAGTTTTATGGAGCTTGTAATAATGCTGGTATTAAACCCATTGTAGGTGCCGATTTTTGGGTGCAAACCCCAGGTTTTGAGAAAGAATTTTGTGCCTTAACCATTATTGCCATGGATAACGAGGGCTATCAAAATCTGACTCAATTGATCAGTGAAGCCTATCTTCGTGGACATGTCGATAATAGAGTTGTGATAGATCAAGACTGGCTAATCAAATTTAACCGTGGTTTGATCATTCTTTCAGGCGCCAAAGATGGTGACGTCGGTAAGGCATTACTAAAAGGCAATCAACATCAAGTTGAGTCACTGATTACTTTTTATCAACAACATTTTGAAGATCGTTATTATATAGAGCTTATCCGTACTGGTCGTGCACATGAAGAACGCTATTTGCACATGGCGGTTGAGCTAGCATCGGAAAAAGGGTTGCCTGTTGTCGCCACTAACCAAGTGGTATTTTTAAAACAAGATGATTTTGAAGCACATGAAATTCGTGTCGCTATTCATGATGGTTTTACCTTAGTCGACCCACGACGTCCTAAAACCTACAGCGATCAACAATACCTGCGCACCGAAGACGAGATGATCGCCTTGTTTGCCGATATTCCATCGGCCATTCAAAATAGTGTCGAAATTGCTAAGCGCTGTAACGTCACTATTCGTTTACATGAATACTTTTTACCTAATTTCCCGACCGGCGATTTATCGATAGAAGACTTCTTAGTTACTGCCTCAGAAAAAGGCTTAGAAGAACGTCTCGAATTTTTATTCCCTGATCCGCAAGTTCGCCTCGAGAAACGGCCAGAGTATGACGAACGTCTCGAGATTGAACTGAAAGTGATTAACCAAATGGGTTTCCCAGGTTACTTCCTTATTGTGATGGAGTTTATTCAGTGGGGTAAAGACAACGATATTCCAGTCGGTCCAGGTCGTGGTTCTGGTGCGGGTTCGTTAGTGGCATACGCACTAAAAATTACTGATTTAGACCCACTTGAATATGACTTACTGTTCGAGCGTTTCTTGAACCCTGAACGAGTATCGATGCCCGATTTCGACGTCGACTTTTGTATGGACCGCCGTGACGAGGTAATTGATCATGTCGCTGAACTCTATGGCCGTGAAGCGGTATCGCAAATTATTACCTTTGGTACCATGGCAGCAAAAGCTGTGGTACGAGATGTTGGCCGCGTATTAGGTCATCCATATGGCTTTGTTGAACGTCTAACCAAATTAATCCCCGCTGAACCAGGGATGACATTGGCTAAAGCCTTTGAAGTTGAACCCGCGCTTCCTGAAGCCTATGACGGTGATGAAGACGTTAAAGAGCTTATCGACATGTGTCGCCGTTTAGAAGGTGTGACACGTAACGCGGGTAAGCATGCCGGTGGTGTGGTAATTGCCCCCACCCGAATTACAGATTTCGCGCCTTTATATTGCGACGCCGAAGGCTTAAACCCTGTTACTCAGTTTGATAAAAACGATGTAGAAACTGCGGGTTTGGTTAAGTTCGATTTCTTGGGCTTACGTACCTTAACCATTATTGATTGGGCGTTGCAGATGATTAATCCGCGCCAAATTAAAGAAGGTAAAGAACCCGTACGTATCGAAGCTATTCCACTTGCTGATCCTGCCTGTTTTAGATTATTGCAGCGCTACGAAACCACCGCGGTATTCCAGCTCGAATCTCGTGGTATGAAAGACTTAATTAAACGTCTGCAACCTGATTGTTTCGAAGACATGATTGCACTGGTAGCACTGTTCCGCCCAGGTCCTTTGCAGTCAGGCATGGTTGACAACTTTATTGAGCGTAAGCATGGCCGTGAAGAAGTTTCATATCCCGATGCTGAATATCAGCATGAGTCTTTAAAAGAGCTGCTAGCACCCACCTACGGTATTATTTTGTACCAAGAGCAGGTGATGCAAATTGCTCAGGTATTGTCAGGTTACACCCTAGGCGGCGCAGATATGCTGCGTCGTGCAATGGGTAAGAAAAAACCTGAAGAAATGGCCAAGCAGCGTGGCACCTTTAAAGAAGGGGCTATTAATAACGGCATCGATGGCGACTTGTCGATGAAGATCTTCGATTTAGTAGAAAAATTTGCTGGTTACGGTTTTAACAAATCGCATTCAGCTGCCTATGCTTTGGTGTCGTATCAAACCCTGTGGTTAAAAACCCATTTCCCATCGCAGTTTATGGCCGCGGTAATGTCTGCCGACATGGACAACACCGATAAAATTGTCACCTTGGTAGATGAATGTGAGCGCATGGGCTTACCGTTAATTCCGCCAGACGTGAACAAAGGCTTATTTAAATTTACTGTCGATGATGACCTTAATATTGTTTACGGTATTGGTGCGATTAAAGGTGTGGGTGAAGGCCCTGTAGAATCAATTTTAGAAGCACGTAAAGACAGTCCATTTACCGACTTATTTGATTTTTGTGCCCGTGTGGATTTGAAAAAGCTCAACAAACGAGTGATCGAAAAATTGATTTTAGCGGGCGCCTTAGACACGTTAGGGCCGCATCGCGCATCAATGATGGCAACCTTGCCAGAGGCTATTAGTGCCGCAGCACAACACGCAAAAGCAGAAGCCATTGGTCAGCATGACATGTTTGGTTTGCTCAATAGTGAGCCTGAAGACAGTAAGCAAAACTTTGTTCAATGTACACCATGGCCAGATAAAATTTGGCTAGAAGGTGAGCGTGAAACCTTAGGGCTTTATCTTACTGGTCATCCTATCAACCAGTATTTAAAAGAACTTAAGCAATACACTAATGGCCGCTTAAAAGACATTCACCCAACCGAGCGCGGTAAAACCGTTAAAGCGGCGGGATTAGTGGTGGCTACGCGAGTCATGATCACTAAGCGTGGCTCAAAAATGGGTTTAGTCACGTTAGATGATAAAAGTGCCCGTTTAGAAGTGATGTTATTTACCGAACCGTTTGAAAAGTTTGGCCACATGCTTGAAAAAGATCGCATTCTTATTTGTGAAGGTGATGTCAGCTTTGATGATTTTTCTGGCGGCAATCGCATGAACGCGCGCAATATCATTGAAATTGGTGAAGCGCGCAGTCACTTTGCCAAAGCGGTAGAAATCAACGTTCATGGCGATGATGTCACCCCTGATTGGCTAGAAACCTTTGAACAAACATTAACACCGTGGCGTAATGGCGCCGTGCCTGTTGTGATTAACTACACCAAACAACAAGCCAGTGGCAAAATCATGTTAGGTGAAGAATGGCGAGTGAACCCTAGTGATGAATTAATGCTAGCGCTAGAAAGTATGCTTGGTTCAACCAACGTCAAAATCGTGTTTAATTAGGCGATCATCATGATTGAAAAGTCTTCGTTATCAGAGCAAATGAGTGCACAACAACTGTTAAGTTTGCTCGAACAAGCTGTATTACCTCTTTACCAAATGAGTGTAGTTAAAGATGAATCATCGCCTAAGTTAGTACTGGCTTACAGTGGCGGAGTTGACTCAGAGGTGCTGGCGTATGGGTTAAGTGTATTTGCGCAAAAACACCCACATATTGCTTGCCTGCTTATTCATGTTCACCATGGGCTTAGTGCAAATGCCGACACTTGGGTACAACATTGTGTCACCCGAGCAGGGCATTACCAATTACCACTGCAAGTAGAACGAGTTAACGTTGATAAAGGCCCCAGACAAAGTCTTGAGGCACAGGCTCGCGACGCTCGTTATCAAGCATTTGATCGTTACCTTAATCCTGGTGACATTTTGCTAACTGCCCATCACCAAGATGACCAACTCGAAACGCTATTGCTGGCGCTAAAACGAGGCCAGGGGCCAAAAGGATTGGCGGCAATGGGCGTTATGCAAGCGTATAAACAGTCTTGGTTACTTCGGCCGTTATTATCAATAAGCCGTGATCAAATAGAGCAATTTTCCGTTCAATACCACTTAACTCACATTGAAGATGAAAGTAATCAAGACAACAGTTATGACCGTAACTTTCTCCGTTTAGATATTATTCCGCGTTTAAAGCAGCGTTGGCCCAGTATTGCCATCACAGCAGCGAGAAGTGCGGCATTGTGTGCTGAGCAACAACACATTGTTGATGATGAAGTCAGTCATCGCTTACCTCAATGGCTAGTATTGGCCAGTGATGAAAACGCATTAATGACCGAATCAAGCGGGTTTAAGCTCAATGGGTTTGGTCAATTGAGTGCCGCTTGGCAAGCATTACTGTTTCGTGGTTATTTAATTCATTGTGGCGTTAGTTTACCTTCGCAAGCGCAACTACAGCAGATACTGTCACAGCTTTTAGCTGCCAAAGATGATGCTAATGTGACCATTCAATGGGGCGAATATCACGTTAAGCGTTTTGCCCGTGTGGCATACGTACTCAAAAACAGTGAGCTTGAAACGCCACCCTCTAGCCAATTAACGGCTGACTTTATCAGCCTAGTTAATGGCGATAAGGCAGATATGATGTGTGAAATCGGCCAGCATCAATATCATTTAAGCCAACAAACATCTGCTGATATACCTTTATTAGCTTTTCCGCCAACTAACAGCAACATCACGATATGCTTTGGCGCTGTTGGCTCTATAAAATGTTATCCGCAATTTGCCACATCACAACGTCAAAAACCGCGTGAGTTAAAAAAACTGTGGCAAGAATGTAATATCCCACCTTGGCGTCGCCAGCAAATCCCATTGGTTTTTTATGATGACGTATTAGTTGCCGCTATCGGCTTATGGATAGACAAACGTTATTTAGGGCAAGCAGGGCAGCAAGGGATAAGTTTGCCGCTTTTTTAAAGCATCCTTGGGCTTGTGTTAATATCTGGTCTTTATTGGTTATTTCATGAGCAACACGTTCGCTTATTATCCCGTTACATTTTGCTGCTTTCCCTTTGTAAGCTTGCTGTTACAATGATTTTTCTAGTTATTAACAAAGGATGTAGTCTGTGAATACTTTTCGTTTGTTGGCCGTGTTTGGTGTGTTTTTGCTACCAAGCGTAAATGCTACGCCATTTCAATTTGATCAAAAAACCTACCGTCAAGATGTACAAACCCTCGCGAGTGATGAGTTTGAAGGGCGTGGGCCATTGTCCCATGGTGAAAAGCTGACAGTTGAGTATTTAGAAAGTGCATACAAAGCGATGGGACTTGCCCCAGGTTTTGGTGACAGTTACCGTCAAGCTGTGCCAATGGCGAAAATTACTGCCGATCAAACAATGCAACTGACTATGGGTGATGTAGTGTTTAAAAACGGCACTGATTTCACCGCTCGTACAGAGCAAGTGTTACCTCAAGTCAGTTTAGATAACAGCGATGTAGTGTTTGTTGGCTATGGTATTAATGCGCCAGAATATCAGTGGAATGACTACGCCAATGTCGATGTAAAAGGCAAAACAGTGATCATGCTGGTCAATGACCCAGGATTTGCCACCCAAGACCCAGCCATCTTTAAAGGTAATGCCATGACCTATTATGGTCGTTGGACTTACAAATATGAAGAAGCTGCAAGGCAGGGTGCCAAAGCGGTGTTTATTGTGCATGAAACTGCACCAGCAGCTTATGGCTGGAACGTAGTAGAAAACAGCAACACCAATACTAAATACACCTTAGTTGACGAACATAAAAATCAATCACACATTGGCGTTATGGGTTGGATTCAACATCAAACCGCACAAAAGGTGTTTCAGGCAGCAGGGCTAGATTATGACAAGGTAAAATTAACTGCGGCTAAGGCTGGGTTTAAGTCTATTCCTTTAAAGCTTAAAGCTAATCTAGCGGTGAAAAATACCATAGAATTAGCCACCTCATATAATGTCGCTGGGTTATTACCTGGTACAACTCAAGCCGATGAATGGGTGGTCATGCACGCTCATTGGGATCATTTAGGTAAAACCGTTCAAGATGGCAAGACCCGTATTTATAACGGTGCTGTTGATAATGCATCGGGTGTCGCTGGGGTATTACAACTTGCTCGTCATTTTAAACAGCAAAACAAAGCACCAAAACGGTCTATTTTGTTTGCAGCCTTTACCGCAGAAGAAACGGGCCTTATTGGCGCGCAATACTTTGCCGCCCATCCACCAGTGCCTACTAAGCAATTAGTGTCATTTTTAAACATCGACGGCATGAATGTCGGCAAGGGCGTGGATTACATCTTGCGTTACGGCCAAGGCGTCTCAGAGCTTGAAACTTATTTAGATGATGCTACCAAAGCGCAAGGTCGTACTGTAAAAGCCGATCCTCGTCCACAAAATGGCTTAATGTTCCGTTCAGACCACTTTGCCTTAGCCCAACAAGGCGTACCGGGCTTAATGTTTATGAGTTTAGGCGACACCGACCCAGACTACATCGCCCACAAGTACCATCAAGCTGCCGATGACTACGATGCCAGTTGGGATTTAGGCGGGGTAGAGCAAGACTTAGCATTAATCAGCGATATTATTGAAAAGCTAGCCAACAACAACGACTGGCCAAAATGGATCGAAGATTCAGACTTTAAAAAGCGTCGAGCGGAAGACGGTAAGTAATGTCAGTTGGCTATTAAAAAGTGATTAGATAAGCAAAAGGAGGCGAAAGCCTCCTTTTTGGTATTATCGTATAAATGTTAATATTTATACGATAAGTGGGTTAGCTATTCCACTATATCACTGGTTTTCCACCACATGACAAAAGAACGGGTGGGACAAAATAATTTCCAACGATTATCTTCGGTCGCGGTAAGATGTTTATCAATATTTTGATGAAATAGATGCCCAACATCTTGTTGAATATTACCCATAAACGTTAAATCATCATAGGCTTCTTGCTTGGTGTTATAGATAGCCTCAAAACCATCATCAAGGATTAACACATTTGGTTCTGCGCCCATGTCGTAAAGCATATTGTAAGTAATGTTATAACTAAATGCTCTGTCCTTTGTTGTTTTGCTTCTTTTAGCATTGGGAATCATACCTTCTAGAAACTCAAAATGAATCTGTTTTAAACTCGGCGCATTGGCAAATGCGATGATAATGGCATATTTTCTGGCAATTTTATTGAGCTTTTTTAAATCGGCTAAACCGACTGAACGGGAAGCTATTGCTATATCATGGATGCCTATTTGTTCTAAAGCATCTTCAGCTTCCCAATCTTGTAATAGCGGTTTGATATTATCAACACCTGCATTTTTAGCGTTTTTCATACAGCGGGCTAACATATTAGGAAAGGCATCCACAGCCGTTACTTGGCGAGCTCTGTGAGCTAATGGCACAGATAAACGACCCGGGCCACAACCAATATCGACAACGGTATCACTTGCTTCAATAGGCATACAGGCGACTTGCTGTTCGCTAAAACGTGCTTCAAGACGGATCATTCCATCATACATTTCGGCAAACTCATCCCAATTCAATAGAAACTCACTTTCTGGTCTCTTTTTTTTAGATAAGCGCTTATGTAGCAATTGCCAATTGATTAAACTTTGCATTATTAATACCTTATATCCACCGATATTGAATTTTATCTCTAGTAGACTTGATATAAAACGAATAAAAGTAACGCTAGCTCAAAAAATTGAAAAATAAGAACGTTAACTTTATCGAGTTAAGCTCTGGAGGTGATGCTTATTAGCTGATACATATGAGCTGATCTTCAACGTCCTCAAGTTCAGAGTTGAACTTGGACATTTTAGAGTCAAAAAATTAACTCTCTTATATCTCATTTTGTGTTAGTTAAGTTTATCAGGATAAAAATAATAATCAGTCAATGGAAAGTGAAATACTTTAAATCTCACCTTAAAAGGTGTAATCAGAACAGACAATTAGCCGAAAGGTTGTACAAAATACCACTACCGTTAAAAAGCAAATTCCTATAGCATAAAATATACAGATTAATATGGATATGGCATCGGCCAAGCCTAACAAGCGATTTATGCCTTGCAAGCAGCGCAACGCATAAATACTAAAACGTTATGTGTTTAAGATTATTCTCAGTAAATTCACGGATGAGGAGTCTAAAATGAAATTAAACAATAAACTAAATCGAGCGCAGCTTGGTGCTGTAACCTTATGCTTAGGAACTTCACTTGGTATGTCTATATTCGTTGGGAGTTCATCGCCTTTCATAGGATTAATGTTTGGTATAATTACAATTGGTGTTTATGTCATGATTATTTCTGGAAAGTGGGGTACAAAACACACATTTAGAAAGTGGAGTGCAAAAAACAAATAACTAATAAGGATAGGCAGTGAGAAGCCGCGTCCTAATTTAGTGGTGCCATCCATGGCCAGCTCACGCTATTTTCTTCAACGTCCTCAAGTTCAAAGTTGAATCACACCAATTGCAAGCAAGATAAAAATATGAAGATCTAACTATATTGGTTATTAAAACATCCCAATTGGACTGATGTTCAGCGTTAAAGATTATATTGTGTTGGTGGAAGATTCTGGGCGAATTATTCGAGAAGACAAACGCGGTGCAATTAGCTCAACTAGCCAAGATATTCTCAATAGACTCAATATTCCTGCTGACAACAGGCTAAAAATCACTACTGAGTTTGATTCATTATTCAAAGGTGCAGTAGGGGCTTTACCTGCATTAACGGAATGTTGCGAACATCTAGAGTGAAAGCGAAGATAAGGTGAATCAAACAGCCAACGCTGGTTGTGTGCTTAAGGCTTAATTTCAAAACTAGAACTAACACTAAAAAATAACTTGATTGCCAGCTTGGTATCAATCAAGCCACTAGTGCTGTGCTGGATCTGCCGCATTGCTCACCATTTTCCATCTAGCGCTCAGTTTGTTGGTAATTCTCATTCAATTTATACATTTGAATAGAGCAGAAGGTTAACGCAATTAAACTTAAAAGCAGTTATGTTAATTATCATAAAAATGGATGGCATGATTAATCTCATCATATTTAATCGAGAGGGAATATGAACGAATGGAATGAACCGATCGCCTCTTTTGCAAAAAATATTGATACTTGTATTGAGTGTGGTGATATTGACTCCCTAACTAGATTTAGTGATGAAATAAAGAAAATTATTTCTGATGAAAGTGAAGCTCCTGATTTTGTAAAGAGCGTTTTGACCTACTATCTAGCCAATATATATCAACATTTAGGTGTGACAGAAACAAACAGATGGAATAATTCAAATTATGGCAATGCTATTATTTGTCATAGGAAATTCTATCGATATTCGAATCTTGCGCATGAATTACTTCCTCAAGTAGAAGTAAACCATGCAAACACGCTACAAACATTGTATAGAACCTTTGAAGCTATTCCTCTTTGGAAAAAAGGGGTTTCTTACTATGGTGATGCCGAAGAAGTTGGATTATATAGGCTTGCAGCTGGTTTACTTTGGATTTCTCACTACTTATATGATGAAGAGCACATTTATTATTACCAGCTATATGCATACAACTATGCAAAGAAACTTCTAGCTAAAGATAACATTTATCATGAAGGTATTAAGGACGGAATCAAAATTGATTCAGGCTCGGAGGTTGCTCTCTTCCTACAACATGTTCAAAATTCATTTGATGCTGATCCAGATTTATTCGCTCATTCGTACAAACCTGATTATTCAAAAGAAGAAGTAAAATATCGAAGCTGGTGTAAGGATAATGTACTGTTCATAAACCCATTGAATGATCTCGAAAGTGCATGGGTTGTAGACCATGATGTTCTCAACTTCCCATCATATAGCACCCCTGTTTTTGAAGGCCCATATCTATCAGCGTCATTTTCATCAATGAAAAACGAGTATTGCTATAACCGGCATTTATTTTACGAAGGATTGAATAGAAAATACGTACAATTTACTGATAAAGATAAGTACCTTACAGACACACAGGACGGCGTAATCTACGAAGGATACATTGAAAAAATAAAGAGTGCTCTGAAAGGCTGTTTTAGTGTACTGGACAAAATATCAAGACTCTTAGACAAATACTATGAATTAAACAGTTCTAAGATTGCATTTAATAGGCAATGGTTTGATCAGCAGAAAAAATTAAAAGACCAGAATAATCCATTTTTAACTGCATTATTCTGGTTAAGTAAGGACTTTACTCAGCATGATGAGGATAAGAGAAGACCTTCTTATTGGTTGGACGATTCAGCTTTTGAAGTTAGGGAATTACGCAATGAACTTGAGCATGGCTGGGTTAGGGTTGTGAGCCCTGATTATGAAGGATTCTCTACATGGAAAAATGACCACGATTATGCGTATATAATTACAAGTGACGAACTCAACAATAAAGGAATGCATGTTTTCAAACAAACCAGAAATGCATTAATATACTTGTGCTTAGCTATTAACTATACAGAAAAATCTACAAAAAACGATGGTAAATCGGTTACTTTATCAAGTAAAGTACCACTCATTTAACGTTGCTCTATCAAGTAAATCTAGGTGACGCCTACGCAGCACCTGATTTAGGCGATACATATTTGGGGTGTTGTGTATATGGTTAGTTTATGAGTACATTATCGGCTATAGAAAAATCCCTTAAAGATCATGACCTATCAGATATTTCTGGTAGTCCTTTCGATAATGCATTTGAGGTTTTTGATAACGAAAAGGATGACATTAATCTAATTTTGTTAGGTACAAATGGCAATATGACTGACGCTATCAAAAATAATATTGAGTGGGTTAGAGAAAGAGCTAAAAATCCTACATATAGCCATTTAATCTCTGGTGACTGGGGACAATCTCCATTAAGGAAAGAGTTAATAAAAGTACCCGAAATACTGAATGAATTTTTTGGATTTAATAAGTTTTCATTGTCTAGAATGGTACTAACTAACGGGCTATTATTAGCTTCTGAAGGAGTTGGTGACATAAAAATAAAATTTAACTCTTTAAGTAGAGATACATCAAAATTTATTAAAATTAGAGATTTAGTTCATTCATCAATGAGTTTTTTTAATGATTATGTCATCCAAAATTCTAGTCCGGAAATAATATTTGCTTATGGTAATTCAGAGCAAGGTCACTCTGCTTGGAAGTATTTAAGAAGCTATTACCCTGAAATAAAGGGCAAAATTTTAATTCCTATTAAGTCAACAAGTTATAAGTTCTGTTCATTAAATATTAATGACAGGGAAGTTTTTATAATTGGCTCTCCTCACCCTTGCTTCCACTATAACAAATTAAATAAAAGCTTAATTAAACAAGGTTTAAAAGAATTAGGTGCTATTTAAAAATGTATAATTCAACTCTGGACTTGAGGCCGTTGAAGAAAATAACGTGAGCTAGCCAAGGATGGCGAGCTAGCTTTAGAGGGGAAGGGACGCCCCATCTAAAGCGTTAGCATTTTCGAATAAGGCCGAAGCAGGCGAATGATGAGGTTAAAAGCTGGATCAATCCCCATGGCGACCTTTTCGCTGTTTGAAAATGTTGCGGGGCGGCTGGGAGTTCCAAGAGGGAACAGCCGTTGGTTTCCTCTTGGTCTGGTGTGGGCGAAGCGCCACGACGTTAATGGCCGCTGGCCATATACAAAAGATAAAAGAAACAGCTGGATCCTTGTTCAACAGCACTACCAGAACTACAGTAAATTTAGCCTGATCAAGGTGCAACCTTGCGATCTCAATTCAAACGCAGTTTGAAAAGTCAGTTGTGGCCGCAGGCCATAAAAAAACCATCGTTATGATAAAGACTTAACCACTAAACAAGACACCAACTTCTGTTTCCCATACTGCATCACTTGCGCCAGTTCAGACTGACTAATCGGTACATACGCCGCATTAATCGCATCCTTTTGTGCTTCAACAAACGGGTCGTGAATAAACATAAACTGCTCGTTGTAACCGCTTAATACCACCCAATGCGGGCCTTTCTCGCCATTAAAGCGATAAGTACTTATCATCAGCAAAACGGCATAACCACAATCTATCCAATTACGAAGTTGAGCCAAACTTGGCGAGGTATTATGGATCTCAATACCTTGTGCAGCCAATTGTTGGCAAAAATCGTCATGCACAATCGTGATGACTTCTTTTTTATTACTATCACGTACGCTATCAATAAAAGGGACTGACGTTGATTGGCTGTACATCTCAATCTGTAAGCCACGTTTAATCGCCGCCAACGCCAAACCATGAACACTGCAACCACCATGACCGCTGGTCATAAAAATAGTGGTGGCTTCGCGCCAAATGCTCAGTTCATCAACTCGACTTGGTTGATATTGCGGTTTAATAGCACTCATGGCCATCATTAAGCAGGCTGCGCCACAGGTGAATGGTGTGGTTTGTATATATAATGGCATCTTAATCACTTTGCTTGGCCCTGGAGGGTCTAAGCGTTTGTGCATGCGTACGCCATCGGCCAAGTCGTCATAATAATGCACTAAGGTTTTTAGGACTTTATAACCCATTTTCAAATAAAGATTTTTTGCGGCGATATTGTCGTTTCGCACTTCTAGGCGTAATGTAATGAAACCACGCTCGACCACGGTGTGCTCACATTGTGTGACCAGTTCAAAGGCAATATTGCGGCCTCTAAATTCGCTAGCAACGGCAATAGAGTACAGCCTAGCTAGCCGAGTGCCACGATGAAACAACACTAGGGCATAGCCTGCCAGTGTACCGTCTATTTCTACCACTAATAAGCTGTCTAGTGGCGAATTAATGAAACGTTTCATCTGCCGTGAACTGATTTTATCACCGCTAAATGCATTATTTTCGATGTGGTTTAGTTGTGGTAAATCGCTGGGGATAGCTTGACGAAGCAGCATGAGTCGGCTCGAGTTGGCAAACATGATAGTGGCTTAATTTACGCGCTAAACCGCACAAGAGGCAACAGATATTTATGGCTCATTTTTTAATTGTCACCGACGATGTTAATGATTGGCGTCCTTATTTACCCAGTGACCATATGGTCACGGTTCATGATTATTTAGAAATGGGTGCATTTGCAGATCAAAGTGCCATGCAAGTGATTAACTTGTGTCGCAGTTATGACTATTTAAGTACCGGTTATTACTGCTCGCTCATGGCTGAAGCTCGCGGTCATAGGGTGATCCCTAGGGTAATGACCATTAATGATTTATCTCAAGACCGTTTTTTTAGTTTGCCGCAATCAGACTTAGATAAGCTACCAGATACGGTGAATGAAGTGACCATGAAGCTGTTTTTTGGCTATTGTGATAATCCATCACTGGAGAAGCTTGCGCGTAAAATATTTGAACGTTTTACCGTGCCTGTATTGCAGGTGAGTTTGTTAAAAATGTCAGGGAAATGGCAAGTTAATACCATTGAGCCTGCGGCGTTTCAAGACTTAACCGACTCAGAACAAGATTTATTTGCCAAGTATCTTGAAGTGTTTTCGCAAAAAGTGTGGCGTTTACCGAAACCGTCGAAACGTTATCGTTACGAAATTGCCATGTTGGTGGATGAGCATGAAAAAATGTTGCCATCAAACAAAGGCGCACTCAAGCTATTTACTAAGTCAGCTAATCGTATTGGTATGGATTTGGTCCAAATAGGATCTCATGATCTGGCTCGGTTAAGCGAATTTGATGGTTTATTTATTCGCTCAACCACCAATATCAGCAACTTTACCTATCGGTTTGCTAAAGCCGCAGAGCAACTTGGGTTGGTGGTAATGGACGATCCTGAATCCATTATGAAGTGTACTAATAAGGTATTTTTAACCGAGCTATTAAATAAACATAAAGTGCCTGTACCCAAAAGTTTAATCTTTAAAGCCTCAGATAAAAACTGGGCCGATAATGTTATTGATACCATCGGCTTACCGATTGTGCTTAAAGTGCCTGATGGCGCATTTTCGCTCGGGGTGGTTAAAGTGAAAGACCGTGAAACCTTACTTGAACAAGCTGCTATAATTTTTGAACACAGTGCGTTAATTTTAGCCCAAGCGTTTATGCCAACCGATTATGATTGGCGTATCGGGGTGTTAAATCGTCAACCTATTTATGCCTGTCGTTACTTTATGAGTCGCGGCCATTGGCAGATTTACCAACATCATCAAAGTGGCCGCGTAAGCAGTGGTGATTTTGACTGTATCGATTTGAAAATGGTGCCGCAAAATATTGTTGATGCAGCGGTAAAAGCGTCTAATTTAATTGGTGCAGGATTGTATGGTGTCGATTTAAAAGAAATAGACGGTAAAGCTTATGTGATTGAAGTGAACGACAATCCAAGTATTGACCATGGCGTCGAGGATTTGTTTTTAGGTGACTTAGTTTATGATCGCGTAATGACGGAGTTTTTAAGGCGTATTCAACTGCGTGGAATGTAATGTCATTTTAATGCAGATATTAAAGACCTTATTGATTGATATAAGGTCTTTTTTTACAATTAGTTGTCAGTTTGGATGGAAACTTTTATGTTATTTATCCCGAGCTCAGGTTATTTATCGCAGATTCGATAACAATTGCGACCAGCTGCTTTTGCTGCATACATTGCTTTATCTGCTCGCTCATATAAATCTTCAACCTCTTGCTGCGGTAACGACTCCGCAACGCCGAAACTGCATTGAATGTTATATTCGGTGAGTTCAGCATGTTTTGGCATCATTTCTATAATACGTTCGCATACATTTGCCGCCGCGTGGGATCCGCCTTGGGTAATTATGACAAATTCGTCACCACCGATCCTGAAAGCTTGGTCGGTATTACGAATGGCCTGATTGATTAACTCTGCAAAACCAACTAATACAAAATCACCCACTTTATGGCCGTGTACATCATTAAGTTGTTTAAATTTATCTAAATCTAAAACAATTAACGACACTTGCCCTTGCCGGCGATTGACTCGTGCTAATGCAATATCAATAGCTTGCCGATAATAATAACGGTTACCTAAGTTAGTTAATGCGTCAAACATGGCTTGATTTGACATATTTTGATACTTTAACGCATTATTTAACGGCTGAACTAACACACTTTCAAGTCGTTCTAATGTTTGTTTTTGTGACGGCGTGAGGGGTACTGATAACTGATATGTTATGTAAAACATATCATTAACAGTACGTTGTAGTTCAATACCGTAGTGACGTCCCCAAACAAATTTTTGTTTATCTAGGGTCAACTGCACTCCTTTGACAGGCAAATGTTGTCCTAGGGTTTTGCCAAAACAGGCAAAAACTGTCCGAGGATCTAAACTTCCATGTAGTTGTTGAATTACTTGAATAAGGTCTAATTCAGATTCCGTATTCAAGTAAGTGTCTGAACGATACCAGTAATCCTCAGGATATAATTCTGTTGCTATTGAAAAATCCATTGTATTTGTTCCAGTACGTGACAACTAATTACTATGTTAATAGCAATAATCGTGCCTATGAAAATTTTTCTATAGTTATTAATTGGTTATTGTTTTACTGTAGTAGAATTAAAACGTTTAATTCCCTTTCGACAGTTTTTTGACAAGGAGCCTAATCCCGAATGGAACACAGCATTTTTATCCATATTTTGTTGATGCTTGTGATTGCTATTGTGGCGATTGCATTGTTACGTAGACTTGGCTTGCCAGCTATTTTAGCTTATTTGTTGACCGGGGTTGTGAGTGGCCCCAATGGTTTCCATTGGTTTACCCAGTTACAAATGCAATCAGTGGCTGAGTTAGGTGTTGTACTGTTAATGTTTACCCTCGGCCTTGAGTTTTCAGTACCTCGATTGTGGGCAATGCGTCGCACCGTTTTTGGTTTGGGTAGTGCACAAATGCTGTTAACGGCTTTTGTGGCTGGCGGTATTGCTATGTTGGTTGGGCAAAACTTAGTCGCTGCAGTGGTGATTGGGTCTGCTATCGCGCTATCGTCGACAGCCATTGTGTTGAAGTTGCTTAATGAACTGGGTTGGTTAAGACGAAAGCATGGCGAGCTGTCGGTTAGTGTGTTGTTATTTCAAGATTTAGCGGTAGTGCCGTTATTGATTTTAATGCCGCTGTTAGCCAAAGGCGGTGCTGAAATGAGCTTCAACAATATCGCCTGGGGATTACTCACCGGTATTTTGGCCTTTTTAGGATTAATGTCATTTGGTAAATGGATATTGCCGCGGATTTTTGACGAAGTGGCACGCTCACGTTCAAATGAGTTATTCGTGTTATCAACCTTGGTTGTAGCCCTAGTGACCGGCGCATTTACCCAATGGCTTGGGTTGTCGATGGCATTAGGGGCTTTTATTGCGGGGATGTTGTTGGGTGAAAGTCAGTATCGACGTCAGTTAGAAGCTGACATTAGGCCATTTCGTGATTTATTAATGGGCTTATTTTTTATCTCTATTGGTATGCTGTTAGATTTCAATTTAGTGATGCAATATTGGTGGCAAGTATTATTGATTTTGGTCGGCGTGGTGTTAACTAAAATATTGATCGTGCATGGTTTGCTTAAACTTGTGGGCGAAAATACCAAGGTATCGCTCAGTACCGCAATCAGTCTAGGCCAAGTTGGTGAGTTTAGTTTTGTATTGTTAGCATTGGCGGTAAATTATCAATTACTCGAAACCGAAGTGAGTACTGTGTTAGTTGCGGTGGCGGTGATTTCGATGTCGATAGCACCTTGGTTGATCCGTCATAGCGTTGATATTGCCAAAAAGGTCAGCGGCAATAGATTGTCTTCTAAACAAGAAGCAATAGAGAGAGCATTGCCTCCTTCTGATAGCAGTGATGCAGTTCTTATTTTAGGTTATGGCCGTGTAGGACAAACCATTGCCCGTTTTTTAAAAACTGAAGCCGTGCCTTACATGGTAATGGATTTAGATCCTACTCGGGTGACAGAAGCGAGGGCTGCGGGTGAAAATATTCATTTTGGTGATGCCTGCAGGATGGCGCTATTAAAGAATATGGGCATACGCCAAGCCAGTTTAGTAGTAGTGACGTTTTGCGAACCCAGACAATCCGAAGAGTGTTTAGCCGTGGCGCGTAAGCTTGCTCCTGACGTAAAAATATTGGTGCGTACTCGTGATGATAGTAATTTGCATGAGCTTAAAGACGCGGGTGCCACGCAAGTTATTCCAGAGTCGCTCGAAGGTAGTTTGATGTTGGTCTCGCAAGTGTTGTACAAATGTGGCGTACCATTACCTCGTATCATTAAACGCCTTGAGTCTGAGCGGCGTAATCACTATCAATATCTACATGGCTTTTTCTCGGGAACTGAAACTGATTTCACCTTGGATTTATTGCACGCGGTGTCATTGGCTTCTGGAGCCAGTGCGGTAGGTAAAAAAGTTGCCGATATTCCGTGGCAAACTTTGGATGTAGAGCTACGTGCTGTACGCCGTAAAGGGGAGGAAATAGATCCGCCACCACCAGAGTGGGTGTTAACTCGTAATGATATTTTAATGCTGGTGGGTAAACCGCGCAGTATTGAGAAAGCGGAAGAATATTTACTCCAAGGCTAAGGACTGTTGATTATCTTAGAAACACCATAGCGAACCTATGGTGTTTTTTTATAGGTTTGTTTAATGCATTGATGTTTTATAATTGACTTCCTAGGTTGTTTATCCACATTTTTTGTAAACGTTAATAAGTACTTTACTGAATAACAATAATCTGGCAGGTAGAAGCTTTTGTATAACTGATTGTTTTAATAGCAAGCTAAAGCATTGTTGGGTCGCGCTATTAATGATAAAACGTTAGTATTACTCGCCGTCATCTTTGTCTCGAAAACATAGTCTGTAAGGACCCTTTAGTGAAACGATATAGACAATTCCTTAAGTTGTTCACCAGCAGTGTATTATTGCTTTCGATATTATTTTGTTATAGCAGTTTTGCCCATCAAATGAGCACCAGTTATTTGTCCGTTAACGTGGATAAACAAGGGCAAATACAGGGGACTTGGCAAGTGGGATTTTTTGATATCAATCAAATTGTTCCTATGGATGATAACCAAGATGGCGAGATCACTTGGGCAGAATTACAAGCCAATCATGTGGCTATGGTTGATTATTTACAATCTTCTTTAGCCATTGGTCGACAACAAGATTGTCCGCTGACTTTTAAAGACGCCCAACAAATTGATCAGCATTTTAATGAAGGCTATTTAGTCGCCTCGTTTCAAGCTGAGTGTAATAGTTCGGGGGTGTTATCCATCAATGATCAAGCCTTTTTTGATATTGATCCCGATCATCAAGTGATTGTGACTATTACCGCGCCCGATCATCAATACGCTCGTGTAATCAATAACGATAAGCCAACAATATTGGTTAATTTAGGTGAAAGTCAGGCCAGCGCTACGTTTACTGAATATGTTTATCAAGGCATGATTCATATTTGGAAAGGCACAGATCATATTTTATTTTTGCTGGCATTGTTGCTCACTTGTGTATTGGTTCGAGAACAAAAAAAATGGCATGCAATCGATAACCCGAAACAAATTTTTAAAGATACCGCGTGGATTGTTACCGCATTTACGTTAGCGCATTCAGTCACGTTAACGGCCACTGCGATGGGAGTCCTTAATTTCAGTAGCCATTGGGTTGAGCTTGGCATCGCATTGTCGGTGTTGTTTGCCGCCTTAAATAATGTGTGGCCAATTGTATTGCGATTAGGTTGGATCACTTTTGCGTTTGGCTTATTACACGGCATGGGATTTGCTGGAGTATTAGGTGAACTTGGATTGCCTGAAAATCAAAAATTATTAGCAATCTTAGCATTTAATGTTGGCGTTGAAATAGGCCAACTGGCTATTTTAGCGGCAGTTTTGCCGTTATTAATATTTATTCGTCATACCCTCTGGTATCGAAACTGGGGGATGCAACTTGGCTCGGTCGCGATTGGATTGATGGCAATACAATGGTCTGTTGAGCGTTTTTAGTGAGTCATTAATTTTTTCATAGTAACCATTTTACATGGCTGTTACTTTTTAACGTGATTGATCGAATAAGATTTTTGAACGTGTTGGTATAGGTAAATAGAGGCGTTAAATGATTGTGTTTAGTTGGGTTGTTTTATCAATAATAACAATGAGTTTTTTGATATATAAATTGAATATGATGACCCAAGGTATTTGCCAATATATTCAGCTTTACTATCCTGACGAGTATCAACGTTGCCATGACATGAGCAGTAAAATGGAGCAGGCACAAAAGTATACTCAAATTCTGTTGATGGAGTCGTTTCATTCTGGTCATTTATCATTGTTGCAAGATCCTGCTTTACAGCGGTTAAGACATCAATTAACTCGCTTAAAAACCTTGTTTTTACTTTCGCCTTTTTTATTGATGATTGTGATTACCATAATCACCTATTGATGGCGCGAATGGGTTAAGTGTGAAATTTTTGTTTGTTTTAGGGCCTGTTGATCTTTCAAGGTTGTTTTTGCAGCGAATTGTTGGTCATTTGTACAAGGCAGAGACTTTGTGGTGTAGTTATTCTACATAAAAAGTCGATAACGCAGTAAAAATGACCAACAAACGCTGCCCGAAGGGTTCGGCTAAAAACGTTTTACTCTTTGTTGAGCTAATTTAGCTTAGATTGCTAGGCAGCAATCCGCTCGCCTCGATTAAAATGTTTTTATCTCGAACAAAATTTAACCTGCAAAGATCAACAGACCCTAGGGATCGACAGTCGATTTTTAATCTTGGTGTACTTTAGCTAAGCCACAGCTGCGCGATTGCGTTATTAGTTGAGTTTTTTGCTCGAAACATCAGCAAAGCCTAGATATTATCTGCTTTCTTCCATAGAATGGTAAGTTAACTTTTTATCAGCAGCCATTGCTTATTTTGCTGCGGTTTTATTAGGTATATTGATGTCGGCGAAACTGTTTAATCTTCCCATTAAGCTCTCATTAGAGATGATTGCGAAACTGTTTTCGGCCCCCCAAATTCAAAAAGCGCAAAACTATTTGATCCAAGGCCGTGTGCTAGAAGTCACTGCTAGTAGTGATAACCATGACATTGAAGCCTATGTTCAAGGTTCTGCAGCAGAGCCATATAGGCAAGAAATCACCCTAGTGAATGTTAATCACAAAATTGTGATGCGTTCTTATTGTACTTGTCCGGTCGGAACCAACTGCAAACATGTTACAGCAGCATTGCTGGCACTGGTCGATAAAAAGCCAGTTGAAGAACAACGTATTCACCAATGGTTACGTCAGCTTGACGAACAAAAGACGGTTGCTGAGTTTGAGGTTGAAGATGAAGAAAAAGACCGCATTATTTATGTGTTGTCCAATGACCCTCAGGGCATTTATGTTGAGTTTAAACGCAGTAAATTAAATAAAAAAGGTCAATTTAATAAGGGCAGTAAACTTGCTTTGGCCGATATTCGTTACAGTATGCCGTGGTGGATAGATCCTGAAGATAAGCAAATTATCAGCTTATTATTATCATCAAATAATCATGGTTCTAAAATTTACATTGAAGGTGAAATTTCATTTTTAGCGATTACAAAAATGCTGGCTGCAGAAGTGTGTTTTTGGGAAGAAAATCGCACACCGTTAACGTGGGGCAAAGCCATAGTGCCTGAGTTTATTTGGCTTGAGCATGATAAAAAACACACCCAAATGCAAATGCGTATGCCAGGGCTGGAAAATTGGGAATTTATCGCCACAGTGCCACCATTATATGTCGAGTTAGATTATTTGCATTTAGGTCAAATCGACACTGATTTGCCGGTAAAAAAATTGAGTTTATTGCAACACATGCCGCCCGTTCCATTAGCTCAAGTTGATGCGATTAGCCATAAAATGCTGCAGCACTTTTCACCTAAAACGGTACCGGTGCCAAGTGAAATTGATTTTTGTGAAATCACGGATCCATTACTGACTCGATTAACCTTTACCCGCGAGTTTTTTGCCGGCAGTCAGATTATGCAACCGGTTATTCGGGTGGATCATTGTTATGGCGAAATAATATTTAATGCCAGCACTAAACCTGAGCGTATTAGTCTTGTTAAAAAAAATCAGATTCAGTATCAAGTACACCGAGATACTGAAAAAGAACTTGCGGCATTGCAATCATTAACTGATGTTGGTTTGGTGACACTAGAGCCTGAGAATGTTTTAGCAAGTTCCCAGCAAGCTTATTATGTCAGTGTTGGTTTATTACCAGAATCTATCTTCGAATGGTCTGAATTGACCAGTAACGGTCTTGATGCATTGAATGCATTAGGCATGGAGATTCATTTTGATGATGACTTTGACCTACAAATTACCGATGCTCAGCTAGATGTCGACCTCGTAGACGATGATGAATCAGGATGGTTTTCACTATCGCTGAGTGCCGATATTGACGGCCAAAGCGTACCGTTATTAGCCTTAGTGGCTCGTTGGTTGCAACAAAATGGTGAGCCGGCAGATGATGATGAATTACTTTTACCTGGGCCCAATGGTGGCTTTATTAAAATTAAAGCTAAAACCATTAAGCCATTAATTAGCATTATCCAAGAATTGTTTAATCGTCATTCTGGTGATGTTATTGCTATACCCCGTAACCGTGCACATATTTTGAATGATTTATCGGCCAGTGACGTGCGTTTGCTTAATGGTGAACGAGTACGCAACCTAGCCACAAAACTGGCAGAGTTTAAAGGTGTCGTTCTCGTAGAGTTACCTGCTGGTTTACATGCAACGTTACGTGATTATCAAAAGCAGGGATTTGATTGGCTGTGTTTTCTTAAAGAATATCAATTAGGTGGCATTTTGGCCGATGATATGGGCCTAGGTAAAACCATTCAAACCTTGGCTTTTTTACTGAAAGCTAAGCAAGACGCGACGATACGTCGCACCAGTTTAATTGTTTGTCCTACTAGTTTAGTGGGGAACTGGTTAAAAGAAGCCCATAAATTTGCACCATCGCTGAATGTCGTGGTGATCCACGGTAGTAAACGCCAGTCGTTATTAGAGCAAATTAACCAGTTTGATGTGGTGGTAACCACTTATCCATTAATGCTTCGAGATGAAGCCATTTACAGTGAATATGTGTTTGAGCACATTATTTTGGATGAAGCACAGCAAATCAAAAATGCGCAAGCCAAAGTGACTCAAGTGATTAAAACCCTTAAAGGTAAGTTTCGCTTATGTTTATCTGGCACACCGCTTGAAAACCATTTAGGCGAGCTAAAGTCGTTAATGGATTTTTGCTTACCGGGTTTATTAGGCCAACACACTTATTTTAATAAAGAGTTTCGTGGCCCAATTGAGAAACAAGCTGATGTAGAAAAGTCGCAGTTATTGAGCAAACGAATCGCTCCGTTTATGTTGCGCCGAACTAAGAAAGAAGTGGTTTCTGAGTTACCCGAAAAAACGGTGATTATTCAAACTTTGGAACTTGAAAAAGACCAACGTAATTTGTACGAATCTATCCGTTTAGTGATGGAGAAAAAGCTGCGTGAATTATTTGCTAAAAAGGGAGTTTCAAGTAGTCATATTGAATTTTTAGATGCACTGTTGAAGCTACGTCAAGCTTGTTGCGATCCGCGTTTAGTGAAGCTTGAACAAGCGCAGCAAGTCAAAGACAACGCTAAAATGACGTGGTTAATTCAAAACCTGCCAGACATGATTGAAGACGGTCGTAAAATTCTTATCTTCAGCCAATTTACTGGCATGCTGGCGTTAATTGAAGATGAACTAAAACGTTTGGCCATTAGTTATAGTAAGTTGACGGGGCAAACTCGTGACCGACAGACTCAAATTGATGCGTTTCAAGAAGGCGATAATTCAGTGTTTTTGATCAGTTTAAAAGCTGGTGGTACTGGGCTTAACCTAACCGCTGCTGATACTGTTATTCACTTCGATCCTTGGTGGAACCCAGCGGCAGAACGTCAAGCAACTGATCGCGCTCACCGTATTGGTCAGTTAAATCCAGTATTCGTGTATAAATTGATTGCTCAAGGCACCGTTGAAGAGAAAATTCAAGAAATGCAGCAGCACAAACAAGGTTTAGCAGATAGTATTTTATCGGATGGCACTCAAGGTCCATGGCAGGGTAATGCCAATGATTTATTGGCTTTGCTCAGCTAGCTTTGGGCGATCTCGTCTACTTTAATCAACGTACATTGGCGCTCCAGGTTTACTACACCAACTCAATATGTCATATGTTGAGTTGGTGTTTGGTTCTATATTGGTTTTGTATTTCGACCAAGTATGTTTGGAGTGTTAAAGATTATTCATATAGTAGGGAAATTACTCAAAATTCTTAGATTTTTCTGTTAATACTAGAACAACTGTTATGTTCAAGTTACTTGGCATTGATCTTTAGAAAAAATCGGAGTGATGTTCATAGTGTTAAGTAAACTAAATCACTTCTGTCGGAATACTGCCATTAAGCTGCTCTTTGTCCTACAACAGTGTTTCATTAACTTATCATAGGCTCGAGATTGATATGTCAATGTGCCTTGTTAGTAAAACAAATGACAAGTTTGATTTGAAATAGACCCAATATTCTATTGTTAACTAATTTATCCCACACCTTAACCCGATCTGAAGTTAAGTCGAGCTCAATGATCTTCGATTAAAATCATATTTCTAGATTTAGACATTAGTATGATGTTGTAACATTTTGTTGTGAAATTATTTTGTGAATTTTCAATAAGGAATTTTGATATGTTCTGCAATTCACCAGTTAAACAAATGGTTGATGATAGATTTTCTGTGAAAGCTTTGGTTAATCTTGCTGTATTACTTTTGTTAGTATCATGGGCAAATGTTATTTATGCAGAAACGCCAATCTCCAAGCCTGATAGTAAGCCATTCTCCCATGACACAGTCGTAGAAGTTGCTCATAAACTGTCCCAGACCCCCTTTATCGAACCCAAACAAGCCCCCGAAGCGCTGACTAAAATAGATTACTCAACCTATCGTCAAATTAATTTCCAACAACATGCCGCTATTTGGGGCAATGCGCCCACGCCTTTTTCTATACAGTTATTTGCTCCAGGTTATATTTATCAACAGTTGATTGACATTGATGTGGTCGAGAGCGGTAAATCATTTCCGGTTAAACTCTCTGAATCCTCTTTCAAAGTACCCAATCAATCCATCGGCAAAATATTAGAACAAGTCGGTAAATATGCTGGATTTCGTCTGCATTATCCAATAAATCGCGATGATTATAAGGATGAGTTTCTGGTATTTCAGGGCGCAAGTTATTTTCGCGGAGTATCGAAAGGGCAAGCGTATGGTTTGTCCACTCGAGGACTTGCCATCAATGTTGCCGATCCTAAAGGCGAAGAATATCCTCTGTTTAAAAAGTTCTGGATTGAACGACCATCAAGTCACCAAAAGGCGATTGTTGTTCATGCGTTGCTAGACAGTGTAAGTGTGACGGGTGCCTATCGTTTTGCTATTTATCCCGGTGATCCAACTCGAATGGGTGTCGATGTGATGCTTTTCCCAAGGCAGGATGTTAAAAATGTGGGGCTGGCACCGTTAACGTCAATGTTTATGCATGGTGGCATAGATCGCGCTGATACTGCCGATTACCGTCCAGCGGTGCATGACTCTGAAGGACTGTTAATGGAAAAAGGCAACAGTGAGAAAATTTGGCGGCCACTCAATAATCCTCGGGGATTACAAGTGAGTTCTTTTATGGATGAGAATCCTAAAGGATTTGGTCTGATTCAACCACATAGAAAATTAGATTATTATCAGGATCTTGAAGCAAATTATCATCTTCGTCCATCTGCCTGGGTTGAACCAACTGGTGATTGGGGTAAAGGTAGAGTTGAACTGGTTGAAATTCCATCTGATTCTGAAGCCAATGACAATATTGTTGCCTATTGGAAGCCAGAACAAGGCTTGAAAAAAGGTCAGTCATTTGCGTACTCATACCAACTGACTTGGGTTGATAATATTCCCAACACAGAGGGGAAAGTCAGGATTGTTCGAACTGCTGGGGGCCGTAAGTTATCGACGGATAAAAACGAAATCGTTATCGATTACAGCCATATTAGTGCTGACGATGTCAGTCATATTCACGTGGATGCCAGTATCAGCAGCGGCGCTATTTTGGAATCACGCATTGAGTTTAATCCCAATGTTGATGGTGCCAGAGTTTTTATCACGTTTGATCCTCAAGATGCCGATGTTGCTGAATTACGTGTACAGCTTAGGAACAAAGATAAACCAATTGGTATGACATGGCTGTATCGATTTACAGCAGAGGACTGGCCTTTATGATAGAAAACAATAATCCTCGATCTGCTCAAGTTAACAATACCTACTATGGCGGACGTGCATTGCCTGACGAGTCGCCATTGGTTATGTCTCGTCATGAGGTTTCTGAGCCGGGCCACAGGTTGAATCCGAGTCAACAAACTGTGTGGTTTACGCTTCGAACATTTGTTGCACGGTTATTTGTGTTTATGGTCACCGCGGGTTTATCGACTTATGGCATAAGAGAAATGTATTTGGTGCTTAATACCAATGCAATTACCAGTTTACAGATGGTCTTTTTAGTGTTGTTTAGCATTAACTTTCTCTGGGTTGCTTTTGCTTTTTCACAAGCTTTATTGGGCTTTCTGTTACATCTCAAACCGCGTCTAATTAAAGAGAACGAGATAGAACCAAGCTTCAGAACGGCTATATTGCTACCCATTTATAATGAAGACCCGCTTCGTATCAGGGCCACCATAGAGGCTATGAGTGCGGATCTCATTGCTACAGCACCTGGAAAATATGCTTTTTTTATTCTCAGTGACACTAATCGAGCTGATGCATGGATTGCTGAGGAGCATACTTTCTTTGAGTTGATCAATAAAAATCAGTATGGCTGTCCGGTTTATTATCGTCGACGTCATCAAAATAGTGAACGTAAAGCTGGGAATATCGGCGACTGGGTTCAACGCTGGGGAGGGGATTATGATGCCATGATAGTGCTTGATGCTGACAGCATAATGAGCGCAAAGTCGATGGTGACATTATCACGTCGTTTAGCTGGCGCACCTGGCGTCGGTCTTATTCAAACCTTACCGACACTGGTGTTTGCCAATACGCTTTACAGCCGTTTGCAACAGTTTGCCAATCAATGCTTCGGTCCTATTTATGCCGAGGGTTTGTCGGCTTGGCATGGTTTGTCCTCAAATTTTTGGGGCCATAATGCCATTATTCGCACCAAAGCATTTGCTGAGTCATGTCATCTGCCTATTCTGTCCGGTAAAGCACCTTTTGGCGGCCATGTATTAAGTCATGATTTTATAGAAGCGGCGTTGCTGCGTCGTGCAGGGTGGGGAGTACGTTTTGATACTGATATTGAGGCTTCATTTGAAGAAGCTCCACCGTCGTTAATTGATGTGATGATCCGTGACCGTCGATGGTGCCAGGGTAATTTACAGCATTCAGCATTTATGTTTGCTCGCGGTTTTGTGTTACCGACTCGATTACATCTATTGTCTGGGGTGATGTCTTACCTGAGTGCAATTTTTTGGTTAGCCTTGATTATGGTAGGGCTTGCGATTGCCGTGCAGGCGGCTTTTATTCGTCCGGAGTATTTTGCCAATCCATCGCTGTTCCCAACATGGCCAGTATTTGATTCTGAGCGTGCGTTAAGTCTGTTTATCGTCTCAATGGCAATTGTTCTCGCACCTAAAGCGTTTGGGTGGTTTGCTGCCTTGATTAATATTCCTCGTTGTTTACGATTTGGCGGGCCAATATTGTTAACGCTGAGTACGTTGTTGGAAATGGTGATGTCAGGTCTATATGCGCCTATTCTGATGGTTTCTCAATTTGGCGTGGTGTTGTCTATATTTCGAGGAAAAGACAGTGGCTGGATGCCGCAATCTAGAGATGATGGTGCATTGAGCTGGATATCAGTTGTGCGTGCTCATGCAGGTCACACTGTGTTTGGCGTTATGCTTGCATTGACCGCACTGCTGCTGAGCAAAGAACTATTTTACTGGTTACTACCGATTACGATAGGGTTGATGTTATCGATCCCTTTGTCATGGCTAAGTGGTGGCGCGAGGCGAACTAAATGGATTAAAACCATTGGATTACTGCGAGCGCCTGAAGAAAAGAATCCAGTTAAGATTTTGGTGGAATTGAAAAAGAATCTAGCTAATTTGCCCCATTTACAGCACATACATCCGTTTAGTCGACTGATAAATAATCCTATATTATTTAAATGGCATCTTGCTCAGTTACCTGACTTAGGCGAACAGAAACCGACATTTTATGCCCCGAGAATCATTGCTGAGTGGAAATTGAATCATGCTGAAAGCTTATTGCAATTAGAATCATGGTTAGAACCGGCAGAGGTGATAGCATTATTAAGCAAAGCGGATTATCTACAGAAATTGAAAACAATCGGTAACTAATTTCTATCACTCGTCTTTGTAACACTTACTAAAAAGCCCCTCAATAACGTGTTATTGAGGGGCTTTTTAGTACTTAATACTTAGCAATTAAGATTAGATTTAGGCTCTAGAGCATCATTTAGCGCGAGCCATTGCTGATGTTACTGCATTATTTATGTTGAGCCATCAATCGGGTTGCAAAATCACTTGGACCCGCCAAAATAGCCCTGCCTACTGCCACTAAATCGACTTGCTTAGTCGCCAAAATGGTTTCAATGTAATTCACTGTTTCAATACCGCCGACACCAATGACCGCGGCAGAGGTTTTACCGGTTAACGGTGCTGCATCTTCAACTAAAAAGCCTTCGCCGCGTTTATCTTTGGGGCGATTCCAACCGCCAATACCTGAAGATACATTGAGTATTTCAACACCTGCAGCAACTAACCACAGGCTAACTTGACCCATATCGGCATGAGATAACCCTCCGGGATAACCATCTTGACCAGGAATGCGGGTCATTATTGCCAATCTTGGTGTGGCTTGTTTTATTTTGCTCACAATTTCTAGCAATATTCTGGCGCGATTTTCAATACTGCCGCCATATTGGTCTTGGCGTTGATTGGTCAGCGGCGATAACCACTGATTGATGCCGTAACCATGGGCACAATGGATTTCGACTAAATCAAAACCAGCTTTATCCGCTCGAATAGCGCCATTAACAAAGTCTTGTTGCCAAGTCGCGATATCCTCCAATGTCATGGCGCGGGGGGTGGGTAATACCCGATCGTATGCTGGCACGGTTATGCCAGAAGGGCCCATTATATCGGTGCTAATACCGGCACTGTCTTTACCGCCACAATGGGTTATCTGTAAGCCTGTTTTAACATCCATTTGATGTAATAACTTGGCAATGTTGCTTAGTCCGGGTAAACACGCGTCATCATGTGCACCCAGTTGATTCGCTTCGCTGCGACCAGCAAGATTGACATGGCTGTACTCTACCATTACTAGGCCCGCGCCAGACTGGGCTAAGTTTTGATAATGGCTAAAGGTTTGTTCGGTAGCTAAACCATTACTGTCAGCCGTTTGTGATGCCATTGGTGGTACCACAACACGGTTTTTTAAGGTTAATCCACTTGTTAAGGTTAATGGGGTAAAGCGTAACGCGGTCATTGATAATCCTATATCGTAATAGCAACTAAAATGCCTGAAAGCAGCATGATAGAGCCTGCTATACGATTCATTATGGTTGTAAAATTGGGTGAGATAAAGAGTCGTTTAGCACCCGATGCGAGGTAAGCGTAAGCGAGGTTTACAGAACCAAAAGCGCAGGTTGCAATAGTGAGTATTAGGATAACGTCGGTAAAGCTGACGTGATTCATCGGTACAAAAGCAGGAAAAAAGCTGACATAAAATATCAATGCTTTAGGGTTGCTTAGGGCGATAAAGCTACCTGTGATGATGTTTTTAAACTGACTCACTCTCAGTGTCGTTGTTAATTTAGCGCCTTTAGCCGTTGCGCGCAGCATGCTGAATCCAAGCCAACATAAATACAACGCACTGGCGTATTTTATCAATTCGAATGCTGGCCCTATGGCGTTAGCTATAGTGGATAAGCCAAACAGTGCTAACAATATATAGAGAAAATCACCAAGCAATACGCCAAACGTTATTGCTGCGCCGTGACTAAATCCATTTGACAGTGATCTTGATACGACCGCAAATACTGCGGGGCCAGGCACTATAGCTAAAATAAACATGGCAAAAAATAACGCGATAACTTGCTGGAATATCATTAGCTGATTTCAACTCGGATTAAAGGACGTGTGACACAAAATAGATTTTGGCGATTATAGCTTAAATTGATGGTGCAAATGTACTGCAAAGAATAACGTAATTCTATTAGGGTATATTTTTATCATGTTGGCATAGTTGCTGTTTTATGATTTTAGCATCGCTGTGTTACATTATGCAGATAAAGCATTCATTCGGTTAGGTATTATTGTGAATATTATTTTGTTAACCCATACTCGCGAAGTGTTGCGAGCCAATAATACTGGGCAGTTGGTGTCTAAGGTATTAGGTGAACGAGCCCGAGTGGTTGAATGGCACCGTAAACAACCTGATGCAGCCTTATTGAGTTTGATCGCAGCAGGTAAGGTAGGGTTGGTATTTCCAAGCGATGAGGCTGTGATAGAGACTACTGTATCGTCAGCATCTGCAGAGTATTTAGTGCTTATCGATGCGACGTGGCAAGAAGCGCGCAAGATGTTTAATCAAAGCCCTTATCTTAAGACCTTGCCTCGCGTTGCATTACAAGCTTCTCAGGCTTCGATTTATCCATTACGGCGTAATCAGATAGAAGGCGGTTTATGCACCGCAGAATGTGTTGCTTTGCTGCTGAAAAATGCTGGTGAGCCTGTGTTGGCGAAACAACTAACCGATCAGCTAATGGCATTTATTGAAGATTAATGTTTAGTTGAGATTGGCGAGTACCTGCACCACAATGTTTACGTTACACAGGTAGAATATATTGGCAGAACACGGGTACATAAAGCTGTGTCCTGCCTTTTTGCTGGTGTATAAAGCAGACTTATCGTCAGTAAACTTAATGCAAGTAAACTTAATGCAAGTAAACTTATTGTCCATAAAGAATGCTAGCAAGTCACAAGCTATTATTTAGCCTTATTCTGATAGTCAAAAGTTTTGCGTAAGCGAATATCGGCAACCGATGCGCCAATCATTACTTTAAACTCGCCAGATTCTGCCAACCAATCATTAGTGTTAACGTCCCAGAATGATAAATCACGTTGAGTGAGGGTAAAGCTAGCGGTTTTCGTTTCGCCGGCTTTTAACCAGAGTTTATCAAAACCTTTTAGTTCTTTAGTGGGGCGCGGAACACTGGCTTTGGCATCGTGTAAATACAACTGCACTACTTCAGCGCCATCCACTTTACTGGTGTTGGTAATATCTACCTTGACTGTCATAGTGTCATCGCCAGCAATACTCGCACTTGATAGCTTGATGTTTTGGTAACTGAACTGGCTGTAAGACAAGCCATGGCCGAAGGCAAACAAAGGTTTAATTTGTTGTTGCTCAAACCAGCGGTAACCAATAAATACCCCCTCAGAATACAACGACTCGGTTTCGTTATAGTCATTTAAAGCTATAGGTGCTGTATCGGTGAGCTTTTTCGGTAAGGTTATTGGCATTTTACCACTTGGATTGGTATCGCCAAATAACATGTCTGCATAAGCATTACCGGCTTCCATACCACCATACCAACCCCAAGCTATGGTGTTGGCCGTTTCAGCCCACGGCATTTCAACCGCTGAACCACCAATCAAAAACACTATTGTGTTTGGGTTGACGTTAAGCAGTTTAGTTATCACTTCGTCTTGCTGGCCGGGTAAGGTCATGTTTGGGCGGTCAATCGATTCACGATCGTCAGCATGGCTTAAGCCACCAAAATAAATGACAGCGTCTGCTTTTTTTGCAGCGGCTAAATACTCTTGTTCACTATTGTATAAGCTGTTGGGTGTTTCCCAGCCTAATGTGGCTTGTTTGTCGCCTTGGTAGCGTAAGCTAATCGCATAGGTTTCGCCCGCGGTTAACTTGACTGTGTTAGTTATCACTTTTTCCGAATTTGCTGAGGTTGTATTGAGCAGTGGTTTGTCATTAATGTATAACGCTACTTTGCCATCTGCTTTAATATTAAAGCTGTGGCTGCCTGTTTCGATAGGTTTAAGGCTTGCTTTAATTTCAATAAATTGGCTTTTTCCTTTGGCATCAAATTGCGGATCGGCGATCCATGATTCGCTGGCCAGCTGCTTCATTTCATTGTCTCGGTAATAGTTAATTTGCCAAGACGGTGTGCCTGTCCAATGGCGAGTGGTGAGATAGTCATTCGGAATAGGCATAAAGTCGCTGCTGGCTGGGCGCATAAAAGTAATATCGACTTTGTCACCTAGTTTGGCTTTTAAACCATCAAGCGGGCTAATTTCATATAAAGCTTTGACTTCAGATGAGCCACCACCAAAACCATGTCGCTTATCGGTATTAGGGCCTAACACCAGTACCCGTTTGAGTTTATTCGGATTAAGCGGCAGAGTATTAGTGTCATTTTTTAATAGCACGATACCGTTAGCGGCAATGGTTTTGGCATCATTACGATGTGCTTGAGTGTTACGCTGACCCGATAAGCGCTGTTTATCCATCATGCCGATACTGAGTTGTACCCTTAAAATACGGCGGACTTTGTCATCTAAAACCGCCACGGGTACTTTGCCTGCGTTAATCATGTCCAATAATGGTTTAGCTAAAAAGTAATCGTCGAAATCAGCGACATCGGTACCCATTTCAATATCAAGGCCATTCATTGCGGCATCATAGGTATTGATGTCGACATTCCAGTCGGTTAATAACACGCCTTGATAACCCCATTCACCTTTTAATATTGTATTGACTAGGTGAGCGCTTTGGTTGGCATTGGTGCCACGAAACTCGTTATATGCGCCCATAATGGCATGCACATTGGCTTGTTTTACTGCCGCCTCAAAGGCGGGTAAATACACTTCGCGCAAGGTGCGTTCATCCGGTTTAGCGTTTACCCCAGTACGGTTGAGTTCCTGAGTGTTTAAGGCGTAATGTTTTACTGTTGCTCCTACATCATTAGCTTGAATCGCTAATACTTCTGGCACCACTAAACTGGCGGCTAAAAAAGGGTCTTCACCCATGTATTCAAAGTTACGCCCATACAATGGCAATCTTGCGAGGTTAACCCCTGGGCCAAGAATAAGGTCCTTATTGCGATGACGTGCTTCTGCACCTAATACATTACCGTGTAGGCTCGCCATATTAGGGTCCCAACTTGCCGCAACGGCAGTTAGTGGTGGCAAGTAGGTCGAATAATCGTTAGTCCAGCCTGCGGGTGCCCAAGAATCACGTTCAATTTCGTAACGTACTCCGTGGGGGCCATCTGACATCCACATTTCATGTATGCCTAAGCGCTCAATGGCAGGGATATGAAATTTACCTGCAGCATGCACCAAGGATACTTTTTCAGCCAGTGTGAGCTGTGGTAATAAACGATTAATCTCATCTTCAACATTACTGATCCGATCGCCAATACGCAGTTTTTCGCTGTCTGGCAATGTTGTTAATGCATGCAGCATTTCTGGGGTGATATTCGGGTGTGAGGCAAATGCGCTAGGAGTGACACTGAATAAGCTGATCGCCAGTAATGCAGCATGCGTTTTATTCAGTTTATGTTTATAACAAATAGACATAAATGCCCAAAGAGGGTTAATCATAACGAGATCCTTGTTATTGAAAATTGATAAATATGTTGGCGGTGAGGCGGCCAGAACTGGGAGTGGCATCTATGTCGGTTTGTGGGTTTACTAAGGTTGAATGAAGCAAGTTACCCGGGTAAATCACTAAGCGATTAGGCCGATATTCTATTTGATGATACAAGCTGTAATGTTCATCGCTGGCAACAAAGTAACTGGGTGTAGTGTGTTTTTTGTCATCGAGAAAAGGTTGTGCTTTAGCAAAATAATGGTCGATATTTTCCGCTGTGATCCGCTCATAACCACTCAGATTATGCCTAAAAAAACCCGTGTTGCCGTGGGGCCCATCATTTAGATAATGCAAAATGGCAAAGTAATGCGGGCTTGGGGTGTCAAAATGGGGTAAGCATTGCAGCGGTGCTAGGCTTTCTGGTTGTTTGTCGATTAACGAATAAACACATTGCTGCGGCTTTAGCCGTAATTGGGTTGGAATGCGGTAAACATCATAAATCAGCTGAAATACCGAATTGATAACGTCGATGATATATTGCCTTGGCAGCGCAGTGCGTTGCCCCGGGTAATATGAGCCTTGGTCTTGACTAAATTGACTGTCATTGATGGCGATATCAATTAGCTTGGTGATATCACCTGCAAAGTTATCAATAACGATGATCGGCGTTTGTTGTTGGCCAATGTATTGCACCTGTGGTGCAATGTTATTGACCTCAACAATCGGCGTTGTAGTTTCTGATGCTGACATCCGCTTTAGCCTTGCATCGCAGTCGATTTACAATAATGTTCCACAAAATCATGATGAGCGGGCAAGGTTTCGACTTTGCGTTTTACGGTCGCTTTAATGCTGTTTAAAAAGCTTTGTAATTCAGCTTCTTCCATCATGTCGACAATTGGGTGGTACTCTTTAGGTTCTAGACCTTGTCCCATCATGACTTGGATCCACGAGCTTTCACCAAATAGCTCGTTACCGTATTTGTAAACCTTGCCAGACTGACTGAACATGTCGATACGATGTTGTAATGACGCTGGAATTGGCATGTTTTTACAATAACGCCAAAAACGGCTGTCTTCGCGGTCAGTCACTTTGTAATGGAGAATGATAAAGTCGCGAATATTGTCCATTTCTATCTTGGTTTGCTGATTAAATTCATCTACGTCAGCCTGAATAACCCCATGAGAGGGGAATAGCTGTAATAAGCGTACAATACTACGTTGGATCATATGAATGCTGGTGGATTCTAAAGGTTCTAAAAATCCTGCTGATAAACCAACTGCAATACAGTTTTTGTTCCAATGTTGACGACGAGTACCTGTTTTGAACTTGATTACCCGCGGTTGATTGATAGGTGAACCTTCAATATTGTTCAGTAACAACTCGGTCGCATCGGCATCAGAAATATATTTACTGCAAAAAACTAAACCATTACCAGTACGAGTTTGTAATGGGATACGCCATTGCCAGCCAGATTCTCGAGCAATTGAGCGTGTGTAAGGAATGGGTTTCTGTACCGCTTCAGTTTGCACTGCAATAGCGCTGTCGCAAGGTAACCAATGACTCCAGTCTTCAAAGCCAGTATTTAACGTTTGTTCAATTAATAAGGCTTTAAATCCGGTGCAGTCGATAAATAGATCGCCTTCAATTAACTCACCATTTTCAAGTTGTAATGCGCGAATATTACCTGTGTCTTCATGTTGCAACACATCGGCAATTTTACCTTCAATACGGCTTATGCCGTGTTGCTCAGCAAATTTTCGCAGAAACTTAGCGTAAAGGCTGGCGTCCATATGGTAAGCATGGTTGTAATCTTGATTGGGTAGCACTGCAAATCGGCCTTGGCGAGCGGCTAAATGTTCGGTGCAATAATCACCAATTTGGCTGACCATATTTTGCTGTTGACCTTTAAGCCAAAAGTGCTGAAAACCACAGGCCCAGCAGTCTTTGCCTAAAAAACCAAATGAATGTAAATAGTCTTTATTGACGTCATGCCAGTTTTCAAATTGAATACCGAGTTTAAAAGTCGCGTTGGTGGCGGCCATCACATCTTGCTCTTTTAATCCCAGCAAACGATGGAATATATGCAGGGTAGGGATAGTGGCTTCACCTACACCGACGGTGCCAATCTGATCCGATTCGACTAAGACAATATCGAGGTTTTTGCCTAATAGTTTGCTAAAAGCGGCAGCTGCCATCCAACCTGCTGTACCACCACCGGCAATCACTACTTTTTTGATTGATTTATTCATCTTGGCATCCTGTTTAATGTCTTAGTTTCTTGCTGTGTTCAGCATTATCGTTTTAATTTGTTGATTAAATCTGCACGTAATTTGCGGGCGTTTAACTCATCTAGTGGCTTGGTTAACATGCCTTTGGCGTTGTCAGGAATATGGCTATCATCAACGTCATCGTGGTCGAAAATATAATGATCGAATAAGGCTTTCCACGCTTGGCGCTGTGCTTTAGGTAATGAGCGTAAACTTAGCATGCTGTGCAGTAGAGCATTATTCGGTCGACCTAAATGGCCTGGTGTGTTGCGCCACCAATGAGTAATGAGTACGTTAAAGTCTTCAATGCCGCGAACGTGATGCCACCACATACTGGGGATAAAAAGCACATCGCCTGGGCTCAATTCTGCTGTGAATGATGCCGCCAGTGCCTGCTTGAACTTAGGGAAACGCACAAAATCAGGGGCGGCGAAATCCACCATACTGATATCTTGTCCGCCAGGAGCAAACTCCATTGGGCCAACATATAAATTACTGATTTGTTCTGGCGGAAATAAGGTGAAAGTACGTTTACCTACCGCGTTACAAGCTAGATTGAGCGGAAAATCAAAATGAGCTGCGACATTCGTTTGATTGCCGAGCCAAATACTGGTTAACGCTTGTGTCGGTGATAAATCTAAGCTGTTGTGTTCACCCAGTCCTGGCAAACATTGATGTATGTCAGTTGAACCCATGTATATCCCAGCAGGTTCTGGGCTGGTGTTTTCTTGTTGTAAACGGCTTAATAATTGTTTGAAATCAAGGCGTCCAGCTTGGTAATTAAAGCCATCAACTTGTTGGTTGTAAAACACCCGCCCATGTTGCTCATGGGGTAAATAATATGCTGTAACTTGTGAGCCTTGATAAAATTGACGCAGATAATCCATGGCTTTGTCTGCAGATTCTAGACCTGCTTGCACTAGTGGCCATGTAAGGCATAAGCCTTTAAATACCATGGGTTTATCTGCATGTTCAATATGAGCCAACACTTGATCTAAGGTCCAACCGCTAACGCAGCTAACCATTTGCATAGCATCCGTTTGTATTGAATCAGTGTTGGGCATCAGCATAATCGATTAACCTTGTGCATTTTTAAGGTTAAGTAATTCACGGACTTTGCTTTGCGATGCTAGTGCCATGTATATGGCTTGCAAGTATCCTTGTTGATGCAAAGTACCTAGTGTTTCGGCTGACAATGTCGCTAGGGTGTTTTCATTAATGGTATAAAAGCCAATCATTTGATGTTTTTGGCCATTATCTAATTCGATGTCTAAGGTGAATGATTCGAGTAACTCATGTTGAACTAACACATCAATGAAACGATTGTTGTCGATGAGTCCGTGATGAATGGCTTCAAGCATTTCACCGACGTCATCTAATAATGGTGTGTTACCGCCATAAGGTAAAAACAAGGCTTCACCTTCTGTTTTGCTCACTCTTGGGTGGGCTAAATCAACGTGGATAACACGTTGTTGATGTTCAACACCATCTTCTTGTACTGTTTGTTGACCAATCAAAAATGGCTGACGACGCACACTTAATGGGATATATGATGCATTCCAACCAGCGTCAGATAAAAACAGATTTTCATTCTGCTGAAAACCAAACAATGCTACTGAGTAAAACTGACCCGTGGCAGCGTCTTTATGAAAGAAAATAGGGTAATGAGCTTGAACGCTGCGAAATTCTTGCGGAAAAGTCAGGCTGAACCAAAGGTTGTCGCCTAATGCGGCAGAACGAGTGGTAATAACCTTAAGGTCTTTATGATCGATGCTGTTGAGTAATACATGTTGGCTCATATTGATGTCCTATCTTGTTCGTTCAAATACGTTGTTGTTATGATTATTGTAGGTGATTCATGGTGCTAGTCGTTGCTAGAGCTAATCTTTTTCAATACTAGCAGCTTGCTCTGCTAAAGTAGATTACAGTTTAGAAAACCCATATTGAGCCACTTTTTCAAGTAAAGCGCGATTGCTGAGTAAGTTATTGCTTAATGCTTTAGTGCGTTGCTGGTTATCGTTAAAAAGTCGTTGAGCGAGTTGCTGCATTGATGGTTTTACATGAGTGGGCAACTGAGTGTTAAATCCCATTCCATACAATACATATTGAAAGCTAGCCGCAGGAAACAGTGCTTCTTTGTAGCTAATGTCTTGTTGGCTTGGCACTTGGTAGCGCCACAATTCAAGTTGCGCCTGTAAGCTGTCGGGTATCGATTGGTTGTCGCGATGATCGCGCCAATAACCATCAACTTCGCGTTGGCTTATTACATAATGCAGCTTTAAAAAGTCGATAATTTGTTGCCAGTGTAATTGGTAACGTTGGTTAACCCGTGCAGATATAGTGTCCATCACTTGACGATTTGGCGGTAATTGCTGCGCTAAGGTTGATGCTGTCCATTCAATTAATGCTAATGCAGAGGCTTCTAATGGTTCAATAAACCCAGCAGCCATACCAATGGCAATACAATTGTTTTGCCAACACTTGGCTCGATAACCGGGGTTAAAAGATAATTTCCGCGGTTGAAGTTTATCGGCAGCGACACCATTAACCCCTAAATAATTAAGCAGCGTTTGTTCTGCATCACCGTCATTGGTGTGGCTTGATGAATACACATAACCCACGCCTTTACGTGTTGGTAGGCCTATATCCCAAATCCAACCATTGCGTTGCGCAGTTGAATGAGTACAAGATGCTATAGGACTATCGGCTTGCTCATAAGGCACTTGCACGGCAAGGGCATTATCATTAAATAAAACGGATTTTTGACATAAAAAGGGCACCTCTAAATGCTCACCTAACAATAGTGACTTGGCACCCGTGCAGTCGATAAATAATTGGCCACTAATTTCACCATGCTCTTTGGTCATCAGTTTATCAATATCGCCTTGGTCATTATTAACAATTTGGCAGACATGATCGCGGATATGTTTTACGCCAAGTTTTTGGGTGCAATGTTCGCTTAATAGTTGACTGAATTTTCCGGCGTTGAGGTGATAGCCGTAATTATTTTGGAAGTGATACTGTGGCGATGAAATGGCTTTTGGCGCTAACCCCATTTGAGTCAGAACTTCTTGGCTACTCACCGCCTCTGCAAAACTCACTTGGTCTGCATGGGATAACCAAAATGGGCATAAGTCGAGTTCTTGATGGCCGTGGGGTAAGCTAAAGGGATGTAAATAACTGTCAGATTGAGTTTGGGCGTTATTATTAACTGAGTCATGGCGCCAATGAATAAATCGTGAACCTTGTTTAAAGCTAGCGTCACAACGGCGAATAAACTCGTTTTCATCAATACCGATTTTACTCAATGTTGAACGCATTGAAGGCCAAGTGCCTTCGCCAACGCCTATAGTGGCAACGTCGGGAGATTCTATTAGGGTAATCGTTAACTTTGGGTCGTGGGCTAGAACACCTTTGTCGACATTATGCTCAGCAGCCAATAATCCAGCCGTTATCCAACCGGCTGTACCGCCACCTACAATGACTATTTGGGTGATTGGTTTTTGCATAATATTTACCTACGCCTTTGGCGTTATTGTTATTTTGTGTTTGTAATGCAGGTTTTATAATGTTCAAGTCACATCATATGTAGAATTCAGGAAAATGTAATCACTTTCAAATACTGGTTTTCAATATTGGTAGATGTTGTTGCCAAGTTCCTTTATTAACAATAAAAATAGTAACGTCCTTGTTACTTAATATCTAGCAAAAAGAGGTGATAAAGTTTATTCACCTCAACGACCTTAAAGGAGACTTCAGTGCATTCCACCCAATATTAGTTATTAGGCGGAATGTCACTTAGCTCAATATCATTTAGAAAGTGTAACGAGCACCTAAGCTATAGCGTGCGCCGGTTTCAGTTAGATTTAACACTTGCTCGTCAGCACGTCCGTGAACACGGGTATACTCTTCAGTAATGTTAAGTCCTTCGAAAAACACCGTTAAGCCTTCAACTGATTCAATGTCATAGCTGACAGACAAATCAATTTGCGAGTAAGCTTCGGTGTACTGTGGGTTTGCACCAGTACCTTGATTTGTAGAGTTTAAAAACTCATCACGCCAGTTGTAAGCGACACGAGCTTGGAAACCATAGTTTTCGTAAACTAACACGGCGTTAGCGGTATCACTGATGCCGACCAATGCTGATTGTGCTTCAAATGAGTAATTATCGTAAGCCTGATCACTATCAACTAATGTGTAGTTAGCAATTACACCAAAACCAGTTTCGCCAAAGAAGTGCTGAACGGCAAATTCCCAACCATCAATCACTGAACTATCAGCGCTGTTTGATGGTGTTGTGATATTGAAGTTTAATAACTCATCATTATTAGCGGCACTGCCGCTAATAATTTGGTTTGCAACATCTACAGCAGCATTACTAGCATAGTTTGCGAAAATATAGTCACGAACAGCTCCAGCTTCAGTTGTACCTGTTGCAGCAACTGCAGCTTTGTATAAATCACCTGATGCAGGGTTATAAATACCGTTAGTGGTTTGAACCGTCTCTGAGCTGATAAAGTTTTTAGTGTCTTTACGGAAGTATCCTAAAGACACGTAGCTTGAAGGGGCGTAATACCACTCAGCAGAGAAGTCGATATTTTCAGATTCTAATGGCAATAATGTAGGGTTACCTGCTGAACCACCGCCATTACTACGATTCGCAAGGGTTGCTAATACAGTTCCACCTTGGATAGCTGTATAATCAGGGCGACCAATTGTCTCACTGTACGCAGCTCGAAGCATAACATCTTCTACGACTTCGATATTAAAGTTGAAGCTTGGTAATAAGTAATCGTAATCACCTGATTTAGTTTCAAATACCTGCTCACCAGTGCCAACTAAAGCGATTTCAGTTTCAGCTATCCAATCTGCACCATTATAACCCGCTACAGCAGCAGTTGATGTTACATCGGTTTGCTCATAACGAAGCCCGAAATGCACATCATATGGCATGCCTGCAATTTCGTTATCGTAGTTATACTGTATATAAACAGCTTGAGATTCTTCTTCTGTATAACGATCTGTTTCAGCTGCATAATTTGTAGAAGGGCAGAAGCCATTTCCACAATCACCGCTTACTGAAGAGGCATAATTTGCTGCTGCGAAGTCACGTACTGCGGCAAAATCCCACATAAAAATGGTATCTAAAACATCAAAGTTGCCATCAGCAAGCGAAAAATCACCGCCATTTGCATCAAATTTGTCTTGAATAGTATCTGCTGGGAACCACGCATCTTCAAAGTCACCAGCCGAACCCACGCCACCCCAATCGTTACGTTGTACGTTAACGCTTTGCGAGTGATTATTAACATTCGTTAGGGCGATACCAAAGTCAATGCTACCAGCATCTTCAAATAGATATTCACCGTCAAACTGATATTGATCAATTTCAGACTTATTGCGTGAGTTACCAAAAACAGAACCTGTTAGCATCATGTCTGCAGGTGTCACTGCGTTACCACCACCAACAGCAAGTATTGGTAAATCACCGCTAAAGTCAGTTGCCGCACTGGTACGCACAAAAGCAGCGGTACTTAAGTTATTACTTGAACCATATAGGTTGTTCGGTTTGTTTTCTGCCGTTGAGTTGTGAGCATCAAAGGTTAGCTTTAAGTCATCACTAGCTTGCCATTCAATGTTAAAACCTAATGAACCACTTTCGTTACGTACGCCGTAGTCACCTGCAGCCATAGATAAGTCAGCTGGTGAATCGTAGGTTTCTGAATAAATGAGTGGTGAGGCGATAGGACCATCACTCCACACGTTTTCAGATGGTACAAAGTTAAACCATGCTGATACATCGTTAGATTGAGTATCAATATCGTTACGCATATAGGTGTAATCTAGAGTCGCTACTACGCTATCAACTGGGCTGTACTGTAAAACTAGTTGGCCGTTAGTACGTGTACGTTGTTGTTCTTCAAAGCGATAAACTGTGGTTTGCGGTACTGAATAAATGTCATCATCACCTGGGCGATTGATTTGGGTATCGTCTTTAGCTACACCACCCCAATCACTGTTATCAGCAGTACCTGGAAAGCTGCGCCAGCCAGTACCGACTTGGGCCTGTTGGTTACCACTTTCACGTTCTTGATAACTGGCTGAAAGCGAAATACCAAATTTGTCATCTGCAAAAGTATTGGAATATAAACCAGATAATTCAGGTGTTACTGAGCCATTATCTGTTGATTGATCATCAACGGCTTTTACACCAAATGTCGCTTTTAAGCCCGGAGAACTGAAGGGCCTATGGGTTAAGATATCGATAGTAGATCCGATACCACCTGTAGAATCTGAGGCTTGACTCGTTTTATGTACTTCAACACCGCTAATACTTTCTGAAGCGATGTTTGCAAAGTCAAATGATCGCGAACCTGTAGTCACAGGCATTTGGCGACCATTTAGAGTGATTAAGTTGTAGTCTGGACCAAAACCGCGCACAGATACTTTACTGCCTTCACCGTTAGAACGGTCAATTGATACACCAGTAATACGTTGAAGTGATTCAGCTAAGTTAGTATCAGGAAACTTACCGATATCTTCAGCAGAAATAGAGTCTACGACCCCACTTGATGAACGCTTTACATCCATCGATTTAATTAAACTGCCACGAATACCTGTGACCTGTAACACTTCGATATTTTCATCACTAATCTCATCAGCAGCATAAGCAGGTAGCATACTGCTAACGCCTAGCACGACAGATAAACTGGTCGCAAGTTTAGTTTTTGTAAATTTTGTTGTTTTCATCTAGGAAATCCCCATTGACTAGATTTTACTTCTCTCAATATTGCGGGTAGGCGCAAATCGTTTTTTTAATACTCTATCCACGCGATAATCATTATTTATAATTGTTGTGTTATAAAACATCTAATGTAAGCGCTTACATAAAACTAGTGTAAAATGTGACCGCAGTCAACAAAAACAAGTTTAAATTATTACATTTCATTAACCGTAATATTTACTATCTCATACGAATATTTTTTAACCATTGTTTTTAAATGATTTTATTTACAGCATTTATCACAAACAATATGTAAGCGCTTTCTTTTGTTACAAAAAATGTTACAGGGGTGATGGGCGTTTATTCTACAAATTGATTCTACAAATTAAGTATGAATTATCAAATGCTGGCAGGATTTTAATCAGTAACCATTAAGTGCTTAATGTTAATGGTTTTGTAAGTTGTCTTGGGGATGATTGTTAACAGCAGGGCAATCGCTAACGAGAAGGTACATCTACGTTGTGTAAATGCATCGATTGGCTAAATTTGAGGCATAAAACCAGGAGACGAGTTTGCTTGAAGCGCTAATTGATCGATTTTGTTGACGTTCGGATAAATAATTCGGGTTGAAATGAGTGTTCAATAACGACGTCTTTATCGTTGTACACTTCCTGAAGTACCCAGCGAGCAGCCATTTTGCCCATTTCGTGAATTGGATTACTTACGGTAGACAATTTAGGTGAAATATATTGTGGGAAGGGGATATTATCGTAACCGATAAATGAAATATCTTCCGGTACACGTAACCCGTGCTCTAAGCATACGGCAATAGCCCCTGCGGCCATTTGATCATTGGCGCACACTACAGCTGTTATCGGCTTGTTTAACGACAATAAATGTTTCATTGCATTGCTACCTCCAAGTTCACGGAAATCGCCTTCGTAACAAAGCGTTTCATCAAACGGAACATGGTATTTTTGCAATGCTCTTTTATGGCCTTTTAAGCGATCACGCACATCGAGTTTGAATAGCGGTCCCGAAATATAGGCGAGGTGTTTATGTCCTAGGGATAAAATGTGTTCAGTTGCCATGTAACCACCTTGTTCATTTTCAAGGTAAACACAGCGATCTTTAATTTCATCGATATAGCGGTTAATAAAGACGATGGGCGTTGAGGCTTTACTGAGTTCAATTAAATATTCGTCAGACACGGCTTCAACATCTAAAATGAGTGCGTCGCAACCACGGCTCATTAAAAATTCCACTCCTTCTTTTTCTTGTTTTTCATCACTGTGACCCGCGGCAATGATGACGTGTTTATTGGCACTGCGCAGCACCATTTCAATTTCGGTCATCATCGGTCCATAAAATGGACCGTCCAGTTGCGACACCAACACTCCGACACTGTTTGAACGGTTTGACGCTAATGACTGAGCAATAGTGTTGGGGCGATAACCTAATGACTCCATCGCATCAACTACTTTTTGTTTCGTTTTATCGCTGACTTTGGTGTTGTTATTCATCACTCTGGACACAGTTGCCAGAGATACACCCGCCATTACAGATACATCGTAAATTGTTGCCATATAATTAGTTTGCAAAAGCCATCTTGGAGCACATGGCTCCAAGACTAACATGCTTTTATTTTGCTTCTCTATTTAATTCTAAGTGAATTTGGTCGACTTTTTGATTGTCTAAAACGTACCAGCGCATTACAAATGCAACCAATATCGATCCAATCGCAGGGTAAATTGTAAAAGATAACAATATCCCTTGCTGAGTGTTTGGTGTTTGAAGCGTATCAGCTTGGTAACCGTAGCCAGCTAACAACCAACCCGCAGCGGCACCACCAATGGCAACACCTAATTTAATGAAGAATATTACCGAAGAGTAAATCATCCCAGTAATACGAACACCATTTTTGTATTGACCATAATCAACTACATCTGCCATTTTTGCCCATAATAATGGGGTCGACATATTAAAAGTGAAACCCCAAATAATAAACATGAAGAATGCTAATTCAACTTGGTTACTGGGTACAAAGTAGCTCACTATACACATGGCCGCGGCTAACAATTGCAGGGTAATATAAGCTTTAACTTTACAAAAACGTTTTGCTAAAGGTTGGGCTAAAATGCAACCAAAAATATTACCGACCATTCCCAGCGTAATAAACAGGGTAATTGAGTCGGGCATGTTTAAGACATATTTAACATAATAAATAGCTAAGCTGGTGCGCAATACCATACCTGATAATAAACACACTGATGCAACGGATAACACGCGCCACTGATCGTTTTTAAGCATATCCGTGAAGTCTTTTTTGAAGCTAGATTGCTGATCAATCGGTGGGTGTAAGCGTTCCTTAGTGCCCCAAAAACACACCAAAAACATCGCTACACCCAAAATGCTCATGGCTGTAATGGTTAATTGGTAACCTTTAGCTTGGTCGCCTTCACCTAAAAACTCGACTAATGGCAGGGTTAATCCTGACACTAATAAACCGCCAAGCATTGCAAACACAAAACGGTAAGACTGTACTGAGACGCGCTCTTTTGGATCTGCTGTTAGTACACCGCCTAACGCACAATACGGAATGTTAATCGCGGTATAAACCATCATTAATGCAGTATAGGTGACGAAGGCATAAATCATTTTGCCATCTTCAGTTAAATCAGGGGTCGTAAAGGCCAACACACTGATGAAACCGAATGGCAGTGCAAACCATAACAAGTAGGGTCTAAATTTACCCCACCGGGTATTGGTTCTGTCTGCAAGAGCCCCCATTAAAGGGTCTGTTACGGCATCGATTAAGCGAACGGCTAAAAACATGGTGCCGACAAATGCTGGCGAAATACCGAAAATATCGGTATAGAAAAAGGTTAAAAACAGCATTACGGTTTGGAACACGATGTTACTCGCTGTGTCCCCAAGTCCGTAGGCTATTTTCTCTTTGATACTGATCATACATGCCCCAATTATTGTTGTTATTAATTAAAATGATGCGACTGTTTGAAGTTGGCTAAGTCATTTATGTAACATTCAGCGCTGATTAAATGACTATTTTCTAGCGCTGATAAAGTCTCGATACTCATAGGCACTGGCTTTTAGTGTTCGCTGTTGAGTTTGATAGTCAACATAGACGATTCCGAAACGTTTTAAATAACCTTCAGCCCACTCAAAGTTATCCATTAAGCTCCAGGCAAAGTAGCCTACAACGTTCACTCCTTGCTCAATAGCGTTATTAACGGCATTTAAATGGCCATTATAATATTCGACTCTATCTTGATCATCTACCTTACCATTAACCAGTTTATCGTCCATCGCCGCACCGTTTTCAGTTATGTATATTGGTGGCAAGGGATAAAGAGCATTTAATGAGGTTAATAAATCAGTAAAGGCTTGTGGGTAAATTTCCCAGCCAATGTCTGTTTTAGGTTTATCGACCATGTCTACTTGGCTAAAACCATTTACCGCATCCGCTTCATATACTGCACGGGTGTAGAAATTGATGCCTAAAAAGTCGATAGGTTGAGCAATAATATCAAAGTCGCCATCTTCGATGATGGGAACATCTTCAACTGCAAAATCATAAATTATTTCTGGATAACAACGATCAAAGAGTGGCTTTATGTACCATTGGTTGAAGTACTGATCGGCTTTGCTGGCAGCTTCGACATCGGCTGCTGAATCGGTTGCGCTATAACAAGGGGTAAAGTTAAGCACGATACCATTTAAGCTATTAGGGCTATTCTTTTGCAAAACTTTCATGGCTAAGCCATGAGCCAATAATAAATAGTGCGCTGATTGGCGTCCATAAGCTTTTTTGGCTAATCCTGGTGCATGTACTCCGATTTCATAACCTAAGTACGAGCTGCAAAAAGGTTCGTTAAATGTGGCGTACGAGTAAACTCTATCACCAAATGCTTGAGTAATTTTGTCGGCATAATCAGCAAAAAGATATGCTGTTTCACGATTTAACCAACCGCCATTGTCTTCAATATGTTGTGGTAAATCCCAGTGGTATAAAGTAACAAAAGTTTTAATTCCACGTTGATTTAACTCATCGAGTAAGTCGGTATAAAACTTAACACCTTGTGGATTTAGGCTGCCATCTTTGTTCATTACTCGCGGCCATGAAATCGATAAACGGTAAGCGTCAACACCTAATGATTCAATTAAATCGACATCTTCACGCCATAATTTTACATGCTCGCAAGCTTGTTCTCCGTCTGAACCATCACGAATTTTCTCTGGGATGGCACAAAATGTGTCCCATATACAAGGGAGGCGTGATGCCACTGCGCCTTCAATTTGAAAAGAAGCAGTCGCCACACCAAAGGTGAACGCTTTTGAATGCATTTTGGAATCGGCTGGTAACATAATTTTCATATTTTAATTCACTTAGTATTGATTAATTTTTTCTATTTTTATGATTAACTAATTTGCTTGAAACACACTGGTAATGGCATTGTGCCACGTTAGTTACACAGTAAAGATTATGCTCTAGTAGTTAAAAATCGTTGACATCAGTTATCGATATGTTAAAAATGAAAGCGCTTACATTGAGATTAGTGATTAATTATCCAAAGGTCAATAATTGATTTGGCTAATTATTAAATCCTCATCTGCTTGAACAGGTATGGGGAAGGTGATGAGTCAAATAGCGAGAGTTTACGGGGGAGTTAACTTTCAAACGACGATGATTGATTTTGATTCACTGTCATTATGGGCAGAAACCCAAGATAACTATTAACAAAAATAAGGGAATGTCATGGCGACTTCACAACTTCAATCTGAACTGGCAAATGCCAATTCAACACACCAGCAAGGTAACTTTCGCTTTGCGTTAGTGGCATTAACATCATTATTTTTTATGTGGGGTTTCTTAACCTGCTTGAATGATATTTTAATCCCTTATCTAAAAAACATGTTCGACCTTAACTACACCCAAGCAATGCTGGTGCAGTTTTGCTTTTTTGGTGCCTATTTTATTGTGTCGATTCCAGCTGGTGCGCTAGTGGGTAAAATTGGTTATCAAAAAGGGATTATTACCGGATTGATTATTGCCTGCATTGGTTGTTTATTATTTTATCCATCAGCCAGTTATGGCTCATATAACATGTTTCTGTTTGCTTTTTTTGTATTGGCATCCGGTATTACTATTTTACAAGTTTCAGCAAACCCATATGTGAGTGTACTTGGGCCGGCTGAAACAGCATCATCAAGACTGACATTAACTCAAGCATTTAATTCGTTAGGTACGACTGTTGCGCCATTTTTTGGTAGTTGGTTAATTTTATCAACCGTTGAACACGATGAAAAAATCACTGAAGTTGGTGAAGTGATTGGTCAGTTGTCAGTACAGCAGCAGGCGAGTGCGGTACAAACTCCATATTTAATTTTAGCCGCGTCATTGTTTGCATTAGCACTTATTTTCATGTTGTTAAAATTACCGTTATTGGGAAAAAGAGAAGCTAAGTCTAAGACCTCTGCATCGGGGAGTGCTTGGCAGTATCCGCATTTAGTGTTGGGGGCTGTGGGGATTTTTGTCTATGTTGGCGCTGAAGTAGGTATTGGTAGTTTTCTGATTAGTTTTATTACTCAAGATGGAACGAGTGGCGTATCTGAATCTGAAGCTGCACATTATATAGCTTATTACTTTGGTGGCGCTATGGTGGGACGATTTATTGGCGCTGCAGTGATGCAAAAAATTAAAGCCGGTAAGGTGTTAGCATTTAATGCCTTATGTGCGTGCATTTTAGTTGCTGCTGCAATATTGAGTGCCGGCACTGTTGCCATGTGGGCATTGTTGTTAGTGGGTTTGTGTAATTCAATTATGTTCCCCACTATTTTTAGTTTAGCGCTACAGGATTTAAAACAACACACTAGCCAAGGTTCAGGTATTTTATGCTTAGCCATTGTTGGTGGTGCAGTATTACCCTTATTACAAGGCATGTTAGCTGACAGCATGGGAATACAATTTGCCTTTATTTTACCACTATTATGCTACGGCTTTATTGGCTACTACGGTTTGATTGGATGTGATGTAAAACGTCCCGAGACAACAGAAAATGCCTAAGGGAAATAGAATGAAACAGACTCAATTGCAAGGTGTCACGAGAGTAAATATGCTAACAAAAATCAGCTTGATAACCTTAGGGGGGTTGCTTGGGCTTAGCGGATGTGGCGACAATCAAACCACTAATCAGCTTGCTACAGAAGCCGCGGTTGTTACAGTCACCGCGGATGAAACGGCATCAAACACATTAACCATTTGGCCTGAATTAACGCCAGCAATAGCAAAGGATCCTGTATTAGAAGCTAAAATTGCTGGATTAGTTTCCAAAATGACACTTGAGCAAAAAGTCGCGCAGATGATCCAGCCTGAAATTCGCGATATCACTGTTGAAGATATGCGTCAATATGGCTTTGGATCTTATCTTAACGGTGGTGGTGCTTACCCTAATAATGACAAACACGCTACGCCGGCAGATTGGATTGCGTTAGCAGAATCATTTTATCAAGCATCGATAGATGACAGTGTCGATGGCATTAATATTCCGACTATGTGGGGTACTGACGCCGTACATGGGCATAACAATGTGATTGGTGCGACCTTATTTCCACATAATATTGGTTTAGGTGCTGCGAATAATCCAAAATTGATTGAGCAAATAGCGGCTATTACAGCCCAAGAAGTAATGGTTACGGGGATTGATTGGGTGTTTGCTCCTACTGTTGCCGTGGTGCGCGATGATCGTTGGGGCCGAACTTATGAAGGTTACTCTGAAGATCCACAGATTGTAAAAGCATACGCGTATGCCATTGTCGAAGGTTTGCAAGGTTCTGTTAAAGCCGATTTTTTATCTGACCAACATGTTATATCAACGGTAAAACACTTTATCGGTGATGGCGGGACTGAAAACGGCATAGATCAAGGCGATAATATTGCCAGCGAACAAGACTTATATGACATACATGCCCAAGGTTATGTGGGTGGCTTAAATGCTGGGGCGCAAAGTGTTATGGCCTCATTTAACAGCTGGCACGGGGTTAAAAACCATGGTAACAAATACCTGTTAACAGATGTGCTTAAAGATAAATTAAATTTCGATGGTTTCGTCGTGGGTGATTGGAATGGTCACGGACAAGTTGCTGGTTGTAGCAATGAGTCTTGTGCTCAATCTGTCAATGCCGGATTAGATATCTTTATGGTGCCTACAGCTGCATGGAAACCATTATATGAAAATACCATTGCTCAAGTTAATAGCGGTGAAATTAGCCAAGCGCGGATAGATGATGCGGTAAGCCGTATTTTACGAGTAAAGTTTCGTGCGGGTTTGTTTGATAAACCTAGCCCTGCAAATCGTCCATTATCGGGTAAAACTGAATTAATAGGTCAAGCGAGTCATCGCGATGTTGCCCGTCAAGCGGTGCGCGAGTCGTTGGTGCTGCTTAAGAATAATCAATCGTTATTGCCGCTCAAGCCAAATGCAAAAGTACTTGTTGCTGGCGACGCTGCTGACAATATAGGTAAACAATCAGGGGGTTGGACGATTACTTGGCAGGGTACCGATAATAAAAACTCCGATTTTCCTGGTGCAACTTCAATTTATTCAGGTATCAAGCAGGTGGTCACCCAAGGCGGTGGAGAAGCAATGTTAAGTGTGACGGGTGAATTTAGCCCAGAACAGAAGCCTGATGTTGCCATTGTAGTGTTTGGCGAAGAACCTTATGCCGAGGGCAATGGTGATATTGATAACCTAGAATATCAACGTGGTGATAAGCGAGATTTGGCGTTATTGAAAAAGCTGAAGGCGCAAGGTATCCCTGTTGTGTCAGTATTTATCAGCGGTCGCCCAATGTGGGTTAATTCTGAGTTTAATCAGTCAGATGCTTTTGTTGCTGCTTGGCTTCCTGGGTCTGAAGGTCAAGGTATTGCAGATGTGTTGTTCACAAAGCCAGACGGGAGTGTTGGTTATGATTTTGTCGGTAAATTGTCATTCTCGTGGCCATCTACACCACAACAAACTCAAGTGAATGTGCCATTAGTACAAGATAAAAGTGCGCAAGCACAAGCTGACTATCAACCGCTTATTCCTTACGGATATGGGTTAAGCTATCAGTCAGCATCAACCGATGCGATAGCCTTAGATAAGTTATCAGAAGATAATTTTTCAGCAACTCAAACACTTGAAGACTTAGCTTTATTTGAACGAGCAGTGAAATCTCCTTGGTCAATGTACATAGCGACCAATAATGAGCGACAGGGCTTATCAAGCAGCGTGGCAAACAATAATGCACTGAATATCCGTACTATGGATCGCGTAGTGCAAGAAGATGCTCGCTTAGTCTCTTTTAATGGTAGTGAGCTAGGGACTGTTGGTTTAATCAGTAATTTTCCGCGCGATCTTAGAGCCTATAGCAATCGTGATTCAGTGTTATCTGTAAGTATTAAAGCGCTACAGTTAGTGCAAAAACCGCTGTGGCTAGGCTTGGCGTGCGAAGGAGACTGTCGTCAACAAGTGGATATTACCAAATTGGTTAATGCTAAATTAGGTGACTGGCAAAATATCAATATTTCATTGGCCTGTTTTGCAGGAGAACCAATGGACTTTGGTAAAATTACGATACCATTTTATCTTACGACTGACGCTAAAGTAGACATCAGTTTTAGTGATGTTGTGATTAAAACAACTTCAACTGAAAATACGATTCGATGTAATTAATCAATGAGACGTTAACGCTCTGGTTAGACTTACCTAGATAGGTATGTCTAGCCAAGGGTCACTGAAATATAAGTCGTTAAATGATGATGCTACATTTTATTAACGGGTTCGCTCCATAATTGAATACGAATGCATAAACACACTGTTTGTTTTGAGCCGGGCGACGTTTAGCTTAGTATAGAACTGGTTTTATTTTGTTGCGGGTATGTTGTATCAATGTGGTGGTTTTGTCTGCTGTTTTTTTCGAGTCCTTTTGGATTAAGTACAATCAAAAAGTTATCAATCTATGATGTTAACAATGGCATAATGTCGTATCAATAGTGTGTTGATCGCTAGCGCGATATGAATTTTATAAGGAATTGATTTGTCTAACATTGTATTTTCTAAAACAGATTTGCAGCTGATAGTGACACTCGCCAAGCAAGCTGGTGAAGCCATTATGCAGGTTTATGCTCAAACTGATCTGCAGATTGAAGTTAAACAAGACGATAGCCCGGTTACTGCTGCTGATATCGCTAGTCACAATGTAATTGTCGCTGGTCTTAAACAGCATTTTGCAGATATTCCAGTTATGAGTGAAGAAGCGGCTGATATTAGCTGGGCTGAACGACAATCATGGCAAACCTATTGGTTGATCGATCCTCTGGATGGCACCAAAGAATTTATTAAACGCAATGGTGAATTTACCGTCAATATTGCGCTGATCCACCAAGGACAAGCTATTGCTGGCGTAGTGTATGCGCCAGTGTTAGATAAATGCTATAGCGGCATAGTCGGCCAAGGTGCTTGGCTTGAGCATAACGGCTTGATAGCAACATTAGATATTCGTAACCGGGAATTGCAATCGCCACCTATTGTGGTGGGGAGTCGTTCCCATATTAGCCCTGATGTTGCCGCCTATTTACAGACTATTGGTGAGCACAAGATGCTCAGTGTCGGTAGCTCGTTAAAGTTTTGCATGATTGCAGAAGGTCAAGCGGATGTTTATCCAAGGTTAGGCCTTACCAGTGAATGGGATACTGCAGCCGCGCAAGCGGTATTAGAAAGTGCGGGTGGACAGGTAGTTGAATATCCTGGGCTAACACCGCTTCAATATAACCAGAAAGAAAATATTTTAAATCCGTATTTTATTGCCGCTTCATCGGCATGGTTTGCACGTAAATAGCTCGAGTGTCAATCGACCTTTGTAAGCTAAATATGGAACCCCAATTAATAATAAACAAGTGGAGTGACAAGTTATGATGCGCATGGGCGTCGATCTCGGTGGTACTAAAATTGAAATAGTGGCGTTAGCCGAAGACGGTACTGAAATATTCAGAAAGCGCATTCCAACGCCAAAAAACTATCCAGGTACCATAGAAGCCATTGTCAGTTTAGTTGCTGATGCGGAATCGGCAACGAAGCAAACCGGTTCTGTTGGTGTGGGCATTCCTGGTGTGGTATCTCCGTTTACTGGATTAGTCAAAAACTCTAATTCCACTTGGATTAACGGCCATCCTTTAGACAAAGATTTAAGCGAAGTATTACACCGAGAAGTACGTGTTGCCAACGATGCCAACTGTTTTGCTGTTTCAGAAGCAGTAGACGGTGCAGCAGCGGGTAAGCGTTTAGTATTTGGCGGTATTATTGGTACAGGTTGTGGTGCGGGCATATCTATAAATGGCACTGTTCATGCTGGTGGTAACGGTATTGCTGGCGAATGGGGCCACAACCCGTTACCTTGGATGACCCCCGATGAGTTTAATAGCACAACGTGTTTTTGTGGGAATCGCGATTGTATCGAAACCTTTATTTCGGGCACAGGCTTTATCCGAGACTTTCGCGCCGCAGGCGGTGACGCTACCAGTGGTATTCAAATTTCTGAGATGATGCAGCAAGGTGATCCGCTGGCAACCGCGGCATTTAAGCGTTTTATCGACCGTTTAGCTCGTTCACTCGCACATGTGATTAATATGATGGACCCAGACATCATTGTATTGGGTGGTGGCGTATCTAATATTGACGCCATTTACACTGAGTTACCGTCATTATTACCGAAATACGTTGTCGGCCGTGAGTGCGAAACTCAAGTCGTGAAGAATCAATTTGGCGCATCTTCGGGCGTTCGTGGGGCTGCATGGTTGTGGGGCAAAGACGAAAAATAGTCTCAATATTATATCGATGATAGTCAATCCCAATTCAAATCGTTAAGGGATAACTCACCAAACGGCACTTAAACAGTGCCGTTTTTGTTATAGGAATAACTGTCGCTAGGGTTTGTATTCGGAGCTGATAACGATAAACTAGCGACAGTTTTTATTGATTAAGTGATATACGGATGTTTTGGCTTAAGAAAGTGTTATCCCAATTAGTGATGCCCATTCCCTTTAGCATATTGTTATTAATTATTGCAGCCATTTTATGGCGAACCCAGCGGGCCACTTTGCTGCGATTAGGCCGAGTTGCATTGGTTATCGCTATATTGGTGCTAGTACTAACCAGCCAATCCCAAGTGAGTTATTTTTTAGCCGATTCGTTAGAGTCGCAGTATCAAGTTAACCATCAACCTATAACGGGCAGTTGTGTTGTGATGGTATTGGGGTCGGGTAATCTTGAGCAATCTGGCCATACAGCAGTACAGCAATTATCATCCACGGCACTGGCTCGTTTAAGTGAGGGAATACGGCAGTATGGTCTTGGTCAGCACTGTACCTTAGTTGTCAGTGGCTGGAGCGGTGGCAACCGACCTACAGCCCATGCGACTATGATGGCCCAAGCCGCACAAGAATTAGGGATCCCGAAAACCAGTATATTGGTCTTTAATCAACCTAAAGACACCATTGAAGAAGCTTATGCACTTAAAAGCATGATTGGCTATAAACCGTTTAGGTTAGTCACTTCGGCGACTCATATGCCACGTTCAATGCGAATTTTTACCTCATTGGGAATGCAACCTCAAGCAGCGCCAAGCGATTTTATTGCTAGCCGTGGTTATTGGTGGCGTTTAAATGCGGATCAGTTACTTACGTCGCAACGAGCTATCCATGAATATGTGGGGATATTATGGCTACAAATAAAAGGTCTACCAACAGGTAACACTGTCGGCCTAATGAATAATCTTGAGTAATCGTATGTGGAATAAATTATCAATGAGAAGGATATTTTCGTGAGTGATGAGCAAATGCTAATCAGCCCTTATTCTAAGCGCAATGGCATAACACTCTCCATTGTTGGTGCAGTCAGTTTAATCGCTAGCTTGATTATTTTTATCGGGTTTAAAGGTTTTTTTGTACTTGGTATGTTGTGCTTTGCCCTTGGATCGGTAGGACTTATTTTAGGGTTTGCTAAACTGTATCAGCCAGCCGTGAGCTTTAAGTTAACCACAGAAGGTGTAGAATTTTTTCATCGTCGCGGACAAGTTTTTATTGAATGGCATAATATTCAGCGCGTTGATAGCGTACGGGTAAATCAAAATATGGAGCTGATTGAACTGCCCTATATTGGTGTCAAACTTAAACAGATTAATCCTATTTTAGATTGTATTTCGCCACGTCTGGCCACCGGATTATTAACCGAACAACGTCCATTATTAATGACGGCCGCCACCCAAGATGAAGATTTACAAAGTTTAGAAGGTTATTTAGGCGTGGAATACACGCCGCTGCTGGTAAATGGCGATCGCTATCGTGGCGTATTGGCCATGTTTGGTCATCGTTGCCAAACGTTACATGAGCAGTTGGGGTATCATTTATATTTATCCATCGACAGCTTAGACAGAGAACCAAAAGAGTTTGTGGTGTTGTTGCGTCAATGGCAGCAGAAACTTCAAGGAATTGATAAGTAATATATTTATAAATAAAAGTAGATCATCTAGGAGCTTAAATGTCACAAGTTGAGTTATTACAAGGTGGTTGTTTATGTGGTGCAATCCGTTATCAAGTTAGTGGTACACCATTTGATGCCGATCATTGCCATTGCAGTCAATGCCGTAAAAGTTCTGGTGCGGTGTTGGTGAGCTGGATGGATTTTCATCGTGAACAAGTGCAGTGGTTACAAGGACAAGTGACTGAGTTTGCTTCTTCAAACGATATACGTCGTGGCTTTTGTCAACAATGCGGCTGCTCATTGACTTTCCGACATCTGAGTTACCCGCAATACACTACATTATCGATCGCATCTTTAGATCAACCAGACCGAGTGCAACCGACTTATCATATTTAACCTGAACTCGGGATAAGAGATGATAATCTGATGATAAAGATCATGAACTTAAAAATTAACCACTATCAAACTTGCCATTTGTTTTACTAACAAGGCGAATTGACGCGTCAATAGCGGGTCTATTGCAAGTTAATTCAACGCAGCTAGCAAAGCAAAGGGCTGTTTGAAAGGCGTTTGTTATCCCGAGTTCAGGTTATCTACACTGATGAACAAGTGAGTTGGTTAAAAATTGACGATAGTTGTCGACGTTATAAGGCCGCGAGAACGGTGGATTAAGCGCTGGTAGGTGTATCTCGGTGACGGTAACCTAAAAATTGACCTCCGTCTAAAATCTCAATATTTTCACAATATGCATCACCTTCAAAAACGCCTTGATCATGCAGGGTGACTTTTTTACAACGAGCTTCTCCCGTCAATTGTCCTGAAATCATCAACTCGCGACATAAAATATCACCATCAACGGTTCCGTTAGGCTCAATCGTTACATTGCCTTGGGCTTTTATATCACCGTTGATATAGCCAGCAATGAGCACGTCACCGCTAAAAATAAGTTTGCCGGTTAAATGACATTCTTGAGCGATGAAACTGAGTGAATTAGCAGGTTTTTTTTGACCAAACATCTTAGTGCTCTTATGGTTATATTGTGTGGGTAATATAGCGTTATCAATTGAGAAACAACATCAAAACAGCTAACAGTATTTGTGACAACCTTGACTTTTTTGTCGATAAACTTAGCTTGGATGACCGATAAGTATTGCATCAGTAGGGCAAGGTGACACACATGCACCACAGCCAGTACAGGCATCAATATCTATCACGGGTTTGGGAACTTGGCCTACCGCCATGATAAAGCTAATTGCGCGGGGATCGCAGGCGTCTTTACAGCTTTGACACCAGACTCCTTTAGCGGTTAAACAGCTATCTTTAATACTGGCGACAATTGTCCACGGCAATACCGCCGTGTCATCAAATACAGGTTCAGGACACACCTCAACGCATTGCTTACAAAAGGTGCATTCATTTTTAGTAAAATCAATTTCAGGAAAGCCACCTTCACCACGTTTAATGATTTGGGTTTCACAGACGCTTATGCACTTATCACAGCGGGTGCAGTTGTCCGTAAATTCTTGGTCTGTTTTGCTCCAAGGCGGGCGAGTCACATTGGACTTTCTGCGACTAAAAAGATTACGACGACTTTGATTAATACCTTGGGTCATTTGGGTTCCAATTGGACTTAAACACATTTGCTGCAGTCAATATTAGCATTAACTGCAGCACCAAATTGTTAAGCGCTTGGCAATTCATACCAATTCCAATAATTATCTGGTCATTCAGCGAGAGTTCTGCACTTTCTAGGCAAGTAATAGGATAGTGCTCTCGGCAACTGCTCCTGCGTTGCTCTACCTCCAGCATCCATGCCATCGTACGTCAAAATTCTATTAAGTAGCATAGTAGGTGCATAAACTCGCCCTGCGGGAGCCACTCAGGCTTTCCATTATTTTGTTGCATTGCTTCATAAGGGAATAACCATTCTTTTAACAATGCGCCTCAAACTGAAAAACCTGAGTGACTCTGATTGCTCACCTAATTAACGGAGTTGGTATTGTAACCATCAGGATTATTTGATTGCCATTTCCAACTACTGTTGGCCATGTCTTCAACTGTATGAGTTGCACGCCAATCCAATTCTGTAGCGGCAAAGCTTGGGTCGGCATAACAGGCAGCAATATCGCCAGGACGACGAGGACTAATTTGATAAGCAATGGTTTTTCCGCAAGCTTTCTCAAATGCCTTGACCATGTCTAACACGCTGTAGCCTATGCCGGTGCCGAGATTATAAGTCACCAAACCTGGTTTGGTTTGCAACTTTTTAAGCGCTTGTAAGTGGCCGACAGCTAAATCAACAACGTGGATATAATCACGCACGCCAGTACCATCAGGGGTATTGTAGTCATTACCAAAGACACTTAACTTTTCACGCTTACCAACGGCAACTTGAGCAATAAACGGCATTAAGTTATTTGGAATATCGTTAGGGTCTTCGCCAATTAAGCCACTTTCGTGGGCGCCAACAGGGTTGAAATAACGTAAGCGGGCAATGTTCCAGCTGTTATCTGAGTTATGTAGGTCAGCTAAAATATACTCCACCATTAATTTTGACTGACCATATGGGTTGGTGGCACCCGTTGGAAAGTCTTCTTTAATCGGTAAGCTGGCTGGGTCGCCATATACGGTTGCCGATGAGCTGAACACTAAGTTTTTAACATTATTTTCGGCCATTACTTGGCATAAAATAATGGTGCCTGTGACGTTATTTTCGTAATATTTTAAAGGCTTAGCGACTGATTCTCCTACCGCTTTTAATCCTGCAAAATGAATCACTGATTCGATGCGATGGTCAGTAAAGACTTTTTGTAATAATGATTTATTTAAAATGTCGCCTTGATAAAAAGTGACATCTTTTCCTGTAATAGTTCGCACTCGCGCCAATGCTTCGACACTTGAGTTTGATAGATTGTCTACGATGACGACTTCCTGTCCGGCCTTTAATAGCTCTACTACGGTATGTGTACCAATATAGCCAGCGCCACCGGTTACCAAAATTGTCATAGTTTAATCGTCCTGTGAATTAATGAACCAAGTTTTGTTTATATTGTAAATTATCACTGGCCAATCGTCAGTTAAATTATTGATGCAGCATCCAAATAAACGCTCAACGTTTTTCGGGAATGGGATAATAAGGTGAGTAAACGTGTCGATATTATCGCCATTAATGTGTTAGTTGTATTTATTTGTTTACGTTTTGAGCTAGATAACAGTTAGACAAAAAACTGTGAAACAGTTAACAAAACGTCAACCTTAGCACACTATGTAGGGAGTCAAGTTGACGTAAAGTGGAACCTATGAGTGCAACAACAAAATATATAGCACATCAACCTGATGCCCAAGGTTACATTGATTACTCAGAGCATGAGAATCAATTATGGCAACAATTGTATCAACGCCAAGTAACCAATATGCCTGGTCGTGCATGTCAAGCATATCTAAAAGGGCTAGATGCATTAGGTATGTCGATTGATCGCATTCCGCAATTGCCTGAAATCGATAAAGTGTTGCTTGATGCAACGGGTTGGAAAACCGCAGCAGTGCCTGCATTGATTTCATTTGGACGTTTCTTTGAGTTACTGGCCAATAAAGAGTTTCCTGTGGCAACGTTTATTCGTGGCAAAGAAGAGTTTGATTACCTGCAAGAACCTGATATTTTTCATGAAATATTTGGCCATTGTCCATTGTTAACCAATCCTTCTTTCGCGCATTTTTCGCATATGTATGGTCAGTTAGGGCTAGCCGCAACGAAAGAAGAGCGAGTGTTTTTGGCGCGATTATATTGGTTCACTATTGAGTTCGGCCTAGTCCAAGCAAAAAATGAATCACTGCAAATCTACGGCGGCGGCATTTTAAGTTCACCGGGTGAAACCATGTATGCATTAAGTAATAGCCCTGAACGCAAACCGTTTGATTTACTTGATGTACTGCGTACGCCATATCGAATTGATATTATGCAGCCTATTTATTATGTGATTGATAATATTGATTATCTGGATGAGATTGCTCGTATGGACATTATGAGTATGGTGACAGAAGCACGCCAATTAGGCATGTTTGAGCCTAAATTCGCTCCAAAAGTTAAAGCCAGTTAACGATTTGTTGTAGTAGAGCTTGTGGCTCAATAACCTGCAAGTTAGACACTATTTAATTAAGCCAAGGAGTACAAATGAATGCATTAACCGAGATGAAGTGTGAAGCATGCCAAGCAGATGCACCAAAAGTAACCGATGCAGAGTTGGCAGAACTTATCGGTATGATCCCAGATTGGGGCGTTGAAGTTCGTGACGGCATTATGCAGTTAGAGCGGGTATATAAATTTAAAAATTTTAAGTTAGCGATGGCCTTTACTAATAAGTTGGCCGATTTAGCTGAAGCCGAGTTTCATCACCCTGGTATCTTAACTGAGTGGGGCAAAGTTACCGTGACTTGGTGGTCACACTCGATTAAGGGGTTACACAAGAACGATTTCATCATGGCAGCCAAGACCGACCAGTTGCTTGATTAGTCGTTATCACCATCTATTTCAGTACATTACGTAAACGTAATGTACTGAAATAATTGCTCTGTTACAACTCTGCTGTAAACTTCACTTGCCACCGAGGCAATATCCCTCTAACGTTGTGCCAAATTTCCAAAACAAACTTTAATATATAGGGAATCGTTGCATTATGCGTTTGGAAGTCAGTTGTATCGATCGTGTTGGTTTAGCGAAAGACATCCTAGTCGTGCTTGAGAATTATGGCATTAACTTAATTGCTATTGATGCCAGTAATAAAGGTTTCCTATTTTTGCAATTTGCAGAAATCAGTTTCGAAACCTTGCGTGAACTTATGCCACAAATTCGTAAAGTCGAAAGTGTGCATGATGTTCGTACGGTCTCTTTTATGCCTTCAGAGCAAGAGCACTACGCGTTAAAGACATTGCTTAAAACCTTACCAGATTCAGTTTTTTCAATCGATGTGAAAGGACGGGTTCGTATTGCGAATGAGTCTGCATTATTGACGCTCGGCATGGGCGAGCATGAAGTAGTAGGGGAGTCACTGAATCATTGGGTGCAAGCATTTAATTTTGCCCGTTGGATGAGTGAAACGCCTGTATTACCTCAAGCAACTCGTGTGCAAATTAACTCGAACGAGTATTTAGCCGAAATGTTGCCTATTTACTTACCTGATGATAATGATAAGACAATATTAGGTGGGGCTGTTATCTCGCTAAAGTCACCTGCCAGAGTGGGTAAGCAGTTTAATGCGTTGCAAAATCAGACTACTGGTTTTGACAATGTATTAGCCGTTAGCGATAAAATGAAAGATATACTCAAGCAAGCCAAGCGTATGGCGCAACTTGATGCCCCGTTATTGATTACAGGTGAAACCGGTACGGGTAAAGAGTTAATGGCCCGAGCAAGCCATGATGCCAGTATGCGCCGCGAACATCCGTTTATTGCTATTAACTGTGCAGCACTGCCAGATAGCGTCGCCGAAGAAGAATTATTTGGTTTTGTCAGTAATGGCACTGTTGTTAAACGAGGTTTCTTTGAAGAAGCTAAAGGCGGTACGGTGTTTCTTGATGAAATCGCCGAGATGTCTAAAGCCGCGCAAGTTAAATTACTGCGTTTATTACAAGATGGCACCTTTAGGCGCATAGGTGGTGATGAAGAAATTCGCGCCGATGTACGGATTATTTGTTCAACCCAAAAGCATTTAGCAGAACTTTGCCAAACAGGTGAGTTTAGAGAAGATTTATATTATCGTATTCACGTATTGAGTTATCACATACCCTCATTGCGTGAACGACGTGTTGATGTGCTACCGTTAACTGAGATGTTTTTAGAACATTACAGTCAGCAGTTATCGAGCCCTTTAAGACGTATTTCGGCAAGCTGTCGTGATTACCTGTTTACTTATGCGTGGCCGGGTAATGTGCGTCAGTTGAAAAATGCTATTTTTAGAGCGGTATCAATGTGGGATGGTTCAACAGAATTGACCGTTGAACAACTTAAATTACCGTCATATGCCGAAGGCTTTGGTTATTTCGATGAAGAATTCGAAGGTACCCTCGATGAAGCGATGAAAGAATACGAAGCGAGTTTATTACGCCGGTTATACCCTGCATACCCAAGTACGCGACAATTAGCCAAAAAACTTGGGGTATCGCATACCGCTATTGCCAATAAGTTGCGTGACTACAGTATTAGTAAGAAAAAGTAATGTAACGATTTAATGCCAGCTTATTGCTGGCATTTTAGTCACTTAAGCGCTGTAGCTCAGTATTTTAATAACTGTTAAATGAATGTAACGAATATTTTACGAACTATGGTTTATTCCGATAACATGTGATTTGTGCATGCTATAGGTTTTTCAGCCATTATCAGTTATTTGTATGGTCAAAATGAGTCTGCAGTGTGGTTTATCCACTACAACTCACCTCGTATTTAGGAGCAATAATGAAACTTGCAAGTTATCACAACGGACGTCGCGACGGCCAATTAATGTTAGTCAGTAAAGATTTGACCAAGACAGTCGCGGTGCCTGCTATTGCCCATACAATGCAGCAACTATTAGATGCTTGGGATTTGTTATACCCACAACTTAATGAGTTGTATGAAGCATTAAACGACGGACAAATGGACAATGCAGTCGATTTTGATGAAGCACGTTGTTTATCACCTTTACCACGAGCTTACCAATGGGCCGATGGCAGTGCGTATGTCAATCACGTAGAACTCGTTCGTAAGGCCCGTGGTGCTGAAATGCCAGCATCATTTTGGACTGATCCACTCGTGTATCAAGGTGGTTCTGACTGTTTTATCGCCCCTAAAGCGGATATTCAAATGGCCAGTGAAGAATACGGTATCGATTTCGAATCAGAAATCGCTATTGTTACTGATGATGTTGCCATGGGTGTTAACAGCGAGGATGCGACTAAGCACATTAAATTATTGATGCTAGTTAACGACGTATCACTGCGTAACTTAATTCCAGGTGAATTAGGTAAAGGCTTTGGCTTTTTCCAATCCAAGCCATCGAGTGCATTTTCGCCAATTGCGATTACCCCTGATGAGTTAGGTGACAAATGGCAAGACAGCAAAGTACATTTGCCGTTAGTGACTCATTTAAACAGTGAACTATTTGGTCGCCCGAATGCTGGCGTCGACATGACGTTTAACTTTAGCCAGTTAGTAGAGCACGTGGCTAAAACACGTCCATTAGGCGCAGGTGCAATCATTGGTTCAGGTACTATTTCTAACTACGATCGCAGTGCAGGTTCAAGCTGTTTAGCGGAAAAGCGGATGCTTGAGATTATTGCCGACGGCAAAGCATCAACACCTTTTATGCACTTTGGCGACACTGTTCGCATTGAAATGTTTGATGATAATGGCGTGAGCATCTTTGGTTCTATCGATCAAAAAGTGGTTGAATACAAAGCTTAAGATGATGAAGGCGATGTAAATCGAAATAAAAAGGCAATAGCGATAAAGCGTTATTGCCTTTTTTAATGAAAAAAACAACAGGGATATAGACATGAAACTCTATGGCTATTGGCGTTCAAGTGCGGCATATCGCGTGCGTATTGCATTAAATTTAAAGCAGTTAACGGCAGAACATATTTCAGTTCACTTAGTTAATAATGGTGGTGAGCAACACTCTGAAGTTTATCATCAACTCAATCCCTCGGATCTTGTACCGACATTTATCGACAATAACGGGTCTGGTGAGATTAACTTATCGCAATCGTTAGCGATTATGGAATACCTCGACGAAAAACACCCTCAACAACCGTTACTTCCCAGAAATATTGAGCAGCGTGCTATTGTGCGTAGCATGGCTCAAGCCATCGCATGTGAAATTCATCCATTAGATAATCTTCGAGTATTACAATATTTAGTTAACGAAATGGGCGTATCAGAAGCAGATAAAATGCGTTGGTATCATCATTGGATACACCTTGGCTTTGCCGCTTTAGAACAGCAGTTAAGTCAATATTCTGGACGTTTTTGTTTTGGTGATACTCCGTCGCTGGCCGATATTTGTTTAATCCCGCAAGTGTATAATGCCAAACGCTTTAATTTAGAGCTTGCTGCGTATCCTAATATTGTCCGAATTTGGGATGAGTGCAATAAGTTAACAGCATTTGCTGATGCTGCGCCAGAACAACAGTATGACGCGACTTAATCAAACCCTATTAAATCAGCCCCTGTTAAATCAAGTGGCTATTGATCAGTTGCAACAGGGGCAAGCAAAGCTATTGTCCTTGTTGGCGCAGTGGTTGCAACAGGATGAATCTAGATTGACAGCGTTAATGGCGTGTCAGAAAGTAATGCAACAACAGGGGATCTCTGACTGGTTAATTAGCGCAGGTTTTATACGTAATATGATTTGGGATAATTTACACTGCATGGCTTCACAACCCTTAAATGACATTGATGTAATTTACTGGTGCGATAACAATCCATCTTCCGAAAAAGACCAAGCGATACAAGCAATGTTGGTTAAACAGATAGATCTGCCTTGGTCGGTGAAAAATCAAGCTAGAATGCATGTTAGAAATGGTGATAAACCTTATCAATCTTGCGCTCATGCCATGTCATATTGGCCAGAAAAACAAACCGCTATTGGAGTTCAATTAGTCTCAACTGATAAGCTAACATCCTCTGAATTTCAATTACAGGTAATCAGTGTGTTTGGTTTAAACTGTATGTTTGATTTATCGTTAAGCCAAAATCCAAAGCGTGACAAGGCGATTTTTAATCATCGCGTGTATCAAAAGGCGTGGTTAACTCATTACCCCAAACTATCCGTAACAGAATAGTCATCAGCAATTATTCACTTGATCAACCTCACAAAACCCAACTATTAAATACCTCTTTTGTCTCTTTATGCCCTCGTTTTGTGATCTAAATCAAGTGTCTGCAACCTCTTTTGTACCTCTAAAGAGGTATTTGGTTTTCATTGATCTATGTCAATGTTATTAACAGATTACTTCGGTAGGTTGGCGGAAAATGTTGAGGATGCACAGAGTTGCATCTAGTTGTCATTACCATGGAGTGTTAAAAATGAATAATAAAATTAGCCTAAGTTTAGCCGCTGCTACGTTATTAACTGCTGGATTATCTTTTGGTGCTGCGGCACATCAAGCGGGTGATATTATCGTTCGAGCAGGTGTTGCTATGGTGGCACCTAATGAGTCAAGTCCTGTAGTAGCAAACATTGCAGAATTTGGGGTAGATAATGATGTGCAACTAGGGCTAAATTTTGCTTATATGTTAACTGATAATTTTGGGGTTGAATTATTAGCAGCATCGCCTTTTAGCCATGATGTGTCACTAGGTGAATTAGGTAAAATTGCAGACACTAAACAATTACCCCCAACATTGGTGGCACAGTATTACTTTGGCAATTCACAATCTGCTTTCCGTCCTTATATTGGTTTAGGGGTTAACTTTACTAATTTCTATGATAGTGAGTTTACCCAAGATGCTAAAGACCTTGGTTTAGACAATTTAAGTTTGTCGAACTCTTGGGGGATTGCTGCTCAATTAGGTCTTGATTACCAAATTGATAAAAAATGGTTGGTTAATGCTTCTGTATGGTATGCACAAATTTCAACTGATGTGAGCTTTGATATGGGTGGAGATCATGTTGTCGTTGATACCGATATTGACCCTTGGGTGTATATGGTGAGTGTAGGTTATTCTTTCTAGTATTTATTAGCATGTGCAGATTCAAAAGCAGGAACCCTTGGGTTCCTGCTTTTATTGATACGCTAATTCACTATTTTTTACGTGGATTCCAATGACGGGTATTATAAATATATTCAGGTAATAAACGATTAATCCACGCTACAATACGCCAGCGCTTGGTGACATACACTCGGCGTTTACCTTTTTTAAGTGCCGTTAAAATTTGTTCTGCCACTTTATCAATGGGCGATAAAAGCATTTGAGTGTTTAAGTGGACCGCCTTATCAAATAAGCCTAATTGAATATCACTAATGGTTATAGGTAATTTTAAGCGTTGTGCATGCATGCTAAGGCCTTGCAAATAATTTGCAGCAAAAGCTTTAGAGGCATGGTAAGCCACGTTTGGACCACCACGTTGGCCGGCGATAGAATTAATCGCTGCTAATTGGCCGTAACCCTGTTCGCACATCAATTTAAAAATACACTGGCTGGCAGCGGCAAATCCCATGACATTTACATCAATAGTATGTTGGTCAATGGCCCAGGGGAGAGTTGAATCATATTCATTAACGCCGGTGTTGACTATCACTAAATGGGCTCCATCATGCTTGGTCCAAGCCGCATTAAGTTGTGCTATTAGTGTATCGGGTTGGGTAATAGCTAATGGATACACGCTGACTTCACCGGGCAAGCTTTGACTAAACTCGCTAAACGAGTCAGGATCGTTAACAAATAGCACTAGTGAAACCTGCTGTGCAGATAATTGTTTAGCAAGGGTTTGGCTTAGTTGGGAACTTGCACCAATTATCATTGCAGTCGCGATTGACATAGTTAACCTCATCTTAAGTAATGACTCATGATAGAAATATCGCTTGTTGATAACAAGCGAGAAAAAAATTCAACTCAAGACGTGTAGACTTCTAGACATCCTTGTGTATGATGAATTATACAAATGATTGTTGTACTACTACTCGCTGATATAGCGTGCTGACAGTGTTTTGTTTAAATAACCTTAGTAAATATAAGTTAATACTGGTGATCAAGTTGACTGTTTAGCGAATTTAACAGAATGTTGAAACTGTGATGTGGTAAGCATAATGGTTGAGGTTATTAGCCCATTTGGCACGTACTCAATCAAGACGCTGTGTTTAATTAATCTATAAGGTGAGACGTATGCCGGTTCGTATTCCTGATAATCTGCCCGCTGCAGGTATTTTAGAGTCTGAAAATATCTTTGTGATGTCTGAAACCCGTGCGGCTAATCAGGACATTCGTCCAATGCGGGTACTCATCTTGAATTTGATGCCCAACAAAATCGAAACTGAAACCCAATTATTACGTTTATTGGGGAATACGCCATTGCAAGTTGGGGTCGATTTATTACGTATTCATGATAAAGAATCTAAGCATACGTCAGTTGATCACATGAACACTTTTTATCGTGATTTTGAAGACATCAGACATAACAATTACGATGGTTTGATTATTACAGGGGCACCATTAGGGCAAATTGATTTTAAAGATGTGGTTTATTGGGACCATATTCGCGAGATCATTGACTGGTCGCAACAACATGTGACATCGGTTTTATTTCTCTGCTGGGCAGCTCATGCTGGGTTTTATCACCTTTATGATTTAGAACGTAAGTTGTTAGCCAACAAACGGTCTGGCGTATTTAATCATCGCCGAACAAGCGACCCGCATCCTTTATTACGTGGTTTTGATGATGAGTTTTTTGCGCCACATTCTCGTTTTGCGGAAATGGACGTCGAACAAATCCGCCAACATCCTGATTTAGAAGTGTTAGCTGAATCTGACGAGGCTGGCGCCTATATTGTACTTAGCCGTGATAGCCATAATGTGTTTGTGATGGGCCATCCTGAGTACCAAAAAGAAACCTTGAACGAAGAATACGTGCGCGATAAAGGACAAGGACTTAACCCTGACATTCCACAAAATTATTATCGTCAAGATGATCCCAACCAAGACCCTATTGTTCGTTGGCATAGTCATGGCAGTTTATTAGTCAGTAATTGGCTTAATTATTATGTTTACCAGTTAACACCATATGACTTGTCTGACATGAATGCGAAAACGCCATGGGAAAGTAAAAAGTAAATCTGAGTATAGTTTCACCAGCGCTTTAACGTTGACATCGTTTCGATAAAAGCTATTGTTAAATTTAATGGTTTTTATTGTAAGGTCGAGGTTAAATGGTTAAAACGCGGTTGATGTTATTATTGGTGTGTGCAGTGAGTGGGCCTGTAACCTCATTGGGGGCCAGTGACCTCTTTAGTGACGCTGATGCAAATGACACCAATGTTAATGGCACCAATGTAAGTGGTATTACTGGTAGCGCAACATTAACGGATATCAAACGGCAGTTATCCACATTAAGCTCACCACAGCAACGTATTGACTTTTTACAACAACAGCGACCGCAAAGCGCTCAATGGCCAATTGAACAGCAAGGCCAGTTATTGCATTTGTTGGCAATAGAGCAAGAAGTTAACAGTGATCTTGTTGCTGCAGTTGACAGTTATACTCAGGCCATTAAATTACTTACGCCACATCCTCTTAGTGAAGAACTGGTCAAAAGCTATATCGAACGCTCATTCATACTTTACCTTCAAACTAACGACACCCAAGTTTATTGCCCAGATCGTGAAGTGGCGATTACATTAGCCCGTCAGCTTGGAAACGTTGATATCTTGGCCGAAGTGTTAGCGCAAAGCGCGTATTGTTATAATAAACCAAGTGATTTTGGCGAAGGTCTGAAAAGGTTAAATGAAGCATTAGCGTTAGCACAACAACATCAATTAGGACTGAGCCGGCAAGCGATGATATTCAATGCCACCGCGGCTATTTATCGTGACAATGGTTTAAACCGTAAAGCTTATCAATACTTTAAGAAAGCCTATGGTTTTTGGGAGCAAGCCCAAGATAAACAAGACATGTTTAATATGTTGCATAACATGATTGGTGAATCAATTAAATTAGGCTTGTGGGTGGAGAATAAAGACCATTTATTGCAAATGCAGCAACTGGTTGAGCAATCGCCAGAGTTTGCTGATTTTGAGTTTTTTTATCAATTTAATACTGGTATTAGCTGCTGGGCTCAAGGTTTATTCCAAGAAGGTATTGAGCATTTTTTACGAGCACTTGAAGTGCAAGATACAACTCAAGAAAAATACTTTGTCGACGCCACTCATGCATGGTTGGCATTAAGTTATTTTCGTCAACAAGAGCCAGATAAAGCCTTTAAATATGCGGAAAAGTTTTCTCATTCGGCGACTTATCACGGTCATTCAAGTGAATTGAAATTGATGATTGCAGCCATCATTGATTACGCCAATGGTTCCAGTAATCTTGGCATGAATAAGCTGTTAGATACCATCGATTTACAAAAAAAGAACTTTGCCAATATTATCAATAATGATGTGGTTAATTCATCATTAGACCATAACCTTACCGTTGCTGAATTTAATAATCGCCTGCTCGAAAATCAATTGGCAATTAATAAGCTTAATTTGGAGGCCGAAATTGATACTCAAAAAATCACTAACTTATCAATGGTAATCGCAGTGCTCATTGCATTGGTGTTATTGGTTGTGGTGATTTTCTTGTGGCAATCTCGCCGACAATTTAAACGTCGCTCTCAAACTGATTATCTGACGGGTATTGCTAATAGACGTCATACTTTTGAACAGGGTAAAAAGATTTTTAATCAGGCTCAAAAAAATAATCGACCACTCGCCGTGATTATGTTCGACATCGATAATTTTAAAGCTATTAATGACCATTATGGCCATGATATTGGCGATTTAGCCATAAAAGCATGTGGAAGACGTGCACGGAATTGGCTCAAGAAAAACGATATATTAGGTCGCATAGGTGGTGAAGAATTTCTAATTATTTTACCCGATACAGGACAGTTACAAGCCGTTGAAATAGCAGAGCGATTACGAACCAGTATTGAGTCAAACCAGTTTGTTTTTCACAATGTTAAAATTAATTTTACCATCAGTGTGGCTGTTGCTATGTTAACCCCGCAAACTCATGAGCTTGCCGACATTATTAAGCAAGCCGACTTAGGCTTATATCAAGCAAAAGATAAAGGCCGCAATCAAGTAGTGATTATGGACCATTAATCCTCCCCAAATGGCTATTTGGTTTATTGGGCCACTATGGCTACATTCTGCTTAGACTAAAGTTTTATGCTGATTAAATCGCTCAACAGTAATAACGTTACTGATGTGCGGTTGTTTATATATGTCATAAAAACAATGTCTTACATCAAATTTAAAGCTAATATTCTTAAGCTGTAAATCTTCACTGACAATTCCAATTGATTAACATCAGTATTTAGACCATTTTTTACTTGCTTTACGTTCGCGTCAACGTCAGAGTGATATCAATATTGAAAAAGTTAATTTCTAAGTGTATTTAAATTGGAGTAGTTATGAGTACAGAGCAAACAGGTCAAGATATCGTTATTGTTGCCGCGAAGCGTACACCAATGGGTGGGTTTCAAGGTGCATTGTCTGAGGTAGCATCTCCAGTATTAGCGGCTACTGCGATTAAAGGCCTATTAGCCCAAACTGGTGTGAGTGAAAACAGCATTGACGAAGTGTTGATGGGTTGCGTTTTACCCGCAGGTCTTGGTCAAGCCCCAGCTCGTCAAGCATCACTGGGTGCCAATTTACCTTATAGTGTTGGCGCCACTACTATCAATAAAGTCTGTGGCTCTGGCATGAAAACCGTAATGCTAGCTCATGATTTGATTAAAGCGGGTAGTAGTCAAGTTGTGGTTGCGGGTGGTATGGAAAGTATGAGCCAAGCACCATATTTGCTCGACAAAGCGCGCAGTGGAATGCGTATGGGCCATGGTAAAGTGATGGACCACATGTTTTTAGATGGCCTTGAAGATGCTTACACTGGTGGTGCAATGGGTACATTTGCACAAAAAACGGCAGATGACTTTGGCCTAACCCGCGAGCAAATGGATGCTTTTGCATTAAGTTCGCTCGAAAAAGCCAATGCAGCGATTAGCTCTGGCGCATTTAAAGATGAAGTGGTGCCTGTCACCATGAGCACGCGTCGCGGTGACGTGACTGTTGATACCGATGAGCAGCCAGGTAACGCCCGCCCAGAAAAAATCCCGACATTACGCCCAGCATTTACCAAAGACGGCACGATTACAGCAGCCAACTCTAGTTCAATTTCAGACGGCGCTGCAGCGTTAATGTTAATGACACGCGAAAAAGCACAGCAATTGGGCTTAAGCGTATTAGCGACCATTAAAGGTCACACTACTCATTCACAAGAACCGTCAATGTTTACTACCGCACCGGTTGGCGCGATGCAAAAACTGTTCGATAAAGTGCAGTGGAGTAAAGATGATGTCGATTTATATGAAATTAATGAAGCGTTTGCCATGGTCACCATGTTGGCGATTTCTGAACTGAAATTAGATGCCAGTAAAGTCAACGTTAACGGCGGTGCATGTGCAATGGGACACCCAATAGGTTGTTCTGGTGCGCGTTTGTTAGTCACATTGATTTACGCCTTAAAAGCACGTGGCCTTAAGCGTGGCGTAGCATCGTTATGTATTGGTGGTGGCGAAGCTACAGCAATGGCGATAGAAGTGTAAATAGACAATACAAGTTAAGTTCGACAAGACCACCGCACAGGTAGATGTACACGCAGCCACTTTAGTGAGACTGACAAACACAACAAATCGCGTCACCTGTGCAGTAACTCAATACGAGTGGGCTTATTTCACTCATAAGATGTTCAAGGATCGAGGAAAGCAACATGATCACACAAGTTAAGCATTACATTGACGGCGAATTCACACATGGTAATGGTGACCGCAATATTGATGTCACTAACCCTGCTAATAATTCAGTTATCGCCAACATTAACTGTGCTACCACTACCGAAGTCGAATTGGCTATTCACAGTGCTAAGGAAGCGTTTAAGACATGGAAAGAAGTTCCCGTATCTGAACGTGCGCGCGTCATGTTACGTTACCAACATTTGCTAAAAGAACATCACGATGAACTGGCGACCATTTTGGCCCAAGAAACCGGTAAAACCTTTGAAGATGCTAAAGGTGATGTATGGCGCGGTATTGAAGTAGCCGAACATGCCTGTAACGTAGCGTCATTGATGATGGGCGAAACGGTAGAAAACGTTGCCCGTAACATCGACACCTACAGTTACACGCAACCATTAGGTGTGTGTGCGGGTATTACGCCATTCAATTTCCCTGCAATGATCCCGTTATGGATGTTCCCATTATCAATTGCTTGCGGTAATACCTTTATTTTAAAGCCTTCTGAACAAGATCCGATGACGCCGCAACGTTTAGTGGAGTTGTTTGTTGAAGCGGGTGCGCCAAAAGGTGTATTACAACTTATTCATGGCGACAAAACCGCAGTTGATATTTTGCTTAGGGATCCTGCTATTAAAGCGATTTCGTTTGTTGGTTCTGTGGGGGTGGGTCAATACATTTACAAAACGGGCACCGACAACCTAAAACGCGTGCAAGCGTTTGCGGGGGCTAAAAACCATTGCGTGATCATGCCTGATGCGAATAAGCAGCAAGTGATCAATAACATGGTCGGCGCCTCAGTGGGTGCGGCAGGTCAACGTTGTATGGCTATTTCGGTCGCAGTGTTTGTGGGTAAAGCCAAAGAGTGGATCCCTGAGTTAAAAGAGGCGTTAGCTAAAGTGCGCCCAGGTTTGTGGGATGACAAAAACGCTGCTTACGGCCCAGTGATTAGTCCTGCAGCAAAAGAACGGGTACTCAAACTCATTGCCCAAGGTAAAGCTGAAGGTGCTGAGTGTTTATTAGATGGCAGCGATTTTACCTTAGAAGGTTACGAATCGGGTAACTGGGTTGGTCCAACCATGTTTACCAATGTCTCCACCGACATGAGCATATACAAAGAAGAGATCTTTGGCCCTGTATTGTGTTGCATGGAAGCGGACAATTTAGATGATGCTATTGAGCTGGTTAATAACAGTCCTTACGGTAATGGCACCTCTATCTTTACTGCATCTGGCGGTGCCGCTCGTAAATATCAACACGAAATAGAAGTTGGCCAAGTAGGGATTAACGTACCGATCCCTGTGCCATTACCTTTCTTCTCATTCACTGGTTGGAAAGGCAGTTTCTATGGTGATCAGCACGCCTATGGTAAACAAGCGGTGCGTTTTTGTACTGAAACTAAAACCATCACTTCACGCTGGTTTGACACAGAAGCCGTTAGTGGTCCTAACATGAGCATTGACCTCAAATAATCCCTGCTCGGGTTAGTCTCCATTCGCCGTGATAGTTAGTTTATTGATTTATTGCGGCAATATTTATTAGCTAATTCAACAAGACAATTTTGACCCGCGCCATTGGATGATGTTGTAACACAGACAATCTAATGGATAAGCAGCTTAAGCCGCAGGCGGGCAAAACTTCAAATGACCCAAGAGTCATCCAAGACAATATTAGGAGTCCAGCATGGATTTTAATTTAAACGAAGATCAGCGTCAGTTTGCTGATTTAGCTCGTCAATTCTCTGCCGAAGAGCTCGCTCCATTCGCCGCTAAGTGGGATGAAGAACATCATTTTCCTAAAGAGGTTATCCAAAAAGCCGGTGAACTGGGCTTTTGTTCTTTGTATTCGCCAGAATCAGAAGGCGGTATGGGCTTATCCCGGTTAGATTCTTCGATTATTTTTGAAGAATTAGCCCATGGTTGTACAGCTACCACAGCAATGTTAACGATTCATAATATGGCTACTTGGATGGTTACCACATGGGGCACAGAAACGTTGCGTAAACAATGGTCAGAAGGCTTAACCACTGGGCAATTATTAGCATCTTACTGTTTAACTGAACCTGGTGCTGGTAGTGATGCGGCTTCATTGCAAACCAAAGCCGTGCGTGATGGTGATGATTACCTGATCACAGGTTCAAAAATGTTTATCTCTGGTGCCGGTGAAACCGAGTTATTAGTGGTAATGTGCCGTACTGGTGAAGCAGGCCCTAAAGGCATTTCTGCCATTGCTGTACCTGCTGATGCGGCCGGTGTTACATACGGAAAAGCTGAAGATAAAATGGGTTGGAACGCACAGCCAACAAGATTAATCAGTTTTGAAAATGTGCGCGTGCCTGCCGCCAACTTACTAGGCGAAGAAGGCCAAGGTTTTACCTTTGCCATGAAAGGCCTAGACGGCGGACGTATTAACATTGCTACCTGTTCAATTGGTACGGCCCAAGCTGCACTGACTCGTGCAACTGAATACATGAATGAACGTAAGCAATTTGGTAAACCGCTAGCGGCATTCCAAGCATTACAGTTCAAACTGGCTGACATGGCAACAGAATTAGTGGCTGCCCGCCAAATGGTACGTTTAGCGGCCTTTAAATTAGATACTCAAGACCCAGAGGCCAGTGCGTATTGTGCCATGGCGAAGCGTTTTGCTACTGATGTGGGTTTCCAAGTGTGTGACGGTGCGCTGCAAATTCATGGCGGTTATGGTTATATCCGTGAATATCCATTAGAACGTCATTTTCGTGATGTACGAGTGCACCAAATTTTAGAGGGCACTAACGAGATCATGCGTTTAATCATTGCCCGTCGTTTGTTAGCTAGCGACGCCCATCCAATCTTGTAATAAACAGATCCACTAGTGACTGAACCACAATATATTCCCTAGCATAAGGACATAAGGTTATGACAAAACCACCTGCGATTCTTGAACATATTATCGGCCACACGGCAATATTGACCTTGAACAATCCGCCTGCAAATACTTGGACGGCTGACAGTTTACAAGCACTTAAAAACATCATCCTTAAGCTGGATCAGGACAAGGATATTTATTCCCTAGTGATTACAGGCGAAGGTGATAAGTTTTTCTCAGCTGGTGCAGATTTAAATTTATTCGCCGATGGCAATAAAGACAATGCAGCCATCATGGCGCAAAACTTTGGTGAAGCCTTTGAAACCTTAAGCGCGTTTCGTGGGGTATCTATTGCTGCCATTAATGGTTACGCCATGGGTGGAGGTTTAGAGATCGCACTCGCTTGTGATTTACGTATTGCTGAAGCTCAGGCAAAAATGGCGTTGCCTGAAGCTTCTGTCGGTTTATTACCTTGTGCGGGCGGCACCCAAAACTTAACGGCATTAGTGGGTGAGGGTTGGGCAAAACGGATGATTTTATGTGGTGAACTGATTGATGCCGCCAAAGCAGTGAACATAGGTTTAATTGAAGAGGTGGTCGAAAAAAGTCAATCACTAGATGCTGCGGTAGCATTGGCCGCTAAAGTGGCTAAACAGTCTCCTAGTAGTGTTAGTGCGTGTAAAACACTTATTCAAGCTGGGCGGAATATGCCTCGCACTCAAGCATTACCGCTTGAACGAGAACTGTTTGTGGGCTTATTCGATACCGAAGATCAGACTGAAGGTGTGAACGCCTTTTTACAAAAACGCGCCGCAAACTGGAAGAACTGCTAATGACTCAAGATGTAATTTTTCAAACATTGGGCACGCTATCCGGTCAATCTATCGGTGTGGTCACTCTGAATATTGAAAAAGCGCTTAATGCGTTAACACTTGATATGGTTGATGCCATGCAAGTCCAACTAACCCGTTGGAAAAGTGATGACAGTATTGCTTGCGTGGTGCTAAATGGCGCCGGCGAGAAAGCCTTTTGTGCCGGAGGTGATGTACGGGCTATTTATCATGCATCAATAGCAAACCCCAATAATATCACCGAAGAAGCTTGTGAATTTTTCACCAAAGAGTATCAACTTGATTATTTATTGCATCAGTTTGGTAAACCCGTGATGGTATGGGGTGACGGCATTGTAATGGGTGGTGGTTTAGGGTTAATGGCTGGCGGTAGCCATCGTATTGTTACCGATCGTAGCCGTATTGCAATGCCAGAAGTGACCATAGGTTTATACCCAGACGTTGGTGGTAGTTACTTTTTAAACCGTATGCCGGGTAAGACAGGGCTATTTTTAGGGTTAACCGCTTACAACATGAATGCCGCAGATGCCTTGTATGTTGAACTTGGTAACTATTATTTAAATAGCGATGAAAAAGAGCCATTGTTTGATGCCATGGCTGAAGTCATGTGGAGTCAAGATAACGCGGAAAATCATCAACGATTAAGTGACTTGCTCACTGATTTGTCCAAGCAGCACATCGCTACGTTGCCAACCAGCCATTTGCAGCAATTCCAACAACAAATCGATTTGTTAATGGCGGGTGATATTCTTGATGTTCACTATCAATTATCTACCTTAAATACTGAACTTGATTGGTTGAAACGGGCGCAAAAAACGGCGTTAGCGGGTAGCCCAATTAGTTGGCATCTTATTTTTGAACAAGCCGCTTTAGGAACTGAGCTTAGCTTAGCAGACTGTTTTAAATGGGAGCTTGGCGTTAGTGTTAACTGTTGTTCTATGGGCGACTTTTGCGAAGGTGTGCGTGCCTTACTGATTGATAAAGATCGCCAACCTAAATGGCTATTTGCAGATGTCGACGCAGTGGATGCGAATAAAGTGACTCAACTGGTTACTTCTCCTTGGGCTGAAGATAAACACCCATTAGCTGACTTTACTTAAAAAAGGATTAATGAGATGGCAACAGTAGCATTTATTGGTTTAGGTAACATGGGTGGCCCAATGGCTGCCAATTTAGTAAAAGCGGGTATGACAGTTACCGTATTTGACTTAAACCCAGTTGCGGTAGAAGCGTTAACAGCACAAGGTGCACTCAGTGCTAAAACGGCCTGTGGTGCAGCAGCTTCTGCAGATTTTGTGATTACCATGCTACCAGCAGGCAAGCATGTTCGTAGCTTATACCTAGGCGATGACAACAATAAAGGTTTGTTGGATGTGGTATCTAAACAGGCATTACTGATAGATTGCTCGACCATTGATGCCGACAGCGCTCGCTTAGTGGGTGCAAAAGCGGCCGAAAAAGGCATTGAGTTTATGGACGCGCCAGTGTCTGGTGGCACAGCAGGGGCTGCAGCGGGTACCTTAACCTTTATTTGTGGTGGTAGTGAAGCCGCCTATCAACAAGCCCAAACGGTATTAACGGTTATGGGCGGCAATATTTTTCACGCCGGTGCTGTAGGAGCAGGTCAAATCGCTAAGATTTGTAATAACATGCTGTTGTCTGTATTGATGGTGGGTACTAGCGAATCGTTACAACTTGGTTTGGATAATGGTTTAGATCCTAAAGTGTTGTCTGATATCATGAAAGTCAGTAGCGGCGGTAACTGGACGTTAGAGAAATACAATCCATGCCCAGGCGTGATGGAAAATGTGCCGTCGTCAAAAGACTACCAAGGTGGCTTTATGGTTGACTTGATGGTTAAAGATTTAGGGTTGTCGCAAGAAGCGGCAGTCGCCTCTAATTCAAGCACACCAATGGGATCTTTGGCTCGCAGCTTATATGTTAATCATGCTCGCCAAGGCCATGGTCGCCGCGATTTTTCGAGTGTTTTTGAACAATTTTCAAAGAAAAAATAAAGGATTCAGTTGATGGAATTAAAAGATAAGGTTGTCGTCATTACTGGCGGAGCGGGTGGATTAGGTCTAGCGATGGCGCATGATTTAGCCACCCAAGGTGCTAAATTGGCGCTTATCGATGTTGATCAAACTAAACTTGAACAAGCTTGTGCTGATTTAGGTTCAATAACTGAAGTACAAGGCTATGCCTTAGACATTACTGACGAAGAAGATGTGGTCGCGGGCTTTAAATTTATTGCTGAAGACTTTGGCCAAGTGAATGTGTTGATCAACAATGCCGGTATTTTACGAGATGGCTTAATGATTAAAGCCAAAGACGGCGTGGTCACTGACCGCATGTCGTATCAGCAGTTTCAGTCTGTTATTAACGTTAACTTAACAGGTACTTTTTTATGTGGTCGTGAAGCCGCTGCAGCTATGATTGAAACCAAGCAAGCTGGGGTGATTATCAATATCTCTAGCATTGCTAAAGTTGGTAACATGGGACAATCTAACTACTCAGCGTCTAAAGCCGGCGTTGCAGCTATGGCGGTTGGTTGGGCAAAAGAGTTAGCTCGTCATAATATTCGTAGTGCTGCAGTTGCTCCAGGGGTTATGGCTACTGAAATGACAGCGGCCATGAAGCCTGAAGCCTTAGAACGTTTAGAAAAAATGGTGCCAGTAGGACGTTTAGGTCAACCTGAAGAAGTAGCTGCTACTGTGCGCTTTATTATCGAAAATGATTACGTTAACGGCCGAGTATTTGAAATTGACGGTGGTTTGCGTTTATAAGCGGGTAGTAATTTACATAATCAGTTTGTTATGATGTTGTCACGCCGAGCCTATGCTCGGCGTAACTTTTTATTCTCTAGGAATGCTATCTCGTGGAAAAATTAGAATACCTGCTTAAAAAAATGATGCTGTTTGTAGGGCTCCTTGGCGTCATTGTTATCTATGGCGGTTTTTTATATCTATTCTTTTCAGGTCGTTCGACGGCTGCTTTACCGTGGTTTTTACTGATTTCGCCTTGGATTTGTGTATTTTTTGGCTTGAGCCATGTACAGCAAGTCAGAGTGTTGCATTGGTTTTCAAGTAAATTCACCTTTAAAAAAAACGCTAAGTAGTCCCGTTTATGTCTGATCTATCAGCCTTTTTATCTCGATTTTCTATCGCTCTGTATACCTTGATAGCCTTGGTCGCATTTGCGGCCAACTCGGTGTTGTGCCGTATGGCATTATCAACCCAACAAATCACACCATTAATAGACCCGAGTAGTTTCACTGCCATCCGTTTAATAGCCGGTGCTTTAGTGTTGTGGTTGTTGATGTTATTGCGCACGACTAAAACTAACACCACAAATTTAACTAGCCGTGGCAGCCTATTTGCGGCGGGATTATTATTTACCTATGCTGTGACGTTTTCATACGCTTACGTGCTACTTGATACCGCCACTGGTGCGTTGATTTTGTTTGCAGCGGTACAAATTAGCATGATGTTAATCAGCTATTTTCAAGGTCATCGCTTAACGTTACTTGAATGGATTGGGGCATTATTGGCTTTTAGCGGATTTGCGTATTTGGTGTTGCCCGGTGTGAGCGCGCCTTCGATAACCGGATTAGTGTTAATGTCCATTAGCGGTTGTGCTTGGGGCGGATATACTTTGTTAGGCAAAAAGTCTGTTAATCCACTATTCGATACGGGTTATAATTTTATTCGCAGTATACCCTTGGTTGCGTTGATGATATTGGTTGTGTGGATACTGCCTCAATTAACCTCAACACCACAAACAACGGTATTGTCTGTCAAAGGTGTATGGTTAGCGGTTTTATCTGGTGCAATCGCCTCGGGTATTGGTTATGCGCTGTGGTATCAAGCCTTACGCGGGCTCACATCAACCCATGCGGCGGTTTTACAATTAACGGTCCCAGTGATTGCAGCTGTGGGCGGTATACTCTTTTTAGATGAAGTGATTAGCTTTCATCTTAGTGTATCGGCTGGGATTATTTTTGTTGGGATTGCATTGGTTATTTTTGCCAAAGCCCATCCAGTTAGTAAGCCGACCCAGTAACTAAACAGATAGTTGAGCAATAAACATCATTTACAAGCAAATGACTGACAGATACATAACTCAATAAAATAAATGATTAAGAGGTTACATGAGCAATTCCACACCTTATCCAATTGGTACACCAGGTCAAAAATGGACCGATGCAGACAAAGCACAATGGTTAGCACAAGTTACCATCAAGCGCTCTTATCAAAATGAAGTTGTCAGTAAGTTAATCCCGCTTACCAGCCAATTTGACCAAGTTCAATATGGCGCGTTATCCCTTAATGCTGACAAGTACCCATTATTTGGCTTTACATCAAAACATTGGGACAACAATAAAAAAACGATTTTGATTACCGGTGGTGTACATGGCTATGAAACCAGTGGTGTTCATGGTGCTATTCAGTTTTTAGCCACTAAAGCACAGGATTATACTCAGTATTTTAATGTGGCCGTTGCACCTTGTGTTAGCCCTTGGGGTTACGAAACCATTAATCGATGGAATCCTAAAGCCATCGATCCTAATCGCTCTTTTTATGCCAATAGCCCCGCCGAAGAATCTGCCGCGCTGATGGCATTTGTCGCAAGTTTGGGGACGGTATATGCCCACATTGATTTACATGAAACGACTGATACTGACGAATTAGAGTTTAGGCCTCTGCTATCTGCGCGTGATGGCGTTGAATACGATAAAGGCATCATTCCTGATGGTTTCTACTTAGTTGGCGACAGTGACAACCCAACCCCTGATTTTCAAAAAGCGGTGATTGATTCAGTGGCTAAAGTGACTCATATCGCGCCTGACGATAACGGACAATTAATTGAAGTACCGATAGAGCAATTTGGGGTAATTAACTATCCGGTTAAAAAACTCAGTTTATGTGCCGGTATTACTGTCAATCACTTTAACACCACTACTGAGGTCTATCCTGATAGCCCATTGGTGACAGCGCAACAATGTAATGATGCACAAGTGGCTGCCGTTACTGGTGGATTGGATTACATTGTTGATTATTTGAAGCTTTAACAAAGCTCAAATATGATAAAAAGTGATAAAGTCTAGAGGCTAGGGCGGACTTCGTCTTAACTTCTAGGCTGTTATGATCTAACCTTCATTAAAGTATGGAGGTTAGAGATATAGGTCCAGTTTAGGTTGATAAATAGACCAGAAATCCTTACAATGTCGCGCTTTATAACGACCCTTTCGGCAATGCCGTATGCCCGTTTTAATCTCATTAGTATTTTTTTAAGCATTTGTTTAAGTGCTGGCTTGAGTCATACATACGTTAACTCGAGTGAATAAACAATAATTTGATATGGGCTTTAACACACAACACGATTTGGAATTTCATTTTGATTACAACAGCTAACATCACGATGCAGTTTGGCGCTAAGCCACTGTTTGAAAATCTCTCAGTCAAATTTGGTGGCGGTAATCGCTACGGTTTAATTGGCGCGAATGGTTGTGGTAAATCCACCTTTATGAAAATCCTTGCCGGTGATTTAGAGCCATCAAGCGGTAACGTCTCATTAGATGTTAATGAACGTATGGGTAAATTAAACCAAGACCAGTTTGCATACGAAGCGTTTTCTGTTGTAGACACTGTGATCATGGGTCACCGCGAGTTGTGGAAGGTGAAGCAAGAGCGTGACCGTATTTATTCTTTACCTGAAATGAGTGAAGAAGACGGTATTAAAGTGTCAGAACTTGAGATGGAATTTGCTGAGATGGACGGATACACGTCAGAATCTCGTGCTGGTGACTTATTGTTAGGTGTCGGTATTGACATAGAGCAACACTTCGGACTGATGAGCGAAATTGCGCCGGGTTTTAAACTGCGGGTGTTATTGGCACAAGCATTATTCTCAGATCCAGATCTACTGTTACTCGACGAACCAACCAACAACTTGGACATCGATACTATTCGCTGGTTACAAGATATGTTGAATCAACGTAACAGTACCATGATTATTATTTCCCATGACCGTTACTTTTTAAATTCAGTATGTACACACATGGCTGACTTAGATTACGGTGAATTGCGTTTGTTCCCAGGTAACTATGACGAATACATGATGGCTGCACAGCAATCACGTGAACGTTTAATGAGTGACAACGCCAAGAAGAAAGCTCAAATTGCCGAGTTGCAAACCTTCGTCGCACGTTTCTCGGCTAACGCATCGAAAGCCAAACAAGCCACGTCACGCGCTAAGCAAATTGATAAAATTAAGCTAGATGATATTAAAGCATCAAGTCGTGTTAACCCGTTTATTCGTTTCGAACAAGAAAAGAAATTGTTCCGTAATGCACTCATCGTTGAAAACCTTGCTAAAGGTTACGACACGCCATTGTTTAGCAAGCTTAATCTAATGGTTGAAGTCGGTGAGCGCATTGCTATTTTGGGGCAGAACGGTGTGGGTAAAACCACCTTGTTACGTACGTTAGTGCATGATATCCCACAAGACGAAGGAACCATTAATTGGTCTGAAAATGCCAATATAGGTTACTATGCTCAGGATCATGAAGCTGATTTTGCTAATGATATGACTTTATTCGAATGGATGAGTCAATGGCGCAAAGAAAATGACGATGACCAATCAGTACGCGGTATTTTAGGCCGTATGTTGTTTGGTTCTGACGACATTAAGAAGTCTGTTAAAGTATTATCTGGTGGTGAGAAAGGCCGTATGTATTTCGGTAAACTTATCATGCAAAAACCAAACATTTTATTACTCGACGAACCAACCAACCACATGGACATGGAATCGATTGAGTCATTAAACAACGCGTTAGAAAAATACGAAGGTACATTAATGTTCGTCTCGCACGACCGTGCATTCGTATCATCATTGGCCACCCGTATTCTTGAAGTTACCCCAACAGGGATTAATGACTTCAAAGGTACTTATGACGAATTTTTGGCAAGTAAAGGTATCGAAGCGTAATTCTTCTTTAACAATCAATAGCCGTTATAGTCAATACCAACGCATTAACACTATTAGCCCTGAACAAATGTTCGGGGCTTTTTGTTTTTATTTATTCAGCAAGACCCTATACTCTAGCGTTATAAATCAATGACATTATCCTGAACAGGCATCTATTTTATGAGCATTACCCTTGAACAAATCGCATCAACCTTGAATGAACTGCAATGTCGTACTAATTTTAATATAAAGAATGTTACCGAATACATGTTGCCTGAGTTAAAAGAACCTGTTTATTTGCATGTTGACGGTAAAACACCGTTATTGATTATCCGTCCAGCCTTTGAAATTTTTTCGACAGAATTAGTGACTATTGATGGTGTACGTGCAAAGTATGATTACTATCACAATGCTCAAATGACCCGATTCCCAACACGTAAAAACAAAGGCTTAAATGAAACGTTAACCCACTACGGTTTAGCATTTGAGTTTGATACTACAGATTCAATTACATTATTCATTAATAGGTTGATTGAAATTGTAAAAGGATAAGCCAACTCATTAGGAGCTCCCACCATGACAGAGCAATTTAATATTAATCAGTATAATTGTTCCATTAGCGGTAAAGGGCAATCCCTTATCTGGGCTCATGGATTAACCGGCAGTATTCAAAGTGAAGATGCGATTGGTTTATATGCTTGGCATCGATTCCCCAAAAAATTGCAGCTAATCCGTTATGATGCCATAGGTCATGGCTTATCTTCAGCGGGTAAGTGTGTCGAAGATTATTTATGGCCAGAAATGGCGAAAGATATGATAAGTGTCGCTACTCATTTTAACGCACCATCAGAGCTCGTTTTAGGCGGTCAATCAATGGGGTGTGCCACTAGTTTGTATGCCGCATTGAAATATCCACAAAAGGTCAAAGGATTGATTTTGATGACGCCGCCAACAGCATGGCAAACTCGGGCAGAAAAAGTTGACGATTATCATAAAATGGCTAAAGCGGCACGAATATGGGGCGGTAAAGGTTTAGCTAAAATAAATGCTAAACATTTAGATAAAATGCTTCCAAGCTGGTTGGTTGATGCCCATCAACACAGCGTGCTCGGCATATTAGACGGATTGAAATTGATGACCCGTCACACGCTTGACCAACTATTTCGCGCAGCCGCAATGAATGACTTACCGAGCAAAAAGCAACTTGGGACCATTTCAATTCCAACGTTAATTCTAGCTTGGCAAGACGATGAAGCGCACCCCGTCGATACCGCAATAGAACTTAAAAAGGCATTACCTCTTTCCACGCTACATATTGCTCATTCGATGGATGATGTTAATGATTGGCCACGGCTTATCAGTGATTTTTGTGTAGACTTACAATCAAACTAATAACCGTTATTTATCGCCTGTTACTTTTGATATATCTTTAGTGCAATGCTGCAATAACTGAACAAAAAAATCGCTGCCTTTACGTTCAGCAAAAGCAATGTTTCGCTCTGGAATGGATTCTGGGTCGGTATAGCTTGCCAATGCTATTTCCATGCTGACTTCGCGGATAATATGCAGAGTAGGATAGGGCGAACGATTGGTAAAATTAGCTGCACTGTCTTGTGGTTCGCCATCAAAACAATAGTCTGGATGAAAGGTGGCTAACTGGTACACGCCATCATAATCTTGTTCAGATAATAACGCTGTTGCATCATCAACTAAATCTAGATAAGCATAAAAGCCTTCAAAACCGCGCGGTAAAATAAATAACGTAGTTTCTGTTTCAGGGTTATTATCTAGGTATTGACATTCTGCCAATAACGCCTTTAAAACAGCCTTTATTTTAGTGTCTTCAATGGCAACATAACGAATACTGGCACGTTCGACTTCTCGGCGGGCAAAAGGGCATATATTGTATTTCATAATGACATCTTTTACCCACATTTCAGTGTGGATAAGACATTCATGTTGTTCCATTAATTAGCCTTTAACCCTATTAAATTCATCAACGTGCTGTAGGTGGCAACATCATTGGGATAATAGATGCCACTAATAATAAAGCCATTGTGACATTAAAAATACGCTGTTGACGATCATTTTTAAGTAGACGCTTTAATGCTACGCCAAACCCAAGCCAGACAATCGCGCAGGGGAATGCCACACATAAAAACACGCTTGCAATAGTGATCACTTGGCCGTTGAGTTCTTGTTGCACCGAGGTGAAAGTGGCAATAGCACCGACAGCCATAATCCACCCCTTTGGGTTTACCCATTGAAATGCAGCAGCTTGAATAAAGCTAAACGGTTTGCTGACTTGTTTGCCTTCCATTTTACTGCTGCTGTTAGCAATTAACCATGACAAATACAGCAAGTAAGTTATGCCGACTACTTTAATTACTGTGTGGATTATTGGGTAGGCTTTAAATATTGCGCTTAATCCAAGTCCTACCGCCAATATCATTGTCGGAAAGCCTAAGCTGATGCCTAGTAAGTGTGGAATACTGCGTTTTATGCCAAAATTCACACCAGAAGTCATTAACATGATGTTATTTGGGCCGGGGGTTATGCCGGCAGAAAATGCAAATAATGCTATTGCAAATACCAATTCCATGTTGTATTTAGTCCTAGTCTCATTAAAAATTGTTGGCATTTTAACGGTTAATGCTATGACAATCTAATATTAATTGTTCGCTAATTTATAATTAAACTAAAGATTGTTATCTCAAGTTGAACGGGGTAGCTTAAACATTATATCGATAAGGTTTAAAACAAACTAATAAATAGGAAATTCTTTTATGTTAAGAAACCTAAGTAAAATTATTTTTTTCCTTAGCATAGTGCTGTTAACTGCTTGTACAACAAATACAGTGAGTACAACACCCAATAACCGTATTACTATCGTGGCTAGTGGTGATTTATCTACGTTATCAAAAACGTACGCTTGGCATGAAACCATGTTTGTTGTGCATACAGCCAATAAGATGGATGAAGACGTTTTACGCAAACAATTAATCAGTTCAGTCAATAAATTAATGGCTAACAAAGGCTATCAGTTAGTATCGATTAATGATTCGCCACAAATGATTGTTGGGTTTGGTATGGCACTCGAGTCAGAAATGAGTGATACAGAGATCCTCGCTAAAGTCGGGTTAGTACCCGGTTTGTATACCCAAGATGTTAATGGTAATTATGAGAAGGGGTCCGTCTTGATCGCCTTTTTCAATCCCAGAGTTAACTTGCCATTTTGGCGTGTTTTAGCGCAAGGGTTTACCGAGCCAGATCGTATACTTGAAGAACGAGAAGCTCGATTTGATGCGCTGATTACAATGATGTTAAATGATATTCCACAAGCTTAAATACGGCTTTTGTACATAAAAAAAGACGCTGTTTGCGTCTTTTTTATTCAACAATATTGATATTAATCGTGGTTGACTTCCACTTCATAAGAGCTAAATTTTCGGATATTAATTACGCCAGTATCAAAGATTAAATATTGCCCTTTAATACCTTGCAAGATACCTGTCACTTCAGCAATTTTATCAAAATTATGCGATTTCACTTTGACAGGAAATTGCGTAATAGGGTAGCTAATGGCTTGGATGTTTGCATCAAGACGTTCAATGACAATGTCTTGATATTCAGCAGCTAGGGCTTGTAATTTATCTTCAATTAATGGGATAAGTTGGCCAGCTTGTTCGATGAGATCGATATCATCATTATTGCCTTTAAGCATGGCTTGCCAATGGGTTTTATCGTTAATAAATTTGGCTAATTCAATTTCGATTAAGCCCGACATTTTACGGGTCGACACTTTAAAAATAGGTAAACCTTGAGTTGCGCCTTGGTCTATCCAACGAGTTGGAATTTGGGTGTAGCGAGTAATACCCACTTTAATACCTGAAGTATTAGACAAATAGACATAGTGAGGAACAAAGCAATTTGACATGGCCCATTCTGGTTCACGGCAAGTACCTTGATCAAAGTGGCATGTTTCAGGTTTCATAATGCACAGGTCGCAACTGGCCAGTTTTGTCATGCATACGTAACAATGACCCTGAGAATAACTTTTTTTAGTTTTTTTACCGCAGTTGCTGCAAAAAATATTACCCGTGTGAACCATGGTTAATGACTTACCTATAAGCGGGTTAAGGGCTAAGCGCGCTTCACCTACAGGTAAATGATACTCCACCTCATGGTTATCATTGAGGTGGGTTTTCAGTTTTGATAGCGTTCCAAACATGGTCAATCCATTTTTATCATCATTATTTTGTGGCAGTTTAGCAGATGATGAAAACGGATTTTAGGCTTAATTTGGCTCCACCTTGGGTTAATGGTTAAGTAGATTGGTAAAACGTTGAATAATTCAGGTTTTTAAAATTAACTCAGGTTGGTTTATTGAGCTTATCTAATACAACATCATCACCCATTTCATAAAGTGATGCTGTAATTTTCTCTTCTTGATTAGGATCGGTTAAGCCCAAGGCCATGGTGGCTCTAAATAATGCAATACCGGTGTGACTAGCCGTTTCATATTGGCTACTAAACTGTTCAATATTGATACCTAGTTCATTCATTTTATTAGAAATATGTAACACAATTCCTGGGCGGTCATATGCAACTAAGTTGTAATGCAGATGCTTGATTGGCTTAGCACTTAAGCTAGTTTTTGCAAAAGTTAAGGTTAATCCGTCAATGCATTCTAAAGCATCAATTAATTGATCCCACTTAAGTGCAGGCACTTCTAACTGTAATATTGCTGCAAAAATACCGTCTATATGACGCATTTCTGAGTCTAACCAGTTGCCATTATGTCGACTAACAACATTAGCTATTTGTTCGACTAAACCTTTTCTATCAGGAGCTTGCAGAGTGATAAGGTAACGCATCATACGATATTTCTCCTATTAATATTGGCTGTAACACAACTGTCATCTTTACGTCATATAATCGCAGCCACTTAAGATTGCGTAAATGCTTTACGCTTGTGTTACAAACATTTATTCAGATACTAGTTTTTTTACTGAGTTTTTAGCTTAGTTAAATAAGTTATTTATATTAGTTATTTGGTCATAAATATTTATTGTTAGCACAGTAAACTACACAATCAAAGCGCTAATTATGGCATCGATTAATTATTAGAGGTTCTTAATGGAAAGTCAGGTAAATCAACCTGGTTCTGCTGAAAAAAGTCTACTTGTTGATAGACATGCAACTCGCAGAGCATTTAAGGATAAAGCCGCAGAGATTGGGGTAACCGTTGGCGGCACCTTAGTGTTTGTCACATTGTTATTAATATTTTTCTATTTGCTGTATGTCATCAAACCCATTTTTGATGGTGCACATATAGAGCCAGTTACCAGTATTAGTTATCAGCATGCTGATGCTAAAACGTTAATGGTTGGCAGTGACGAACAAAATGAAGTGTTATACCGGGTTACTGAATCGGGTTCGGTTGATTTTTACTCGTCGATTACAGGTCAGCTCATTTCATCTTTTACGCCTAAATTACCACAAGGCGCCACTGTTACTAGTAGTGCAAAATCTAGTCCTAGCGAGCAACGTTTTGCATTAGGACTCAGTAATGGCCAAGTCATTGTGGTGGGTATTGAGTTTGGTCTGACTTATCCTGACAACAAACGCGTGATTACCCCTTCTTTACGTTACCCCTTGGGCGAAGAGGCGTTAACCATTAACAGTGATGGTGCAGTATATAATCTGGTGTTTGATTATAGTGACGGCCGCATGAGTTTTGCTTATCAAGACAAAAACGGTGCGTGGAAGCTTAATCGCCAAGAAGGCGAAGAAAACATGATGACCGAAGAGGTTGAGTGGTCATCAGTTGAAGTGTTTATTAACGATGCACCTAATCATGTCATATCAGCAATCATGACCCCTGACCATCGTCAGCTAATTTTGAGTGCAAATAATAAACTGTTTATTTATAACACTCGCGATGCCGATTCTGTTGAGTTACTTCAGGTTGTCGATGTAAATAAAGCCGGCGCTAAAGTTAAGCAAGTTAATTTGCTTGCCGGAGCAAGCTCTATATTGGTGAGTTATGACAGCGGTATTGTGAGTCAGTACTTCCAAGTTAATAGCGAAAAAGGTCGTTTATATCAGCAGATTCGTGAGTTTGATGACCTTGCTCCTGTTAGTGTAATGGCAACAGAGTTTTATCGTAAAAGCTTTGCAGTGTTGAGTGCAGATGGCGAATTAACACTGCTTTATACAACCAGTGAACGTGAGTTATTCGACGAGAAATTTCAGTTAACTAACCCTGGTAAAATGGGCTTTAGCCCGCGTTCAAATGCCTTGGTGATTGAAGCCGATAACAAACTTAACCTTTTCTCTGTTGAAAATGATCATCCAGAAATATCGTGGAGCGCACTGTGGGAAAAAGTATGGTACGAAGGTTACCCTGAACCACAATATGTGTGGCAGTCCACTTCTGGTTCTGACGACTTTGAAGCCAAGTTGAGCTTAATGCCACTGGCATTTGGCACCATGAAAGCGGCATTTTACGCTATGCTATTTGCCGCGCCATTAGCGATAGCTGGTGCGATTTATACCGCTTACTTTATGACACCAAAAGTACGTAATGTAGTTAAGCCTACCATTGAAATCATGGAAGCATTACCGACAGTTATTTTGGGTTTCTTGGCTGGTTTATGGCTAGCGCCACTGATTGAAGATCATTTGCCCGGCATTGTGGTGTTGTTGATGTTATTGCCCACATCAATACTTGCCACCGCATTTGCTTGGAGTAAATTGCCAGAAAAATGGAAGCAGCGCTTACCAGAAACCTACCAAGAGCTAATGCTATTGCCGGTGATTATATTTATTGGTTGGTTCTCCTTTGAAATCAGCCCTGTGATTGAAGTGGCATTATTTGACGGCAATACTCGTCAATTTATTACCAATGATTTAGGTATCACATTCGACCAACGTAATGCGCTGGTTGTGGGTATTGCCATGGGCTTTGCGGTAATTCCAACCATATTCTCGATAGCTGAAGATGCGATTTTTTCTGTACCACGTCATTTATCAAACGGCAGTTTGGCACTGGGTGCAACAAACTGGCAAACCCTGACTAAGGTGGTATTACTTACCGCCAGCCCGGGTATTTTCTCAGCTATTATGATGGGCTTAGGTCGTGCAGTGGGTGAAACCATGATTGTGTTAATGGCAACCGGTAATACTGCAATCCTTGAGTGGAGTGTATTTGAAGGTATGCGTACCTTAGCGGCAAACATTGCCGTAGAAATGCCTGAGTCGGCCATTGGTAGTACGCATTATCGCGTATTGTTCTTAGCTGCCTTTGTATTGTTCGTGTTCACCTTCTTCTTTAATACCATTGCTGAAGTTGTTCGCCAACGTTTACGCGAACGTTATAGCTCACTGTAAGGAAAGATGATGACTCAATTAATGATTAATTCGCCAATCGCCTTGAGAGGTTTGTGCAATGGGTAAGTGGTTTAAATCAGGTTCACCGTGGATTTGGATGACCGGTGGTGCCGTTAGTATCAGTTTGATTGCCGTTTTAGGCTTATTACTGTTAATCGCTTGGCGTGGCTTGAGTTACTTTTGGCCTGCTGATATTTATGAATGGCAACTAGAAGATAACAATGGGGTTAAAAGTACCTTAATTGGTGAAATCTACGACCGTGAAGAAGTGCCTACAGAGCGTTTAATTTCAGCCGGTCATAAATTTGCCAAACATCCTGGTGAGTTTGTTACTCGTTACTTGGTAAAAACCGGTAACCGTGAGTTTGTTGGTTTAGATTTCCGTTGGATTTTAGGAACCGATATCGTTAGCCGTTCAACCCCTGCTGATGTTGCTAAACTTGAACGGACTAAAAACGGTAATTTTTATGGTTATCCTGTTGCGGTAATTGAAGACGGTAAACGTTTAGAGTTAACCAGTGAAGCTGACATAGAAGCGTCTTTGTTCGACCATATCGACCGCGCAGTGGCTATTTCTGATCAAGCCTTGGCGTTGCAAAAAAGCGATATTGGTTCGATCAATTATCAAATGGAACGTTTACGTTTGAAAGAACGTGGTTATGAGCTTGATGGTGAATTAACTGCTGAGCGTAAAGCGGATATCAAGGCGCAAATCGAACAGCTTAACCAAGACTACCTAGTGCTTGAAAAAGACTTGTTTGCCCTGCGAGATAAAGCGGCGCGTGATTCTGTGGTGATTAAAGACATGCGCGGTGTTGAAGTCACCTTGCAACTGGACTCAATTTTAGACGTAAGTTATGTCAATCACATGAGTTTGCTAGGTAAAGTGGGTCACTGGTTTGTGGGAATAGGTCGCTTTGTTAGTGATGACCCGCGTGAAGCCAATACTGAAGGTGGTGTTTTCCCCGCTATTTTTGGTACGGTATTTATGGTGATGCTCATGGCTGTTATCGTGACGCCATTTGGGGTTATTGCTGCTATTTACTTGCACGAATATGCCAAGAAAGGCCCTATTACTAAGCTTATCCGTATTGCGGTAATTAACTTAGCGGGCGTTCCGTCAATTGTTTATGGTGTGTTTGGTTTAGGTTTCTTTGTATACATGATGGGCGGCTCAATTGATCAATTGTTCTTCCCTGAGGCGTTACCAGCACCGACATTTGGCTCTCCTGGGGTAATTTGGTCTGCATTAACCTTAGCCATTTTAACCTTGCCGGTGGTCATTGTATCAACAGAAGAAGGCTTAAGCCGAATTCCGAGTGCAGTTCGTCAAGGCAGCTTGGCATTAGGCGCGACTAAAGCCGAGACCTTATGGCGCATTGTGATCCCAATGGCAAGCCCAGCAATTATGACTGGTTTGATTTTAGCCGTGGCACGTGCCGCCGGTGAAGTGGCGCCGTTGATGTTAGTGGGTGTAGTAAAATTAGCCCCAACATTACCGATTGATATGAACTTCCCGTTTGTGCATTTAGAACGTAAGTTCATGCACTTAGGTTTCCATATTTACGATGTAGGCTTCCAAAGCCCTAACGTAGAAGCAGCACGCCCATTAGTGTATGCAACTTCGTTCTTATTAGTATCTGTAATTGTTGCTCTTAATTTAACCGCTATCAGCGTGCGCAACCATTTACGTGAAAAATTCCGTTCGCTAGAACATTAATTAGCGATATCCTGAGGAAAGATAAAAAATGATTTCAATTGATAGTTCAGCAATGCAAACAGAAGCCGTTGATTTAGTTAACTTACCGGCACAGGATACCGCACTTGAGATCCGTAATCTTGATTTACGTTACGGTGACAAACAAGCGTTATTTGATGTGTCGATGAAGATCCCTAAAAAACAAGTCACGGCATTTATCGGCCCTAGTGGTTGTGGTAAATCAACGCTGTTACGCTGTATTAACCGTATGAATGATTTGGTTGATAGTTGTAAAATTGAAGGTGAAATATTGCTTCATGGGCAGAACATTTATGACAAGAAAGTTGATGTAGCTGCATTACGTCGTAACGTAGGCATGGTGTTTCAGCGTCCTAACCCGTTCCCTAAGTCAATTTACGAAAATGTGGTGTATGGTTTACGTTTGCAAGGGTTAAGTAACCGCCGTGAATTAGATGAAGCGGCAGAGCGTTCATTACGTGGCGCCGCTATTTGGGACGAAGTGAAAGACCGTTTACATGATAATGCCTTTGGATTATCGGGTGGTCAGCAACAGCGTTTGGTTATTGCCCGTGCCATTGCCATTGAGCCGGAAGTCTTATTACTTGATGAACCAACGTCAGCTCTGGACCCTATCTCAACCTTAACTATTGAAGAATTGATTACTGAATTAAAGCAGCAATATACCGTAGTGATTGTGACGCATAATATGCAACAAGCGGCACGAGTGTCGGATCAAACAGCCTTTATGTACATGGGTGAATTGGTTGAATATGCTGATACCAATACCATTTTTACTACCCCTAAAAAGCGTAAAACCGAAGATTATATTACCGGAAGATACGGTTAATCTTTACTAGAAACGCTTTTAATTAACATACAAAATTTAGGTGGGTATCATGGAAAAAATGAATTTAAGTAAACACATATCAGGGCAGTTTAATGCTGAGCTTGATGATATTCGTAATCGCGTATTAGCCATGGGCGGTTTAGTTGAGCGTCAGCTCGAACAGGCATTGGATGCGCTAGCATCACTTGATACAGAATTAGCACAACAAGTGATTGAAGGCGATCATAAAGTGAATGGCATGGAAGTGGCTATTGACGAAGAATGCACTCGTATCATTGCTAAACGTCAACCTGCTGCCAGTGATTTACGCTTGATCCTTGCCATTTCGAAAACCATTACCGATCTTGAACGTATTGGTGATGCTTGTGTGCGCATTGCCAAAGCTGCGGTAGAAAAGCGTGCTAACAGCCAACAGCCTTTATTGGTGAGTATTGAAAACATGGGGCGTCACGCGACGCGTATGTTGCACTCAACCTTAGATGCATTAGCACGTATGGATGCTGACCAAGCATTTGAGTTGCATAAACAAGATGCAAAATTAGATAAAGAATATGAAGGTATAATCCGTCAGTTAATGACCCATATGATGGAAGATCCGCGCTCAATTCCAGGTGTGTTAGACGTATTATGGGCTGCGCGTGCGGTTGAGCGTGTAGGAGACCGTTGTAAGAATATTTGTGAGTACGTGATTTACTATGTGAAAGGCAAAGACGTTCGTCATATTTCTTACGAAGAAATGGAAAAAGAACTGTAAGAATTTGAGTTGCCAGACTTGAATGTAGATTTTTTAAATTAACAGTTGTTTTTAAGCTTCGATAAAGCCCCATTGATAGGGGCTTTTATATGCCTGTTGAGCATGTTCTTCTGGAATTATATAACTAAGGTCAGGATAATAAACGGTTATCAAACAGTCTTTTGTATCGCTAACAGTATTGCATTGACTTGCAATAGGTTAGCTATTGACGCATCGATGCGCTTTGTTGAAAAACAAATGACAAGTTTGATAAGAAACAGGCCGAATATTGTCATTTTTCCTTGCATATCCCACCTCTTAACCTGAGTTGAGGTTAACTATATCAATAATCTAATCTTCCTCATCGGTTAATCATATTCAGTAGAAAGCGATTATAAAAAGGACTATTTAGCTAACGATTATCTAGCTAGTGATTATGTGGACATAATGACCATTCTGACAACATGTCATGGTTCATATTGTCGCAATTATTTTGTTTAACTCACGTTTAGGCATCTTTATTTAGAGGTGTGTCGCATTTTTAATGTGGCACCGTATTTGCTTTATCTTAGTATCCATTCCTTACGGCAAGATATATGAGATGTGAAATCAATCGTTTAGACAACGTAAATAAGATTTCAGGTGAGTTCAGTGGCGCATTTGCTGATTTAGGCACCTTCCTTCCTTTAGTTTTAGGCTTAATAGCCCTTAATCAATTCTCTCCCCAAGGGATATTTTTAGGCTTTGGTTTTTTTGCCTTATTTACTGCGTTTTATTATCGACGCCCCATTCCGATACAGCCTATGAAGGTGATCAGTGCGTTAGTCATTGCAGAAGGAATGTCTCCTGGAATGTTACAAGCATCCGCCATGTTAATGGGCCTTATTCTACTTGTTTTAGCCTATAGCGGCATTATTCAATGGATGGCTAAGCTGTTATCACCGGCGATCAGTATCGGTATCCAGCTAGCAATTGGGCTCCAGCTGATATGGTTAGGTGGCGTCATGATGAGCGAAACATGGTTGGTCGGCATACTTGCTTTTGGTTTTCTGTTCGCTAGTCGTTTTATGCCAATGCAATATTTGGTTATGCCGTTAGTGATTATCCTTGGCATCGGTTGGCAATTAACAAGTGGGACTATGCCTAGCTTTAACTTTACCCAAACCAGTGTTTGGCAGTTGGGTTGGCCGAGTATCGATGAATGGGGGTCTGCTGCCATTTTATTGGTGCTACCACAGTTAGCGTTGACATTGACCAATGCGGTGATTGCGATTTCTGCGATGGCGAAAGATAAGTTTCCTGAAGACAGTGAAAATTTTGAACCGCAACAATTTGCTAAAAGCTCTGGTTGGGCTAATTTGCTGTTATCACCTTTTGGGGCTGCTGCAATGTGCCATGGGGCTGGAGGGTTAGCGGTACAATATCACTTTGGCGCTCGAACCTGGTTAGCGCCGACTATTTTTGGCAGTACATGCGTCCTCATTGCTATCTTTTGGGGGCAAGGTATTGCCAGTGCATTGTCATTAATTCCTTTAGCTGTATTAGGTAGTTTACTCGCTATTGCGGGAACCCAATTAGCTTGGTCGAAACGATTCATTGATGGTAACCCGTTTTGTATCTTGGTTATTTTTTCAACGGCCATAACGTGCTTATGGATTAATACCGCTGCTGGCTTGGCTGTCGGTGTTGTATTGGAGTTAGGTCGTCATCAATGGTTGAATGTTGCTAGCTCAAAAAGATAATAGCGCACCTGTGTTGTAATATTTTGATCTGATGGGGGCTTTTTTATATGGACCGGTTGACTGAACAATAATTCCCCAATGAGTCAGTTGGTATATTTGAAGTGACTAATCAGCAAACTGTGGTAACATTTTTGTTCTGTTCTTTCTTCTTTTGTGTGCTCAATGAAAAATACCCTTGCTCGTGGTTTAACTAATTTATTGCCTATGGTGCTGTCTATTTGGCTGTTTTGGTCACTGTTTATTTCCCTTGATGGCTTAGGTAAATTATTGCTCGATATTGTGGGGGTAGAACCTGTATTTGTCGGGGCAGGTTTTTGTTTGGTGGCGAGTTTAGTGTTTATCGCCGGCTTATTATTTTCAGTCAGCCCTATAGCGTGGATGTATGGTTGGATTGAAAACCAGCTAATGAAGTTTCCGCTGTTTAAGTCTGTGTATGGCAGTATTCGAGACATCGCCAGTTTAATGAATCGCGACGGCCAACCTAAAACTCAAAAAACGGTTTTAGTTAAACAAGCCAATGGTAGTTATGTTGTGGGTTTTATCATGAGTGAGACTGCACCACAGCCATTGGCTGATGCATTGCCTGAAGGTGAATGGGTGCCGGTTTTATTTCAATTAAGCTATCAAATAGCCGGCGTGACCAGCTTAGTAAAACGTGAAGACTTAATCAGTGTTGATTGGTCATTCGAAGATGCTATGCGCTTTAATTTAACGGCTGGAATATCAAATAGTAAAGCGGTTTAATCACTATAAAGCTTGGCACTAGCACAGTCTGGTACTTGCTCGTTCACTGTGCTGCTATCTGAACGAGTAAGCTGCTAATGTTATGACTGGTAGTAAAAAAACAACTCATATACCAAATCTAACGTTTAGATTCTGTCATCAATAAACTTACAGTTCTCCAATATTGTTTTAGTGCGATAAATCTTGCCTTATAACCATTAATCACTCAACAAATTGCCCCTTGCCATTAAGGGTTTATCAATAGGGGCTAGCATCGACTGCTGACATTATATTCATTTGCATATGGTTTACGGAGCAGAGCACACAACATGTTGGGTGCAGAATTAACGGACGAAAATGCAGAATAAACTTTCTATCGTGTCGAAGTGTATCTTGAGCATGGAGGCCAACAGTATGATGTAATGGGTTATACACAATCACAGATTATTGTGGATATTGCGACCCAGTACGAATGTTATCTACACTACTTCTATTTATCGAATTCTTCTCCAGTAGCAGAATAATTAGATAATAAGATCTAGCAAACAATTGCCCCAAGCGATAACAGTGATTATCCTTGGGGTAGTTTTTCTTATGAGTGATAAATCAATGTCAACCAACGAAAGTAAATTAGATAAAGTATTAGCAGAAGCCAGAGACTACAAAGCCAGTCGCGAAAAAGGATATCGTGAGCAAGCGCTTAAACTATACCCTTGGGTATGTGGCCGCTGTACTCGCGAATTCACCCATAAAAACTTGTCTGAATTAACAGTGCATCATCGTGATCATAACCACGATAACAATCCGTCAGATGGGACCAATTGGGAGTTATTGTGCCTGTATTGTCACGACAACGAACATTCACGTTTTGAAGAGCTTATTCGTTATGGTAGCACCAAAGAAGCTAAACAAGACGCCGCAACGTTTAACCCATTTGCCGATTTAAAAGCGATGATGAAAAAGTAAAACTGAAAATCAAGAAGCTAGGACGCTTTGCGAAGAGATGTTATGCAAGCAAGGTCATAAACCAAGAATTGATTCGTTGCCGTAATGTTTCTAAGAGCCTGTAAATAATTTTTGGGGCTGCTGTTTGCTTTACCCATTTTATATAAGCGCCGTACATTGGCTTGACACTGTTCGCCTTAGGTTTTATTGCTTGACGTTAACAGTTTCGCTCGTTAACGCGTGTTATCGTTTTCTAGTTTATCAGCGTCCTCACCTAAACGTTTTTCAGCTTCAAGCCATTTTGCACGAGACAAGGTTTGGTTGTTACTATCACCCAAAAACTGTTGTTTTCTGTGTGCTAAACTATCGCAAATTTGCTGTTTTTGCTCATGACTTGTTTGTAACCAAGTCACTATCTCGTCGATATGACGAAAACAACCCATGCAATAATCGTCTTCATTTAAGCCGCAGCGGGCGACACAAGGTGAGTGCATGGTTTACAATTCCAGTTTGGGTATCAATAAAGCGCATCCTATCATTTCAATCAGCTAAGGTTAACCATAAGCAACAATATGCCAGCAACCGATTATCAACTTAGCTTTAATGCAGTCGACTCACTTCTTAATACTTTTAAACCTTTATGGCAGCTAGTTGCGTTTGAGTGTGAACACTTACCTTGGCAGCATAAATTTCCGCATTTAGCTCAAAAGGTGTGGCAGCTTGATGATGCAGAAATAGATAGCCTAGATATGGACCAGCTGCAGCTGGTCGAGACGTTATTACCAAGCTTGATTTGCGACATAAAAAAGCACTTGCACCCACAGGCAGAGGAGTTAATGAGTCAATTAAGCTTGTTAGCCATCACTTTGCCTACACACTCGATTAACCCTGAGTCTATTCAACAAACTCCTGACAGAAGCCAGAAAAATAACAATGATAAAACTAAGGAATTAGCCCATTTTAGCGCGCATATTAAAGGTCGAAAATGGCAACAAATTGTCGCGTTTGCAAATAAAGTCGATCCACAAAATCAACCTAATCTAACCTTGTTACCCATATTAGAATGGTGTGCCGGTAAAGGGCATTTAGGGCGTTTAATTGCTAAAACACAGCGTGTTGATGTGATCAGTCTTGAGTGGCAAGCCCGTTTATGTGAACAAGGTCAAGGGTTTGCTACGCAGTGGCAATTACCGCAAACCTTTATATGTGCTGATGCTTTTATGCCACTAGATCCTGAAAAGCCTCTGTTATTAACGCAGCAGCATGCTATTTCATTACATGCCTGTGGCGATTTACATGTGCGGTTGCTTAATCTTGCTGTATCGGCAAAGACTCAGGCTATTTCTATATCACCTTGCTGTTATCATTTAATTCAACAATCACATTATCAACCATTATCGATCGCAGCAAAGGCCAGTGAATTAAGTTTGTCGCGCCATGATTTGCAGTTGCCGTTACAGCAAAGTATTATTGCCACCCCCAAACAGCAAAAATTTCGTAATCAACAAGTGTCATGGCGTTTAGGTTTTGATAGCCTGCAGCGGAATGTTCGAGGGATAAATGCCTATTTACCGGTACCGACTGTTAAACAAAGTCAGCTTAACGGCAGTTTTACTGAATTTTGCCAATGGGCTGCAGATCAAAAAGAATTAGTATTACCTAGCGATATCGATTTTACTGATTACTCTCAACGCGGATTTGAGCGACAACGGCTCACTAAGCGTATTGATTTAGTGGCTCATCTATTTCGCCGTGCATTAGAGTACTGGTTATTACTTGATCGGGTGTGTTTTTTACAAGAACAGGGATATCAAGTTGCATTGACTGAATTTTGTGCAAACAGTGTTACCCCTAGGAATGCGATGATCCAAGCAATTAAAACAAACTAATAGTAACCTTTATCACAAAAGTGTAAATTAAGCCTTTGTTTAAACTGGCTTACTTGGCTTAAAACTGTGAAAATTAACCAACGAGTTAATCAAGCATTAAAATCTAACCACAAAAAATCATCCAAATTACCGCATTAGCTTGCCGTTTTTGATTGAATAATTAAGCCATTCTTGTTCAAATGGCGGGTTAATAACGAATAACAACCATTCTAGTGGCTTTGGGCATGCTAGAGCGAAGCGAATTATACGGTTTAATGAAATATTCACGCGTCTTTATCAATAGTCTGGCTTATGAGCTAGCACCACAAATAGTGTCGAGTAGCGATTTAGAGTCACGCTTAGCACCCTTATATCAAAAATTTCGTATTCCAATGGGGCAACTTGCCGCATTAACGGGTATTACTGAGCGCCGCTGGTGGCCAAAAGGTCACCGTTTGTCAGATGGCGCAATTGCCGCTGCGCAAAAGGCTGTTAATGAAACAGGTATCAATGTCAGTGACTTGGGAGCATTGGTTTACACTGGTGTGTGCCGAGATCAACATGAACCTGCAACGGCTTGTCGAATAGCTGCGGAACTTGGGGTGTCAAAAGACACCGCGATTTACGATATCAGTAACGCTTGCTTAGGAGTGTTGTCGGGTATTTTGGATATAGCCAATCGTATCGAGCTTGGGCAAATTAAAGCCGGTATGGTGGTGTCATGTGAATCTGCACGAGACATCGTTGATGCCACCATAGAGCATATGTTAGCCGAACCGACGATGCAAAACTTCGCCCAGTCTTTAGCAACATTGACTGGCGGTTCTGGCGCGGTTGCCGTTATTCTAACTGATGGCAGTTTACCGCTTAAAACCGAACGTCAACATCAACTGTTAGGTGCCAGTCATTTGTCTGCCCCTGAGCACTACCAATTGTGTCAATGGGGTTTACAAGAAGCAGGACACTTATTGTATCGTGAGTTTATGCGTACAGATGCGGTAACCCTGCTTAAAGAAGGTGTTGAGCTTGCCAAAGACACTTGGGGACATTTTTTAGAGCAACGCAATTGGGTCGTCGAACAAGTTGATAAAGTGATTTGTCATCAAGTGGGGGCATCAAACCGCCGACAAGTGTTAAACGCATTAAATATACCTCACGAAAAAGAATTTCCAACTTACCAAAAGCTAGGCAACATGGGCACAGTGTCTTTACCTGTTACCGCCGCTATCGCACACGATGAAGGTTTTTTACGTGTTGGCGATCAAGTCAGCTTTTTAGGAATAGGCAGTGGCTTAAACTGCATGATGTTAGGAATTAAGTGGTAACACTGAGTGTTGTGTTTCATTATAAAAATAGTTAACAGGATGCATCATGTTAGACAACTTACTGCCATTTGAAAGTCACTATTTAGACCGTAACGGCAATAAACTGCACTACATTAACGAAGGCCAAGGCGAGCCAGTGGTTATGGTGCACGGTAATCCTAGCTGGAGTTACTATTATCGTAACTTAGTTAGCGCGTTGAGTGACCAGCATCAGTGTATTGTGCCAGACCATATTGGTTGTGGCTTATCAGACAAGCCCGATGATCCGCAATACGATTACACCTTAAAGAATCGTATTGATGACTTAGAAGCCTTACTTGACAGTTTAGGGGTAACACAAAACATTACTCTGGTTGTACATGATTGGGGTGGAATGATTGGAATGGGCTTTGCGGCTCGTCATCCTGAGCGTATCAAACGCCTAGTTTGTTTAAACACAGCAGCGTTTCATTTGCCTAACACTAAGCCGTTTCCTTGGGCATTGTGGATTTGCCGCGAAACCTTACTGGGTTCGTTATTAGTCCGTGGTTTAAATGCATTTTCATCAGCGGCATCGTATGTTGGTGTAAAACGCAAACCCATGTCTAAAGAAGTACGTGAAGCTTATGTCGCGCCGTTTAATTCGTGGAAAAACCGTATTTCAACATTACGATTTGTACAAGATATTCCACTTAAGCCTGGCGATAGGAACTATGATTTAGTAACTAGCATTGGCGATAGCTTAAGCGAGTTTGCTGATGTACCAACCTTGATTTGTTTTGGTTTAAAAGATTTTGTATTCGATAAGTATTTTTTAGAAGAATGGCGAAAGCGAATGCCTCATGCAACTGTGCACGAGTTTGCTGATTGCGGTCATTACATTCTTGAAGATGCCAGTGACGAAGTGATTGGCTTAATTAAAGACTTTATCGCAAAAAACTAATCACATCCTAAAAGGCTCATTTGAGCCTTTTAGCTATTTAATCGTTTAAAATTATCTATATATTGGCGTATCTTTTGTTGTTAGCCAGCATATATGCGTTACTCACATTAGCCAAAAATGAAGCCACATGACTCAAACCACTATACTTGCTAATGCCAATATCTGTCAGCACCTTAAAACTGCCGCGCAAACAATGCCTGCTGGGCTTGCAGTTGCTGTACAACACGCTAAGCAAGGCCAGTTCAATTATCAAGAAATCGACTTTGCGACCTTACACCAACAATCAGACATGATTGCCAAAGGGCTAATTCAATACGGCATCAAACGTGGCATGAAAGCGGTGTTAATGGTCACCCCAAGCATTGAGTTTTTCTCGTTAACGTTTGCTTTATTCAAAGCCGGAATAATCCCGATTTTAGTTGACCCAGGCATGGGCGTTAACAACCTTAAACAGTGTTTTGAAGAATCGCAGCCAGATGCGTTTATCGGCATTCCTAAAGCGCACATTGCTAGGCGCATTTTAGGCTGGGGCAAAGGCAGTGTTAAGCAGGTGATTAATGTGGGTGGCTCAGCCATTCAACGCTGGTTAACAAATGCTACCAGTTTAGAAACCATTGCCGAAATTGGGCGTCGTGTTACCCATTCTTTTGAAATGGCATTGCTAAAACCTGATGATATGGCCGCCATTTTGTTTACCAGTGGTAGTACCGGCACTCCCAAAGGTGTAGTGTACAGTCATGCAATGTTTGAAGCACAAATTAGTGCCCTTAAGCACGATTATGGTATTACCCCTGGCGAGCGCGATTTAGCGACTTTTCCGTTGTTTTCATTATTTGGCCCAGCACTCGGCATGGCGTCCATTGTGCCAGACATGGATGCCAGCAAACCCATTACCGCCAACCCAGGGCATTTGTTTGCTGCCATTGAGCAATACCAATGCAGTAACATGTTTGTTAACCCAGCCTTGTTAGAGCGATTAGGCCAAGCAGGGGAGCAAAGCCAACATAAACTCACCAGCATTAAACGAGTCATATCAGCTGGTGCTCCGGCAACCATCAGCTCTATTAAACGCTTTAGCAAAATGCTCAATCCACAGGTTGAAGTGCTTAACTCTTATGGTGCGACAGAATCGCTGCCCATCAGCATGATTGGCAGCCATGCATTGTTTGCGACCAGCGAACTGACAGATCAAGGTAAAGGGATTTGTGTTGGTAAACCAATATCGTCGGTAAGTATTGATATTATTGCCATTACTAATACAGTCCAATCTAATTGGGCAGATGTTAAAAAACTTTCCGCTAACGAAATTGGTGAAATTGTGGTGGGCGGACCTATGGTCAGCCAAGCTTATTATCAGCGTGAACCAGCCACTCAATTAGCTAAAATTAATGACGGTGAACACGTTAAGCACCGCATGGGTGACGTGGGATATTTAGACGATAATGGTTTATTGTGGATGTGTGGTCGTAAAGGCCATATTGTAGATGCCACTCGTGGTCAGCAAAAGTTAAAGCGTTTTTATACATTACCTTGTGAGCGCGTATTTAATACCCATCCACAAGTTAAGCGTTCGGCCATTGTTGCTGTTAAGCTTGGCGATAATATAGTGCCCTTATTGTGCATTGAATTACAAAAAGACATTGTATGCTCAACTTCGAAAGCACTGTATCAAGAGTTATTGACCTTGGCTGAGCAATATCCGCATACCGACGGAATAGGACGCTTTTTAATTCATCCTGAATTTCCGGTCGATGTGCGTCATAACGCAAAAATATTCAGAGAAAAACTTGCTGTCTGGGCACAAAAACAGTGGAAAGAATAAGGTCATCATCATGAATCTGACAGATTTACATCCACTAGAGCAATCTGCGCTTAGGCAATTGGCATTGTCGGTCAACAAAGTGTTTGTTACCGGAGCAGGCGGCTTTTTAGGATTGTCGATCTGTCAGCGCTTACTGGCGGCAGGTATTCAGGTGGTGGGTTTTGCGCGTGGTGCTTACCCAAGACTCGTTGAACTGGGCGTTGATATGCGTCAAGGTGATATAAGTGACTATGACAGCGTTAAACAAGCCATGCAAGGGTGCGATCTGGTATTTCATGTGGCATCAAAGGCAGGTGTGTGGGGCAACAAGCAAAGTTATTACTCGCCTAATGTTGATGGTGCAAACAATATTATCAATGCTTGTAAAGAACTTAATATTCAAAATCTTATTTATACCAGCACTCCAAGTGTCACCTTTGCCGGACAGGACGAAAATGGTATTAATGAGTCAGCACCTTATGCAAAAACATACCTCAATTATTACGGTGAATCTAAAGCCATAGCCGAGCAACTCGTCCTTACGGCTAACTCCGCTCAACTTCGAACAACAGCCTTACGGCCACATTTAATTTGGGGACCAAACGATCCTCATCTTGTGCCAAGAGTGATTGAACGGGCTAGAGCAGGGCGGTTAAAGCTTGTTGGGAATGAAGACAAACTGGTTGATACCATTTATGTCGATAACGCTGCCTATGCCCATATTTTAGCCGCGTTAGATTTAGTGACTAATGCTAAGTGTGCAGGTAAAGCGTATTTTTTAAGTAACGATCAACCCATTACCATGGCTGATATGCTTAATCGTATTCTCGCGTGTGTTGATTTACCGCCAGTGACCAAGCGTGTGCCAGCAAGTGTTGCTTATACTGCAGGCGTAGTGCTTGAAACCGTATATGGCTTATTGAATAAATCGCAAGAACCCATCATCACTCGTTTTGTCGCAAGGCAGCTATCAACTAGCCATTACTTTGATATCAGCGCAGCTAAACAAGACTTAGGTTACCAACCGCTGCTTAACATTGACCAAGGCATGCAAAAATTAAAGATATCACTCACAACTTAATTGTTAGGCACCTCCATTTTAATTGCGCCAACAGCATACAAAAAATGAATGGTCTAAACGACATGAAAAGCCGTTTGTAACATTGTTCTTACATCACTTCCGTTGGTTATTTTTAGTAATCACTTGGTTATATTTTATTCCACTGTATCTTAAATTCTGACCACCACGACAATAACCCCAAAGAGGGTAACAACTCATAACTAGGTGGCGCAGGGAGAAGCAATGCAAGATAACAAACAGGGTAAATGGAACTTAGCCACATTAGCCATTCATGGCGGACATCAACGCGAAGCCTTTGGCTCACTCACCACACCTTTGTATCAAACTGCCACATTTGTTTTCGATAGTGCCGAACAAGGCGGAGCTCGCTTTGCCGGAGAAGAACCGGGTTATATCTATACTCGTTTAGGCAACCCGACAACCGCAGAACTTGAGCGCAAAATGGCGCTATTAGAAGGCGCCGAAGGCGCTGCAGCAACAGCATCTGGCATGGCTGCCGTATCAAGTGCGTTATTAACGCATCTGCATGCAGGCGATCATTTAGTAGCATCTAAAGCAGTTTATGGTTGCACCTTCGCACTAATGACCACCCAGTTAACGCGTTTAGGCATCACAACAACCTTGGTCGATTTTACTGATCTCGCGGCAATAGAAGCAGCTATCAAGCCAAATACCAAAGTGCTATTTTGCGAAACGCCAGTAAATCCACATTTACAAGTATTCGACCTTACCGCCATGGCTAATGTCGCTAAAGCGCATAACTTAGTGTCTATTGTCGATAACACCTTTATGACACCGCTATTGCAACAACCGCTAGCGTTGGGCATCGACATGGTGATCCACAGTGCCACCAAGTATTTAAATGGTCACGGTGATGTTATCGCTGGTATTGTGTGTGGCAATGCAGAGCACATGCACAGATTAAAATACGAAATATTAAAAGACTTCGGTGGCGTGATATCTCCGCACGATGCATGGTTAATTTTACGCGGTTTAAAAACGTTAGATGTACGGTTAACTCGTCATTGCGACAACGCTGAAGTGTTAGCCGAGTATTTAGATAAACACCCTAAATTTAGCCAAGTGTTTTACCCTGGTTTAGCACACCACCAAGGTCATCGTTTCATCGGTAAACAAATGAAACGTGCGGGTGGTGTTATTGCATTCGAATTAACAGGTGATAAGCAAGACGCAATCAATTTTGTTAATCGTTTAAAGCTATTCACCATAGCCGTAAGCTTGGGGGATGCAGAATCGCTGATCCAACATCCCGCATCAATGACCCATTCGCCCTACACACCAGAAGCAAGATTAGCGGCAGGTATAACTGATAATTTGTTACGTATTTCTGTCGGATTAGAGAATGTAGAGGATCTGATCGCGGATATAGAGCAAGCCTTAGAATAAATACGGTAGCTAATGAAAAATTTGTTGATAGCAAATTTAAATGTAAATATTTTAATAACGGTCAATGTAATCGTAAAATGGCAATGAACCATAATAAAGACTGATAATACTTACCTATAGGTTATCTCCGCAACGCTTTTTCGAAGTAATGTTACGAGTATTATAGGTATAAAAAAACAACGCATTTTGCGTTGTTTTTCATTGTTAACAAACTTGTTTGGCTACTATGTTAGTTTTCAGAAATCGTTCCTGCTCCACCGCCTGAACCGCCACCAAAACCTGTAACACCAGGTGCTGGTGCAGCACCAAACCCGCCACCACCGGAAGTTTGCGTTTCTTCAACGACTTCTGCCACTATGGATGGGTCAATACCGTTGGCAAGTGCGACAGCTAAAATATCATCAGGAGCCATACCTGCAACAGCAGCAGCCTTCAATGCTTGCTTAATCAGCTCTGTATTGCCATTTGCGGCTTGAATCTCTATAGATAATTGCTGTGCTTGCTCTGAAATTGGAGCATTTTGAGTGCTAGCGGTTAACGTATCTTCAGCCATAACACCAGCAGACATGCCCGCTGTAAATAATGCTGAAACTAATAACAGGGTTAATTTATTTTTGCGCATTATTCTGCCTCGCTATTTGGTGAATGAGTAAAATAGTTCAGTTGCAATGCACTGATCCATGTTCGTGTTGCATTAATAGGAATTATACTACTGAAATTTTGTACAGCATACAATCCATTCCCTTGTAAACCATCGATGTTTATGAGTGAAAAGTGTTCACCAATAATGGCAGTTTCTACTTGCGGTGCGATGACTTTAATCCCAATACCATGACAAATTTGAATAACTGTTTGAACAAAGAATCGAGTATCTGATTGAGCAATATCTCGGACGTAACTAGGTTCAATCTTAATAAAATCAATGTTTAAGTTTCTTATATAGCAAAAAGAACTTAAAGTGGAACCAAAACGTTCAATGGCAATTTCAATATTTAATTTTTTTGCTCTATCAATAAAATGCTCTGTTGACTCAAGCGAAAGCATAGCTCCAGATTCGTTAAATTCATACAAAAGTGGTGGAAGCGTTTTATGTAATTTTTGGTACAAATCAAATAACCAATCGGTAAACATCGGATTATGCAAAGCACGATTACTAATATTAATGGCTACTCGTGTATGCTCGATATGTTGTAACTTATAAAAAATAAAGCACACAACAGCTTGTTCAAGTTCTTGAAGAACACCTAAACGTTCAGCCATAGCAAACACATCTAACGTCGATAACACTTCACCTTTTACTTTAAAACGAACAAATGACTCAACATATAAAATCGATTGATTATTATCTATTACAGGTTGCAACATCAAATCAAAAATCTTATCTAGTGGAATACACTTAATGGAAAAGTTTTTACTATTACAATGGTTAATTTCATTTTTAAAATACTGAGTAAACTCAGTTAAAATACTAACCCATTCTTCACGTGAATGATTCTTGTACGTTGTCTGGCTAGAAACCAACCCTGTGGCATTATCAGCATATTGATTGCATATCAGTTGATTATCTAAACGTTTAACTACTTCAGCGAAGCTTTCTTGATGGTTTACTCGAGTTAGAGTATGTTTTGCAAAGCCATTACTAAAACGTGATGAGCTTTCAATCATAATGTAAGACGTTATTTGCTTATCAACGACTTTAGCCTCGTCTTCAGTTAGCAAACTTAGAAACGCAAACTCAGACCCTGAAATACGATATAACGTTGTACCTTGTAAGTTATTTATCTTTTTACTAAAAAGCTGTGCACCTGATAAAATATAGTCATCACCACTTCCATAACCTTCATTATCATTCACCTGTTTTAAAGATGTCATCGATAATAAACCTAAGTAAAAGTGGTTACCGTGCTGCTCATATTCTGTTTGAATCGATTCAAACTTTTTTAATAACGCGCGGCGATTGGGTAACCCGGTATGTGAGTCGATATAAACATCGTGCGATAAGGCTTCAGCAAATTTTGTTTGTTCGTAAAATGATCGTTGAATATTCTCAATCATACTATTAATGGCATTTACCACAGTGTGCAACTCTGTGGTAAATGGTTTTATAGGATTGATCTCAAAGCGTTTGTGAATAACCGATTCAGCCTGCTTTTTAATACTATTTAGCGGGGTTAATACCGCTTTTAAAATAAAGTAAGCACATAACAGCGCAATAACAAACTGAAATAATGTAGAGACTAAGTTACTGACGGCATGATCCCATAAACTCTTATAAGAAGTACCAGCATGCGACTGCACTTGTAACTGTCCAGCAATACGCCAGCCATCACTCACTTCACTGGTCATTAGAGGCGGGTGCAAGGTAAACCAATTTATAAACCATTGTGGTACAACCAAGTTGCCTACAGGGTTTTCACGCTTAAATAGTATTTTCCCATCAAGATCTGTAAATGTTATTTGTTGATAATAACCAGAGTCGAAAATAACATTAGTCATGGTCTCGGCAGTCACTAAACCTTCTTCATCCATATAAGGCGAGATGGACAAACCTAAACTGTGTGCAGCACCTTGTGCGTGTGATGCTAACTGTTCATTTAAATAGTTACGCATATTCGACACATTATTGTATAACGCAGCTCCAAAGCTAAAAACAGATAAACAAACTATGAGCAGATAAAGCTGCAGACGCAAAGACATTCCATTAATAAACATTAATTGCTCCAGATCCTTTAGTTGGATTATTCACCGTTTTCAATTCGATTGATTAAATCAGTCCAATTTTTTGTACCACCGCTGGATGGTTTTGTGCTGCCTAACCCTTGTGCTTTTGCTAACCATAATCCTTGTCCATTAAATGAATAGACTGGCTTTAAATCACGACGCTGGTCAGCAGGTAAAATCTTAGTTTTTAAATTATCCAAAACCAGGGGCATCGATTTTGGGGTTTCAAAATAAATCAGTACCATATGTGGCTCGTCAATCAATAATGCACGCACATACATCAAGCGCATTTTGCTTTCATCTACGCCCATTGCTTTTAAAGTAAAGTACTTAAATATGGCAAAATCCTCGCAATCACCACCTTTAGTGCCTAATGATTCAAGCGGTGTTGCCCAATAATCACTTTTGTGCCAATGCTCACTATCACTCACAAAACGAATCCGTCGATTAGCGAACTGATTAGTTAAAAGTAACTTATCGTAATCACTTACTAGAGAACCTTCATTTATGATGTCATGCCAGTCACTAAATTCTTCTACACTTTCAGTGCCATAGCGGATCTCTACTTGTTTAAAAAAATCGGGTGTAAATAGGTCGTTGGTTATGTTGGCAATACACACAGCCGAAAAAATCACTGACAAGATAAGCCAGTGACGATATTTATCCCTATAAAACAAAATTAGCTTGATACGTAAATCCTACAAAAATGATGGTTAATCATAACACTGTAACTAATTAACATAAATTTATGCAATAACGGCCACATCATAAGCTAGTTAGTAAAAGAGCGACAATAAAATGACGCCACTTACTAGAGTATATACATAAAAATAACAAATTGTCTGAGATTAGATCGAAATCAGCCTGTTCAAATCAAAACCAAGTTTGTTAGTAAACACAATTGGTGGCGGCGTCAAATTATTGGCATGATTGTTGTTATGTAAATAGGTTGTAAATTGATTTTAGTCATTTTTGTAGACAGTAGTATTGCTGGTTTTTGTGAGTTATTTACAGTTTATTTTTATTTATTGTTTTAAATCAATAGCTTTGTGGTTGATCATGCTTGTGATAAAAGAAATTTTTTCATAAGTAATAACAAAATAATTGTATTTACAGGCACAAAAATAGTGCACATGATTATTTAAAATAACATTTATGGTGCAAAAGAAACAATGTAAACAGATTTTTGTAAATCCAATTTGAAGACAAATAAGTAAATTTATAGCTGGTCTATGCCAAAAGAGTCTGAAATTAAACTACTGCTAAAGGAATGTTTTTTCAGTACTTTGATTTCTGACTGAACAAATTGTCATAAAACTGACCTTTTAATGGTGAGTGTCAAAAAACTGTCATTAAATTGCTGTATATCATATACTCATAACATTATTAAAGATGAATAATGCAAAACAGAAAGTAGAAATGGACAATTTAAACAAGGAATGAAGTCTGTGATAACAGTATTGAAGCCGTAAACCCTATGATTTTGCTTCATATTTTATCGATGTATTCTCATTTTTATATTTGTCCTATAGGGTCGAAAGGGATTATTTTCTACTGTTTCGTTTAATTCATAAAATGTTAACAATTTGAAATGAATCATAGCAATCTGGAAGCTGTAATCTAGTGGCGGTAGCGTGTCTTTTTTCTAGTGTTTGTTGAGTATGCTACCGTCAATTTTCAATGCTAGAGCTTAGTTAAACGACATAATTTGAAAGACTAAATGAAACCGATCCGATTTTGATTTAAGTCAGTACCTTAAAGTTTTGTTATTGGAGTTCAACTTTAGATGTTCCTTTGCTCACACGGTTTGCATGGGCAGATTTGCAGTCATCTTTTACCGGTCAATAGAATTTGGGCTTTAGGAAATATGCGAAGAAAAGGTTTATAAATCATAAGAGAGATAATAAATACTAATATTGGACTGATGATGAAGAGTGTTACGTAACTGTATGTCATTGGTTCAATGTGAAGCTTCTTTGCTATAATCCATATAAAACTGATTATTAGAGTATGGGAGCAAAATGTAAAAAATATGACTGAACTATATTTCCCTATATTGAATTTTTTCGTTAAAAAACAAGCTATATTCCAAAAGATTATTGCCCCAAAAACTCTAGATGTTAAAGATATTATAGTTTGAACCTCATCAGGTAAGTTTTCAGGTTTGATAAAGATTAATAAGTTTGTTGAAACTATTAATAAAATTAAACTAACAGTGAACAATAACTGGCTTTCAAATTGTTCAACATAGATATTTTTGTTTTTAGCTATGACCATTCCAAGAAAAAAGAAAATAATAATTTTATCATTAATAAATAAGTAATTGTTTAAATTAGATATTGATAAGGTTATTAATAAAACAAAGGTAACAATTGATTTTATTCCAGATGTTAACCGTAATAATAAAAATGATAGTGTTACACATACAAATATGTCTCTTAAAAAATATAAAGGTAGAATACCCGGCGTATCGTATATGGAAAGTAAGTAGTTTAGAACATTTTTATCTTCCAGTGGGGATGTGCCAAGTAGTGAGTCTTTAGTCAGTGATAAGAAGTTCCATGCCACTAAAGGTACTAATAGCGTCAATGTTTTATTTCTTAATAATTTAGTGTATTTGTATTTTGAAATGGAAGTAACGATAAGGTAACCACTAACAATACTGAGCAATGGAACACTAGACCTGCCAATAAGATTACTTATTAGCATAATAAAATAATCTTTGAAATTATTTACATCTGTTATTTCGCCATATAGAGGTGGAAAATGTACATAAATCAAACTTAAAATGCAAATTACGCGAGCAGTTGAGATTTTCTTAGATAGTGAGTTTTTCATGATTTAATAACAAATTCATTATACATTTTCGTTGATACTATTTCTTTAACTAACATAATTCAAGTAAAAATTAATAATTATGAATGACTATAAGTTGTTAAGAACAGATGTTATCTTAATATTTGTTGTATTTTCTTTCTTTTTCTCATTAGTATTTAATTCAACTATTGGTTCTTTAGCTGCGTTGATGTTTATTGTTTGTGGCGGTTCTATTTTGATTAATAATATTAGTGAGAGCTATCGAATCTTGTTGAGATATAGGGCGTTATTGATTATCCCATGTCTTGCTATAGTATCATCTTTTTGGTCCGATACTTCCATGATTGCATTTAGAGGTGGAGTTCAATTATTATTAACAACTGTATTTTCAATAGTGTTGATCTGCCGAGTAGATAAAAACTTACTACTTAACTGTTTGGTTTTTACGTTTATTATTGCAATGGGCGCAAGTCTTGCTTCCAATCGTGTTGCATTAAATGGAATGACTGGTGAAATAAGTTTAATTGGAATATTTTCAAGTAAGAATTATTTGGCTATACATACGGCTATTGGGGTTGGTGTTGGTGTTGTTATGTATTTTTATAGTGAAAAAACCAATAGATTATCACGTATTCTAGGCGGAATTTTGTTATTCCTTGCTGTATTGGTTCTATTAAAAGCAAAATCATTTGGCACCACATTATCAGTATCTATGTCGCTATTTTTAATGTATTTATTTATGTGGTACCAAACTAAAAATATTACATTTTATTTGAGATTAAATGTTAATTTTTTTATGGTGGCAATACTTATTTCAATTATTGGAATAGCGATTTATTCATTGACTCAAAGTTTTTTTGACGAATTTATGTATGATATCGGGAAGGATCCTACATTAACAGGAAGAACTTATATATGGCAAAGAGGTTTAGATTTGATTTCTGAAAACCCTATATTAGGTTCTGGGTATCAAAGTGTTTTCGTTATAAATAATATGGTTGCTGAAGATATCTGGGAGTACGCGAAAGTAGAGTCAGGTTCGGGATTTAACTTTCATAATATGTTTATTAATATATGGGTTGAATTAGGTTTTGTTGGTTTTTTTATCTATGTAGTAGGCCTTATTCTACTTATAAAAAAACTTTATAAAAACTATGACTTTACAAATCCATTATTGGTTTTGTCAATATTTGTGTTCTTCTTTTTCTTTACGCAATCTTTCCTTGAAGCTGTTCTGTTAAGACAATTTACATTAGCTCAGTTTCTGATTTGTTTGGCTTGGATTTCATTTAGTTCTGTAAGCAGGAGAATTGTTAATGTTGCATGATGTTGGTAAAAAAGTAATTGTTTTTGGTGGTTCAGGTTTTATTGGTAACCATTTGATCTGCTCATTGGATAATACTGTAGACAGAATAATATCTATTGATATAAAACCGCCAAAAAATATTGTAAAAAATGTTGAATATATTCAAGCTGATGTAAGAGATTTAGCATCTTTAGAGGTGTATGAAAATATTGATGTTATTTATAATTTAGCTGCAATCCACACTACGCCGGGACATGAACATCATGAATACTATGAAACTAATATAGTTGGTGCAATTGAAGTATGTAAATATGCTAAAAAATGCAATATAAAAGAAATTGTTTTCACGAGTTCAATTTCTGTATATGGTCCTGGTGAAGATCAAAAAGTAGAAACTACGGCCTTAAAGCCTACATCCTCTTATGGTTATTCTAAAAAGATAGCTGAAAGAATCCATCGTGATTGGCAACAATTTGATAGTAATTATAAACTGACAATTGTCAGGCCTGCTGTTGTTTTTGGTCATGGGGAAGGAGGTAATTTCACTCGATTAGCTACATTATTGTCTAAAGGTTGGTTTATTTACCCTGGACGTAAAGATACGATCAAAGCATGTATTTACGTTGGTGATTTGCTGAATGCCATCGAATTCGCCAGAGGGGCTCATAATGATGAAGTTACTTTTAATGGTGCTTACCATCATGGCTATACCTTAGAGGATATTATTAACACATTCACGAAAGAACACTTCCCAAAAGTTAATACATTTCTTGTCCCCAAGTTTATTGTGTTGGCAGCGGCTAAAGCATTCAAATTATTCAATGCACTAAATATTGGAATTCACCCAGATAGAGTGATGAAATTGGTGCAATCAACCAACATATACCCTCAGTGGCTAGTGGATAATGGTAAAACATTTGATGATGGACTTGTTAGAGCATTAGCAGAGTGGAAAAAGGACTCATCAGGAACTTTTAAGTAATGGATAAACAAAAAATTCTGATCATTATTCCTTGCTTAAATGAAGCAGAACATATCGGTCGATTGTTACATCAATTTTGCAAAAATAAGAATAGTTTAATTATTGTTGCGGATGGTGGAAGTTCAGATGGTACTCAGCGGATAGTCAAAGATTGTATCATTGTAAATTCTAATATTAAGTTGATTTTTAACGAAAAGAAAATTCAAAGTGCTGGTATAAACCTTGCTATTAAGCTTTTTGGGTTTGATAGTAAGTATTTTATTCGTATTGATGCACATGCCGATTATCCTGATAACTTTGTAACTGAGTTAATTCAGTCGGCTGAAGTAACGGATGCAGATTCTGTGGTAATAGCAATGGATACCGTCGGTAAAACAGCTATACAGAATATGTTTGCTATAACGCAAAACTCAAAACTAGGTAATGGCGGTTCGGCACATCGCAATATTAGCAATGAGGGGAAGTGGGTAGAACATGGTCATCATGCTTTAATGCGTGTTTCTGCTTTCACTGATGTTGGTGGTTATGATGAATTATTCGTTGCAAACGAAGATGCTGAATTAGATTTTAGATTAATTAAAGCAGGATTTAAAATTTGGCTAACATCATCAACCTTTATGACTTACTATCCTAGAAGTGATTTTATAGGGCTATTTAAACAATATTACCGCTATGGAATTGGTCGTGCTTCTAATGTTATTAAACATAAACAAATCCCAAAAATTCGACAACTTATACCACTGTCTGTTCTCCCAATATTACTACTTTGCTTATTATTTCCAATAAATATAATTTTTGCATTACCATTTATAAGTTGGTTAGGTCTGTGTTTAGCTTATGGTGTTTTACTGTCAATTCAGAATAAAAAATTATTTATTGTTTTGTCTGGACCAACTGCTGCACTTATGCATTTTGGTTGGTCGGCTGGATTCTGCAGAAAATTAATTTCAAAAATTTTATATAGATAGGATTAGTTATGGAAGTATGTATTGGCATCTGTACCTATAAAAGACCTGAAATTAGGTTAACTTTAGAGTCTATTAGTGCACAAGTTATACCTAAAGATGTCACAATTACAATAGTTGTTGCTGATAATGATGAAACGGCTTGTGCAAGAGAATATATCGAAGGCTTAGCGTTAGAATTAAAGTTAACTTTAAAATATATTCATGCACCTAAACGAAATATTTCTATTGCTAGAAATGCTTGTTTAGATCATACAACGAGCCCAATTTTTTTAACTATTGATGATGATCAAGTAGCATCAAATAATTGGCTTTCATTGATGCTGAAAAAATTAGAAACAGAAAATGCTGATGTTGTTTTTGGTCCTGTAAATGCAATTTATCAAGATCATACACCTAAATGGATACTCAACAATGATTTTCATTCGCATAAACCAGTGTTCATTAATAATGAAATTCAGACGGGGTATACGGGAAATACCTTAATAAATTTATCCAAAACTGATGGTTTACGTTTTAATTTAGATTATGGAAGAACTGGTGGCGAAGACACAGATTTTTTTTATAAAATGTATGAAAGTGGCGCTAAATTAGTTTTCGAACCAATGGCGATTGTTGAAGAGCCTGTTCCAGAAAATAGACTTACCAAAAAATGGATTTTGAAAAGAAAGCTTCGAATGGGTCAGTCTTTTGGACAGTTAAATTTAGATGATAATCGTGGTTTAAGTAAATTTAAATGTTTTATAATATCGTTATCAAAATTAACGTATTGCTTTGCTCTTTGTTTATTACATTTTTTTGATAATGATAAGTTTCACTTTTGGTTAATGCGCGGAACCTTTCATCTAGGGGTTAATTTAAAATCTTTGGGCTTAAACCATATTGAGAATTATTAATGGATAATAGTATTTCAGTTATAATTGCGGCCTATAATTGTGAAGATTCAATCGTAAAATGTATTAATTCAGCTTTAAATCAATCATTCGTCAAAAAAATATTTGTTATTGATGATTTCTCAACAGATAAAACACTTGAAATAATTAATAATACATACTTTTTAGAAGCTAAAGTTGAAATTCTTACTAATGATAAAAATATGGGACCTTCTTTTTCAAGAAATAGAGCACTTGAAATTTGTGATACAGAATGGGTTACTGTGTTAGATTCAGATGATTTTATGATTGAAAATCGATTTGAATCATTATTAACATATGATAATGGTTATGAAATAATTGGCGACGATCAATTTAGAACTTTTGAAAATAACCCTGCAACATTATCAAAAATGTTAAATGTTGAAATCCCACTACTTGTTGATATATATTATTTTGTTGAGTCAAATATAACTAAAAAAGATGAGTATAGAAAAGAACTTGGTTTTTTGAAACCACTATTGAGACTTAGTTTTATTAAGAAGTATCAAATAAAATATAAAGAAGAGATGAGGCTTGGAGAAGACTTTGAGTTTTATTCAAGGTTACTATTGCATGGCGCTCGCTTTATACTTGTCGAAGCATGTGGGTACGTTACAGTCGTAAGGGATGATTCTCTTTCTGCAACACATTCAGTTGAAGATTTAACATATTTAAGAGATTGTAACTTATCCTTAATAAATGATTTTGATTATGACACTAAGGTTCACTCATTATTTTATAAATTGTATTACTCAATAAATAAAAAAATAAAATGGATCGAGTTTTATACAGCAATTAAAAATAGAAATATACTGCGTTCAATATCAGTTTTGTTTTGCCGGTTAGATGTGTTTTTCTTTATTACAAGCAATTTATTGGAGCAATTTAAGATTAGGTTTTTAAATGAAAAATAAAAGCTCTATGTTTGCATTATTTATAAGTAAATTTTTTCCGCCAATTCTTAATTTTATTGTATTTGTTTACAGTGCTAGGATTCTGGACCCTGAATCCTTTGGCGAGGTGGCATTAGCATTAACATTGATTTTTCTAGTTTCTTCATTTTTACCTACAGGATGGCGAGATAATTTATTTAAGAGTGAATACATAACAAGCGAAATGATCTCTACTGTTATTTGGTTTCATGTTCTTATGTCAATTGTTCTAGTTTCTTTATTATTATTGTTTTTTTATTTTTTTGAATTTGATTTTTATACTGAAACTATTAACAATATGGTCATGTTACTTTTTGTAAAAGTCTTATTTGATTGCTTTGTAAATGTATATAATACCCTTTGTGTGAAATATGAATATTATTTCCAACTAGCTATAAGAACAGTTATTTGTACTTTGTCTTCAGCTATAACGGTATATGTTATGTTGCAGTTAGATTTTGGTGTATGGGCTTTGGTATGTAGTCAAATCATTATTTCATTATTTGGTTTTATTTTTTTATACATTAAATTTAGAGATCAAACTTTATTATATTTTAGTTTTGAAATTATTAAGGATATGTATCAGTTTTCAATGCCTGTTACATTTGTGAATGGATTTACAAATTTATTCATTCAAGCTGAATCATTTATTGTAGGGAGTTTTTTAGGTGTTAAAGAGTTAGGTTTTTTTAATTTATCAAAACGTCTATATGACATAATAGTAGATATTTTTATTAGTACGATAAATGAAGTTTCTTTAAGTAAGATCTCTAAAAATATTAATGATGTTAAAGTTGATAAAAGTAACGAATTTATAAAGCTAACGGCTGTTACTTGGTGGTTGATGTTGCCATTGATTTTTTTGGCTTATTATTTTAGCGAACCAATGTTCAATATTTTATTTACCAATAAATGGGTAGAGTCAATTAAAATATTCAATTTCTTTTGTATAATCGCATTGATTGTGTCCTTAGGTGTACCACAGAGGAATTTTATTATATTACTTGGTGGCGCTCGTCATTTATCGAAAATTCAAGTATGTGTTGCTACTATCTCTATTCCAATATATATGACTTTAGCATCATACAACATGGAATATTTCTTGTATTCTTTAGTGTTTTTTAAATTTGTTAATTATATGTCATCGTTGATATTAGTTAGGCGGTTTATTTGTTTTTCTACTAGTTCATACTTTAAAGTTTTATTTAACTCTACGTTGTCATTAATCTTGGCTAACTTTCTTTGTGAATTTTTGTTTACTGGTTTTATTCATAATATTTACATTTATATAGTTATCTACTCTTTATCGCTGATAGCTTTTTATATCGGTTTTTTAGAGTTTTTTTCTCGTCGATTTAAAATAATTCCATCGATTGGGAACTTTACTTTTTTAACAATAATTAAATAAGGATAATTTTTTGAAATTGACTTTTTTTGAATCAAACCCTCCAAACTTTGGTGATGAGTTAAACAAATATTTATGGAGTAATTTAATTGAACCTGGGTTTTTTGATGAGGACGAAAGCACTTTATTCTTAGGTGTTGGTTCAATTCTTTGGGATCATTATCCTAAAGATGCAACAAAAATAGTGATGGGTTCCGGATATGGTGGTTATACACCAATTCCTAATGTTCATGATGGTAGTTGGGATATTACGTTTGTTAGAGGTCCAAGAACAGCTCAACTACTCAATATTGATAAATCTAAAGTGATAACTGATGCTGCTATTTTAGTTAAATATCTCAAATTTCCATCACATATACAGTCACCAAATAGAGTTAGTCGAATTGGTTTTATGCCTCACTATCAGAGTATTCCTCGAGCATGCTGGAAAGAAGTTTGTGAAGTTGCTGGCCTAGTTTACTTAGATCCTACAGAACCAAATGTAACAAACACACTTTCTATGATTAAGAGTTGTGATTTTATTATTTCAGAAGCGATGCATGGCGTAATACTTGCCGATACATTACGAGTTCCTTGGATTCCTATTCAACCCAAAGTAGCTATTCATCGCAATAAATGGTTCGATTGGGCTGAGTCGATGGATTTATCATTATCCTTCAATGACTGTCCAAACTCTTCTATACTAGATTTCTGGTCTTCATTTTCGGGTTTACAAGCAACCGGAAAACGTAGCAATTATGTTCAAAATAAATTAAAAATGATCAATTCCATTTTCGTTAATAATGCAGCTAAAACATTATCGAATTTTATAATTGACGATGCTTTTTTGAGTTCTGACAGTGTTTTTGAAAGAAATTCTGTTAACGCTTTGGAAGCATTAAGTTCAAAATGCAAAATCGTTAGGGGTATCGGATGAAGCATTTAGCTGTAATTATTCCATTTTATCAAAAGAAATCCGGATTATTGCGTAATTCAATAAATTCGATTCTTTCACAGTCTGACATTGATAACATAAGAATTACTATTATTATTATTGATGATGAGTCTCCAATTAATGCTGAGAAAGAGTTAATAAATATAGAAAAAATACAAAATATAGAAATTGAAATTATTAATCAAGAAAATTCAGGCCCAGCCAAAGCTAGAAACGTTGGACTTGATTTGGCTGATTCTTTGAACGTTGATTATATTGCTTTTCTGGATTCTGATGATATTTGGCATGACGACCATATTAGTCGGGCGATGTTTTATCTAAATAAAGAAAGTGATTTCTATTTCTGTGATCATCAGCGGTTTGATAATGAAAATAGCTACTTTGTAGAAAATCCTTATATAAATGATTATGTCAATAAATATAAAGTTGAGCAATCTTTAGTTATTGAAATTAAGGCAAAAATTTTCTTTGTTAATTTAATTGAAACTTATTTTTGTCAAACTTCAACAATCGTTTTCTCTCGTAAAATACTTAATGGTTTACGTTTTGATGAAACATTGACTGTTGCAGGTGAAGATCATTTAATGTGGCTTCATTTAATTTCTCAATGTAACATAGTCACTATGGATTTAAAGTCTGGAGTTGATTATGGAGAAGGTGTCAATATATTTACGTCTAGCAATGACTGGGGAACGTCATTATCAATTAAAAATAACTTTGATCAGTTCAGCTTATTTCTTAAAATGAGTAAAGAATTTATTCTTGATAATGCAGTTAAAAAATTTGTAAAATATAAAATGGATGAAAAGTTTTCTTTTTACTCGTATCTAACAGTTAAATTTGCGCTAAGATTCGACTTCATTGGTTTTAAATTATTGTTTAATAGTGACCTTCCTAAGGTATCAACTTTTTTTAAAATTATTTATAATTTTTTCTATTTCATAATTATGAGACCATTGAAATGAGAAATGTTCTAGTTACTTGCCTTTCGGTTGGGTCTAGAATGAATAGCCTAGAAGAGTGCATTTCAAAAGTTAAATCTCTTGAAGTGAATAATTTTACTTTCGAGTTGCTTATTCTAGAAAATTCTATTACAGCTTCAACAGAAATACAAAACCTAATTGGTAAATATAGATCTAATGATTTTATTATAAATCATTGTTTAGAGAGTCGTTTAGGTATCCCATTTGCTAGAAATGCAGCTCTTAAATATGCAGTTGATAATAATTTTTCTTTTTTAGCTTTTATAGATGATGATGCTTATCCAGAAAAATTCTGGTTAAATCATCTTATGTCAACGCAAAAATCTTATAATGCTAATGCTGTTACTGGCCCACAGATCCCCATTTTTCCTCAGACGGCCAACAATTCGTTTAAATTTGCTTCAATTTTCTCTGAACGAAAGTTTGCTCACAACAAAACTATTTCATGGGCAGCCACTAATAATGTGCTTATGGATGTGAAATTTTTTAATAATAATAATCTATTTTTTAATGAGCAACTAACAGAAGGGGGAGAAGATAAAAACCTTTTTCTTCGGGCTACAAAGCAAGGAGCTACTCTTTATTGGGATGCGAATGCATTAGTTTATGAAAATGTAGTTGATTCGAGAATGACAGTAACTTGGGTAATGGATAGAAGCTTTAGGCATGGTGCAACAGGCTATGCAATTGAATCTTCGACTAAGTCAAAAATTTATACCTTTTTAACATGCTTATTTAAAGGTAATGCGTATATTTTAAAATCTTTTATCTGGCTTCCAGTTAATATTATTAATCCTAAAAAATCATTTCTAGATTCAATTTGTGATTTTTTTCATGGGCTTGGCTTCTTTTATGGTCTTTGGTCAAAAGGACGGTTTAAAAAATATATATGAATACCGTGATTGAAAATGATATAGATGTTTCTATTGTAATAGCTGCTTGGAATTCTGCTGATTTTATTGAAACTGCAATTTTTTCTGCTTTAAATCAAGTCGGTGTAAGTGTTGAGGTTATCGTCATTGACGATTGCTCGACTGATGATACCATTTCTGTTGTACAAAATATTAATGACCCTCGTCTTCGGTTAATTAAAAACATAAAGAATACTGGGCCAGGTGGAGCAAGAAATGCGGGTTTTGATGCGGCAAGAGGTCTGTGGATAGCCGTACTTGATTCTGATGATGATATGTTACCTGATCGATTATCGACTTTGCTTTCTTTAAAAAATGATAAAACTGATATTATTCTTGATAATTTTTATCAGAAACTAAATTCTGACTCAGATTTAATACCTTATTATAGTAAATCAGATCTTCCTTTGGGTGAGTTTTCTCTTTCGTTCTTGATTAATACCAACCTCATTTTTTCAAAGGTAAAATCAACTGGTTACTTAAAGCCCGTTTTTAAACGTAGTTTTATTAAAAATAAAGGGGTTAAGTATTGGCCCGAAGTTAGAGTTGGAGAAGATTATTATTTCCTCGCCAACTGTTTAGCTAATTCTGCTAATGCAGAGGTCGTTAAATATTCTGGCTACATTTATAATGTTCGTGGCGATTCAATATCAAGTGTTTTAAACTTACATCATATAAGTACATTGATTGATGCAGATACTAAACTAGTTAATTGTTTTTGTTTTGATAAAACTACTGAAATCGCGCAAGTTACCCGTACTAAAAATCTTCTACGATCATATAAATACCTCGAGATAGTTAACCTGTTAAAACAACGTAAGTTAATAAAAGCTTTTATTTATTCAATTTTATTTCCTTCAAGTTCATTTTTGTTACATCAATCAATTTTAAAAAGATTAAATATTATCTTAAGAGGCTCTAATGGATAGACCATCAAAGTTTCAATTCACTGGCGTACGATCGAATTTTTTATTACGAATTTTCGACATTGCTATTATCGCATTTTCATTATTAATTATGATGCGTGGCTATAATATTGGTTTCGATAAGGACTATTTGTTAGTTCTAATTGGTGTCTTATTCTTTTTTAGTTATGTTGGTGAATCATTAGGGTTATATCGTTCTTGGCGCTTAGGCCGCTTCTCTACAATGTGTAGAATAATATTGCTTAATGTAACCTTTGCATTTTTATTAATGACTTTAGTTTTATTTTTGTTTAAATACAGTGATACTTATTCGCGAATCGCTATGGGTGGCTGGTATTTTCTCTCTGTTGTGTTATTAGTCAGTTGGCGTTTTTGTGTTAGAGAGATAAAACGTATTCGCAGAATAAAAGGTTATAATGTTCAAAAAATTGCAATTGTTGGATTAACACAAACTGGCAAGCTCTTATATGATGAAATATTCAAACATGACGAATTAGGCTTTGAATGCGTTGGTTTTTTTGATGATAGAGAACCGAAGCGTATTGAAAACCTTGATGCGTCATTATTAAAAGGTTCTATAGACGATGCTGTCCAGTTGGCTCGTGCGGGTAATATACACAAATTATATGTTTGTTTGCCTATGTTGGCTGAAAAACGTATAGCCGATATTATTCTGACTCTCGGAGACAGCACTGTTGATGTGTTAATTACCCCCGACTTTTTGTTGAAAAACTTAATGCATGCTCGCATTGGCAGTGTTGGTGAAGTCGATACGTTAAGTGTTTTTGAGTCTCCAGTTGCTGGAATGAAGCGTTTTTACAAACGTAGTTTTGATATCATTTTTAGTTTATGTGCCATAGTGGCTATATCACCTGTACTCATTACTGTCGCTATAGCTGTTTATATATCATCACCCGGGGCAATTATTTTTAAGCAAGATCGTTATGGCTTAGATGGCCGGAAAATTAAAGTATGGAAATTTCGTTCAATGACGGTAACTGAAAATACAGATAAGGTTATTCAGGCTAAAAAAGGCGATGCCCGTATTACTAATGTAGGTGCATTTATACGAAAAACATCATTAGATGAATTACCTCAATTTTTTAATGTCCTCATGGGAGATATGTCAGTAGTAGGTCCACGTCCTCATGCTGTCTCTCATAATGAAGAATATCGTAAGTTAGTAAGTTATTACATGCTCCGACATAAAGTTCTACCGGGTATTACCGGCTGGGCTCAGGTTAATGGTTGGCGCGGTGAAACGGATACCCTTAATAAAATGGAGAAGCGGGTCGAATATGATCTTGATTATATTCGTAATTGGTCATTGTGGTGGGATATAAAGATTGTATTTTTGACTTTTTTTAAAGGCTTTGTCGGTAAAAATGTTTATTAAATATTCCGTAGGTTATTTATTCATTAACCTTTTTATCCCTTTTCTGACGATTATTTATTAGTCTTTCGGATGATGTTTGCCCTTTTGACATTCTGTTAATGTTTTGTAGGCCAAACCTAAGGCTTATAAAGTCAAACACAGCTAATTCAAGTTTTAAATTTTGCTCTTGGGCACTATAGCGTAAGTGTTGTTTTCCCCTCATACATTTTTTATAAGGATATTAGTCATGAACATACCGTTTAAATTGAGTCACATTGCTACTGTTATTACCTCATTAGTACTTATTAACCCTGTATTTGCAGCCGATGAAAAAGCTGGCATGATTCAAACTGAATCGGGTATTGATTTTATACCAGGTTTAAATAGTGGTATTAAATATGATGATAATATCAGCAGTGCTTCAGTGGATACTCAAGACAGTTGGATTTTAACTGTTACCCCAGCAGTACAAGCTCAGCTATTGGATGGTAACAATATTCATACGTTAGAGCTTGGGTTTGAATACGGTGATTATTTTAGTAGTAGTGATGATAACTATCTAGATGCTTTACTTCGGGCTAGTTCTGAAGTTGAGTTAAACCAGTCTAACCGTTTTAATTTTGAGGCTATGTACGTTGCTGGTCACGAAGATCGTGGTACTGGTGTTTTTGAGGGGAATAGCGGCTATATTCAAGAGGAACCTAATACCTATGATGTGTTTAGCGCCGGAGGGTTTTATGAATACGGTGCAAAAACAACGCCAGCGAGGGTTCGAGTTAATGCTGAACTTTATAGTAAAGAGTACAGTAATTATGAAACTATAACTCAATATCGTAATTTTGATGATACGACTTTAGGCGCTACATTTTATTACGATACTCGGTCTGTAACCAGTATTTTTGCTGATTTTCAAAGTGTTGATACCGCCTATGATTCGATGGATCCAACTGGTGACCGTGACAGTAAAACTAATACAGCAAGGTTAGGGGTCGAGTGGGAGGCTACGGCTGCTTCAGAAGGAAGTATAAAAGTCGGTTACCAGCGAAAAAGTTTTGATAATAAAGAACGTGAAGACTTTAGCGGTTTGTCATGGGAGGCTAAGGTTTCTTGGAAACCTCTTACATATTCGGTGTTTGATTTTACCACGGGCCGTACTAGCCGAGATCCTAATGGTTTCGGAGATTATGTAAAGGAAACTAGTTATGGCGTTAAGTGGAACCACGAGTGGAGTGATTTATTCTCTTCAGCCATTGGTTACAGTCATTTTGATGACATTTACACTGGCGTAGATCGTGAAGATAAAAGTAAGCTTTACCTATTTTCTGTTAATTATAACGTTAGTCGTTGGTTAACTTTAGAGGCTGGAGTCAATATTTCTGAAGTTGATTCTAATGATGAACAGTATGTGTTTGACCGTAACGTGTATTTCATCAATGTCGAAATGACCTTATAGGGATCCCATGAAGCATTTATCTCATTTATTTTTTTCTGTTATGTTTTTATTGCTGCTTATACAGCCTACGCTTGCCAGCGCTCAAACTCAAAGTTACCAATTAGGGGCTGGCGATACTATTATCATTAAAGTGTATGGTGAAGACGCATTAACACTCGAAACTAAAATTACCAATAGCGGCACCATAAACTACCCTTTTTTGGGGGCACTAGAATTGAATGGTTTAACTATTAAACAGGTAGAAAAGTTGGTTTATGATGGTTTAAAAGGCGATTATTTTATTGAGCCTAGTGTGTTTGTAGGTATGGTTGAATATCGGCCATTTTATATTCATGGTGAAGTTAAAAAACCTGGTGGTTATCCATACCAGCCTGGAATGACTGTAAACCAAGCTATTGCCTTAGCTGGTGGATTAACCGAACGGGCCTCACAAGAAAAAATTTCAATTTCTCGTGAGGGTAGCAAAGTAGAGTCTGAACAGGGCACCATTAATAGTGCCATTCAAGCCGGCGATACCATCACTATTGAACAGAGATTTTTTTAATGATCTTCCAAGAAAGACGACAAAGAGCTTCCTCAGACAATGTTATTAGCCCAGCAACAATGCAAATGGACCAGCTTATTAATGTTAAAAAACTGCTTTTACCAATATTACGTTTTAAGTGGAGAATTTTAGCTTTCACATTGTTAGTTACCGCGTTAACCATATTTGTGGTGTTAAGTATTACGCCAACTTATAGGGCTTCATCGACATTATTGATTGAGTCGGAGCAGGCTAAGGCTATTAAAATTGATGAAGTCTATGGGATTAATTCTGGTCAACAAGAATACTACTTAACTCAGTTTGAAATCATTAAATCTCGTAGTATTGCTGAACGGGTATTTAATGATCTTGATTTAATTAATCACCCGGCTTTTAACCGGCCACCAAGTTGGTTTTCTAAGCTTAAATCTCAGCTAAACTTTATTCCTAAAGAAGTGGCCACGGGTGATAGCATAGTAAATCGAGACATTGCCAAACATCAATTAATAAACAGTTTCGCTCGAAGTATCAGTATTTCCCCTGTGCGTAAAACGCAGCTGGCGTATATTAGTTACGAAAGTACAGACCCAAAGCTTGCAGCTCAAGTCGCTAATGCTGTGGGTGATACCTACATTATAAGTCAGTTAGAAGCTAAGCTTGGAATGACCCAGAAGGCTAATGTTTGGTTAGGGGGGCGTTTAGAAGGCTTACGCTTAAATTTGGACCAGTCTGAATATAGATTAGAACAATTTAAGCTTGAAAATGGTTTGATAGACGTAGAAGGGGTTACGGCATTAGATGCCAAAGAGTTAGAGCGTTTAAGTGATGAGATTACTGTGGCAAGATCGCGTAAAGCCGAAGCCGACAGCTTTATGGCAGTGGTCAAACGTTATGGCGACACTGACATTAGTCGTCTAGAAAGCTTACCTGAAGTGACGTCACATCAGTCAATACAGAATGTAAAACGCGAAGTGGTGTTAGTTGAACGAAAAGTGTCTGAATTACAACAAGTTTATGGTCAAAAGCACCCTAAAATGATTGCTGCGCAAGCTGAGCTTAATACCGTACAGCAAAATTTACATAAGCAGATAAGCCGGTTAGTCCAAGGGATTGAAGATGAAGCGCAAACTGCAGCGCAAAATTTAAAAGCCCTAGAATCGCAATTCAATTCAGCTAAAACTGCGTATCAAAACTTGAGTACCAAGGATATCGACTATCAGCGTTTATTGCGTGAAGTTGACACCAACAGGCAGTTATTTGACAGCTTTTTAGCTCGTCAAAAAGAAACCGCAGTCACAGGGGATTTTGATTCACCAGTTGCACGATTTACTGACCGTGCCGTTGAACCGTTATCACCTGAAAAACCAAAGAAAAAAATGATTGTTATTTTAGCATTTATGGCAAGTTTAGGTTTTGCTATTGTATTAGTTTTAGCTTTGGATTCGTTAAATGACACGATTAAGACTAGTGATGATGTTGAAAAAATATTGTCACAAAGGTCGTTAGGTTACGTGCCTAAAGCCAAAAAAGGCACCAGTTATGAAGACATTAATTTTGCTTTTTATGATACGAGTTTACCTCTGCATGCGGAGGCTATTCGTACCATTAGGACTTCTTTGTCATTGATGGCCATGGGTAATAAGTTATCGACCATTGAGGTGACATCATCCACTCCTAATGAAGGGAAAACCTCGACATCAATGAATATAGCATTTGCCTATGCCACTATGGAAAAAGTATTAATTATTGATGCTGATTTACGTAAGTCTAGCTTAGGGATGCGCTTTGGTTTACCAACGTACCAGACCGGTCTTGCTAATATATTATCGGGTACAGACAGTGTGGATAATTGTATTGTAAAAGAAGTAAGACCTAATGTGGATGTTATGCCCGCAGGTGCCGTACCGTTAAATCCGCAAGAATTATTGTCTTCTAGTCAGTTTGATGAATTACTCACAATGCTTAAAACCCAATACAGTAAAATTATTATTGATACACCACCTGTACATGCTGTAAGTGATGCATTAATTATAGCTTCATTATGCGATGCCACAGTGCTAGTGGTGAAAGCAGGACATACTCGTAGCGAAGCGATTAAGTTGACATTAGCTAAGTTAAATCAGGCTCGAGCTAAAGTGTTTGGCGTAGTGTTAAACCAATTCAATGTTAAAGATGCACTGCAATATCAAGGAGATTATGGTTACTACCAAGCTTATGGCGCAGATTCTACAATTAAAGACTCTGCCACCAAAAAGATTAAGGCGAAGAATAAGGCATGATTGATTTACATTGCCATATCTTACCCAATCTTGATGATGGGGCAAAATCTATTGATGAAGCCATTGGTCTAGTGGCGCTCGCTGTTGAGCAAGGGGTATCACGTATGGTCGCCACACCTCATATTCATTTGGGCATTTTTAACAACAATTTGCAGTCAATTAATAAGGCTTATGACGTGTTATGTGAGGCGTTGGCATTAACCAGTTTAGATGTGCAAATACGCACTGCCGCAGAGGTAAGAATTACGCCAGAAATCATGCTGTTTATTGAACAACAACAATTGCCTTTTCTAGGCCGTTATCAGCAAAAAGATGTGTTGCTGTTAGAGCTGCCTAGTAGTCACATCCCTCCTGGTACAGACAAGTTGATTAGTTGGTTATTGGAAAGGAATGTATTACCTATGATTGCTCATCCTGAACGTAACCGAGAATTACAATCTCACCCTGAACGGATAAACCCTTTTGTTCGATCTGGTTGTTTATTTCAGTTAACCGCAGCGTCATTAATTGGCGACATGGGGCCAGGCCCACAAAAATTGAGTGAATTTTTTATTAAACAAAAGCTTTATTCCATTATGGCTTCTGATTGTCATTCATTAAACCGCCGTCCTCCAAAGTTGATGCAAGCCAGTAATATAGTGACAGAGTTGACTAGCCAAGAATATGCATATGCGTTAACGACGTTGGTGCCAGATAATATTTCTAATGCACTATTTGCGGAGTGCGGTGATTAATGACATGGGTAAAGTTGTCTCCTCGCATGATGGTTTACGCATTAATGATATTTGCATTGTTAAGCTTACTGCCCATGTTGATGCAAAAGGGCTTAGCCAATGCATATCATTTTAAGTCGCGTTTTTATATTGACCAATGGCAACAAGGTACAAAACCTACATCGTTACAATATGCTAATGCATTATTGGCTGCTGATTATGCTTTTAGTGTTGACGACAAAAACCCTCATTATTTGTTAACGCTAGCCAAAGTAATGGAGTGGGGGGTGTTTTCGCAACAAGCAGAACCGAATATTATAGTGTTTAATCAACTGTATTTGGATGCAATTACTCTGCGACCTAGCTGGCCAAATGCTTACAGCGATTATGCGTACAATTTAGCTTTTATCCAGAAAGATATTGTGCAAGCTTGGCCGTATTTAGAGCAAGCCTTGCATTATGGTCCATATGCTCCAGAAGTGTTACATCAAACTTTAGCAATTGGTTTTGCTTATTGGCCTAGTTTAACCATGGCCCAAAAGCAAAAAGTATTTAGTAGCGCTTATATTGCAGCTAGTGCTAATTGGGAAATGTTTATCGATCTTAAAACGCTGGCTTTGAAGTATAAATTAACCCCTGTGATCTGTACTTATTTTGCTTATGCAACGCCCGTTAGTGGTGACGTTAATAAATGGATTAAACTGGATATGTGCCGCTAATGGATAATAGAATTTCCCATCCGACGATGCCTTTTGGGTTATTTAATCGTTTTATGTTGTTAGCGTTATGTGCAGTTATTATTTGGATGCCTATTCCATTAGGTAGTAATCGAATTTGGGCATTGGCGATTTTAGAATTTGTTATTATTACATTAGCTGTTGCGCATGTTGCATATTGTTTTAAACATGATGCGTTATTACTTCGTCACGAGTGGCAAAAAAAGCTGTTGTTACCCATAGTATTAATGCAGGCCTACTTGTGTATGCAATTATTTAATTGGATACCGCTAATTGATACTGTTGACCCATATCAGACGGCACAGCAATTACTTAAGACCTTTTGTTATGCCCTGTTTATTTTATTAGTGAGTCAATATTGTCAGCAAGCTAAAGCATTACGTTGGTTGTTGATTGCCATCATTATTTCTGGTTGTTTACAGGCTTTTTATGGCACTTTACTCAATTTGTTGCAGCTTGAAGTATCACCTATTTTTGGTTATCACGATGGTGATAGGGCCCGTGGATCGTTTGTGTATCAAAATCATTTTGCTAATTATCTAGCATTATGTCTTTCTATTGCCTTTGGCTGGCTATTATCAGAATTAAAAACAACCAAAAAAGAGTTCGATTTACGTGGGATGTTAATTGATTTGTTATCGACATTATTCAGTCGAAAACTCATTTTACGTTTAGCAATAGTGATCATGATTATTGGCTTAATCTTAAGTCGGTCGCGTATGGGAAATGCCGGTTTTTTTACCTCTCTGGGCGCCGTATCGCTGTTGTCGATGTTTATTTATCGTCGTCCTGCAACCTTGTTTAAGCCTTTAGTTGTGAGTATTTTTATTCTGGATTTATTGATTGTGGGTTCTATTTTTGGCGTTGAGAAAGTTAAGCAGCGCCTCAATGACACCTCTTTTGCCTCAGAAACTCGAGATGAAGTAGTTATTGATAGCCTTCCTATTATTCAAGAACATCTGTTTACTGGTACTGGTGGTGGAAGTTTTTATACTGTATTCCCGCAATACCAACCACAGTTTTATTCTGGTTTTTACGACCATGCTCATAACGAATATATACAGTTTGTCCTTGAGTATGGTCTGGTAATGACATTGATATTAGGTTTATGGGTACTTTATTCATTTTGGTTAGCTTGTCGAACTATGTATTTACGTCACAATAAACTTTACAAGGGCGTCGCATTTGGTTGTGCAATGGCAATAGTGCACATGTTGTTGCATGTTTCTGTCGACTTTCATCTGCAGTCCCCCTCTAATACTTTATTATTTTTAACCATTTTAACCTTATGTTGGTTAGTACGTTATTTACCTGCTGACACTGCGCAAACGAAGTCTGCGCTTAATCCATTTTAGTTTTTTAATTTTGTCACTTTAGTTTTAGCGTTAGCTAAATAAGGATATTTATGAAAGTTGTTATTCCTGTTGCCGGTTTGGGTACGCGTATGTTGCCTGCCACAAAAGCAATCCCAAAAGAAATGTTGCCTTTGGTGGATAAACCATTGATTCAATACATTGTCGACGAATGTGTTAGTGCAGGGATTAAAGAAATCGTTTTGGTGACTCATGCCAGTAAAAATGCTATTGAAAACCACTTTGATAAATCTTACGAGTTAGAGTCGACACTTGAGAAACGTGTTAAGCGTCAGTTATTGCATGAAGTGCAGGCTATTTGTCCTAAAAATGTCACTATTATGCATGTACGCCAAGGAGAAGCTAAAGGTCTTGGGCATGCTATTTTATGTGCTAAGCCATGTATTGGTGATAACCCATTTGCAGTAGTGCTTCCAGATGTGATTTTAGATTCGTATTCTGCAGATCAACGCACCGAAAATTTAGCTTCGATGTTAATTCGATATCGCGAATCTAAAGCGAGTCAAATTATGGTTGCGCCAGTACCTGATGATCAAGTCAATAAATATGGTATTGCCGATTGCGGTGGTGAAACGATTAATCCTGGTGATTCGACTAAAATATTTAATATGGTTGAAAAGCCTGAAATTGGACAAGCACCGTCTAACTTAGCCGTTGTCGGCCGTTATGTATTGTCTGAAAAAATTTGGGATTTACTTGCGAGAACGTTACCTGGTGCAGGGGATGAAATTCAGTTAACCGATGCTATTGATATGTTGATAGAGTCTGACACTGTCGAAGCTTTTAATATGACTGGTAAGTCACACGATTGTGGCGACAAGCTAGGCTACATGAAAGCCTTTGTTGAATACGGTTTGCGCGATCCAAAATTGGGTAGTGGCTTTAAGAAAGAACTCGCTGGTTTGCTGGAAGAGTATAGGTAGTCATTAGCTTTGTTTTTTCTCTATACCGTTATTCCGAGTGTTAATTGTTGAGAAACCATACTTCACATTTGGTAGTAAAGCTTAAGCCAAGATCTAGGCTTAAGCTTTACAGGGATGACATATCGGGTGGCGCTGGTGGATCCCGTTATAATATGAGGTTACCAGCGGTATGTACCCGTTTCAGTGATATTTTGGTTTGAGTGATAGTTGATTATCATCGAGCAGTAACACCGCAGTCATCATTAGAGTGCTAAGGCTTTCTTGAAATTATTTTTAATGAGTGAAGGCATTTTTTTGATTAAATCGTGTAATAGATTGATATCATGCAAGGTGTTGAATTTAGTTATTTTTAGCGAAATAGATTAAATCTAATAGCACCATGTATATCTATTATTTAGAAATACACAGGGACTATCTTGTAATTCCCTAGCTGCGGGCGTTATACGCTAAAGCTATCATTAGAGTATATTTCAGATGAGAAGATTAGAATTGTTAGATTATGGGCGTTTTTTCGCGGCCATAATTGTTATTTTATTTCACTATACTTTTAATGGTATGGCCAATGGAAAAATTGATTCAATAAACCATGTTGATTCGATTATTGATTTCACTAAATATGGCTACCTTGGCGTTGAATTGTTTTTTATGATTAGTGGTTTTGTAATATTTCATTCTGCTAGAAATAGAACACCTGCTCAGTTTGCCGTTTCTAGAGCGACGCGACTTTATCCTTCATATTGGTTTGCCGTTATTTTCACCTCCTTATTTGCATTTTTTTGGGGTGGCGATTTAATGTCAGTATATCCGAGCCAAATAGTTGTTAATTTTACATTATTACAAAATTACTTAGATATTGATCATGTTGACGGAGTGTACTGGACTTTAGTATATGAAATAAAGTTTTACTTTCTCGTTTTCTTTATACTGATGATAGGTTTGCAAAAAAAATTAAATCTGTTATTTATGTTATGGCCTGTTGCAATGCTTGCTGCTTATATCACTGGTTATGATTATCTTCCGTATCTAGGAGGGTATTTCTCCTATTTTTCAGCAGGGGCTTTATTTGCAATGTTACAATTAAATAAGTCGTTGAAAAATATACTATCAACCATGATATCTTTTGTTTTATGTTTATTGTACTCAATAGATATAGCAGCATCAAAATCAGAGTTGATGGGAGTGAATTTTTCAGAATATATTGTAGGCTTAATTATTATTAGTTTCTTTGCTTTTTTTATTTTTCAAAATACAAAAAAGGCTCAATTATTAACGCTTCCATTTTCAAAAACACTTGGTGCATTAACATATCCAGTCTATTTAATTCATGCTCACTTTGGATATATGTTCATTTCAAGATATGCCACAGAAGAAAATAAAATATTTATTTATATTCTAACAATATCAATTGTTTTATCAGTTGCATATTTTATGCATAAAGTTATCGAAGTGCGGTTTTCTAATGTATGGAAAGCATTATTTATGAATACTCTTTATAAAGTTATCGTTAAAGTGCAGAGCATTCATGTTGAGGTGATAATTGCGTATAACAAATTGCTCAAGCAAGGACAATAACACTTGACCATCGCTCCGCGTTTATAGGTAATCATTATTTTCCTTCTTTTTGTACATTGCTATTTCAATCCCTCTTTTGATGAGTGCTTATAGCGATGTAACTTTTTGCTTTTGGAAATAAAAAGCTAGCTTTTATCTGTGGTTCACATCAACGATTTGCCTTTAAGCAGTTTACGCAGCCACATTCTGTTTGGGTTAAGCTGTGCTTGTAAATCTAAACTTAATGGCGACAATTCACCGCATAGATTTGCCGCTAGGCATTCGGCAATGAGTGGACCTGAACTTAATCCTCGCGAGCCTAATCCACCTAATACATACAACCCTTCATAAATCGGTGCTGCTGTAGTTTGCCAGTATCGTTGCCATAGGCTGGGTTTATCTTTAGATTTTTGCTGTACGGCATAACGCGCAAATATCTCTTTAACATCAGGTACACATCCCATAACGGGGAAATGATCTCGACTCACCATTCTTTCGCCAACTCTGGCATCATTATTTGAAACATCAATATCGTTAGGCCAGTTAGCGTTAGGAAAGCTTTGCTGCATCTTTAGGCTATTTTCATGCTGTTCTTGTAAGCAAAATTCTAGATGCTTAGGATCTTTTACGTAACTTGCACCGACACAATGTAACTGATCTCGTTGTGGTGTCAGATAACCATTGGCACAGATAACCGTATTAAGCTGTGCGAGTTCACCTTGTGAGGGAACATGACTGACTTGCCCCCTAAAAGCTGTAATTTGCAGTTTTTTTGTTTGGTGGTAGCGAGTAAGTTGCGATCCTGAGGCAATAACAACCTGACTATGTGTTGCTATGGAGTTGTTATTTTCGCCACTAAACAGTTGCCAGCCAGATGAATGTGATTTAAGTGAGCTAATGTCGCTATTATAAATTACCCTCACTTTGGTTAATGTTTGTGCTTTGGCAATACTCGCCTGTGCGAATTCAAACGGGCAAGCCCAACCACCCAAGGGGTAATAAAAACCTGATTTATCGATATCGACGTTAGCAAGTCGTGTAGCTTGTTTTGGATTGACACTAAAAGCAATCTCACTTGGCCACGTTTGCCCATGAATAATTTTATCTAATCTTGTTTGGCTACGTTGATCAAAGCCCGTGTGTAATACACCACACCAATCATGTCCAATATGATAACCATCATCAACTAATGCTTGAATGCGACGCCGGCTATAGAGAAAAGCTTGTTGAAAAAACTGACTGAGTGAATTGTTTTCAGGCGTGAGTAAAGGGTAAATTGCACCTTGTTTGTTACCTGATGCACCTTGTCCTAATTGTTCATCTTTACAATAAATGATTACCGACTTTCCCCGCTCAGCTAATGATAAAGCCAGACTTGCTGAAGCTATTCCCCCGCCTATAATGGCAATGGGACCATCGTCATTACACTGGATTGCAGGAATTGGATTGTAGGCAAACTGTTGGCGTGTTTGTTGTCTGAGAGCTTCACGTTCTGCAATAGCAATATTATCCGTTGATGTGGCCGGAATTGTTTGTGAAAACCCACAAAAATCCAATTGCTTTTTGATTGCAGAGGGAATACCGTTATTATCAAGGGTAGCGGTAAAAAATGTCGCATTATCAAGACTGATACGCCCATATTGCCACAATAAATACTGATTAAAATAATGATCCGAATGAGTCACTTGGCTCGTATAAGGTAGGGCAAACCAATGTGCTATTCTGTTATTCTTCGGTGTGGCAATCGTTTTAGTTTGCTCTAAAGGCGAGCCTTGATATAGGTCAATGACTAATTCGTTGTGGTGTAGACTTAATCGTTGGCAACCTTTGATAGCCGCTATTTCGCAATTGAGTAATGCTTGGGTCAAATCAATTAAAGGGTGATCTGAATGAAGGAGTCCTTGCTGTTGCCATTTTTGTTCAAGTAGCTTTCGGTTTATAGGCGTTTGTTCAAATATACTGATGTGAACTCGGGTTTGTTGTTTAGCTAGAGAAGCATGGCTATTTATAGCTCTTAAGGCTGCCCATAATAGGATGATTTCATGGCCATCGCCGAAACCTAATTGGCCTAGCATGAGTAAATGACGTTGATTATCTGTGGCAGTCTCATGACCGTCACCGCTTTGCAATACAATGTCGATATACTGTTTAACAAGTTGGGAATATAGGCTATTTTGATGAGTGTCGGTGCCCAGTAATGAACAACTATGCATTTCTTGTAAATTGGGAGAGACAGATAATAAAGTGGTTTTATTCAAAATGTTTTACTCAGGGCCGATAACTTGGCATTATTTTACCTGTGTTTATGGAAAGCTGACCACTTAATTGCTTTAAAGAAGCTATGATTGCCGCAATTAAGTACTGACATGTACCAAATGGATAGCAAAAAAATGAAAAGAGTCGTGATCACCGGAATGGGTGTTGTTTCAAGTATCGGTAATAACAAGCAAGAAGTGACTGAGTCACTGAAAGCAGGTCGTAGCGGTATTACTCACTCAGAGCAGTTTGAAGAAATGCAATTACGCAGTAGAGTTTGGGGCGATATTAAAATTAACCCAGCTGATCATATCGATCGTAAAGCACTTCGCTTTATGGGTGATGCTGCTGCATATGCTTATATTGCTATGCAGGAAGCGATTACAGATGCTAATTTAACAGAAGAACAATATTCTAATTTTCGTGTCGGACTGATTGCTGGTACTGGTGGCGCGTCATCTAAAAACCAAGTGCAAGCTGCAGATACACTTCGTGAAAAAGGTGTTAAGCGCGTAGGACCTTATATTGTGCCTCGCATTATGTCTAGTACTGCAAGTGCTTGCTTAGCGACACCGTTTAAAATTAAAGGGACGAGCTATTCAATCAGTTCAGCTTGTGCCACCTCAGCTCATTGTATTGGCCATGCCGTTGAACTTATCCAAATGGGTAAGCAAGATATGGTATTTGCTGGTGGTGCTGAAGAAGTTGATTGGACATTAACCATGGGCTTTGATGCCATGGGTGCATTATCAACTAAGTACAATGATACTCCTGAAAAAGCGTCTCGTACTTATGATGCTGACCGTGATGGTTTTGTTATCTCTGGCGGCGGCGGGATTGTTGTTGTTGAAGAATTAGAGCACGCACTTGCTCGTGGTGCCAAGATTTATGCTGAAATTATTGGTTATGGTGCATCATCTGATGGCTATGACATGGTTGCGCCATCAGGCGAAGGTGCAGTTCGTTGTATGCAAATGGCATTAGCGGATGTTGATACACCAGTTGATTACATTAATACTCATGGTACTTCTACACCAGTAGGTGACATGCGTGAACTTGAAGCATTACGTGAAGTCTTCAGTGATAATATGCCTCCAATTGCATCTACTAAATCACTTACAGGTCATGCTTTAGGCGCCGCAGGTGTTCATGAGGCTATTTACAGCTTAATCATGATGGAAGATAGCTTTATTGCACCAAGCATTAACATCGATAACCTTGATGAGAAAGCTACTGGCATGCCAGTAGTTCGCGAAATGCGTAAAGCTGAATTGAATACCGTTATGAGTAACAGTTTTGGCTTTGGTGGCACTAACGCAACATTAGTGATGCGTAAGTATAAAGCTTAAACAGATATGTTCAGTATAAAATAGTATGAGTGGCTGTTGCCGCTAATTGATTAAAGCCAGCCTTGGAAACAAGCTGGCTTTTTTGTTGTCTTTTGTGTAAAAATCTTGGATTTTATTGTATAGAGTCGAGAATGTTTCGCGATTGAATTCTATAAAATAGATAGCAAAAAATAAGAGGTGATAGTTAGCGAACGCTGCACTTACTGAAAAACCGTGCAGATTAGGAGCTAAGATGCTGTTCACTCTAGCATATAGGCATAGAAGTTAATCAAAAACTGGATCCTTAATAAACATCTTGGCAATGACGAGGTGAGGGCATTTGGTATAAGATAATGGCCATGAAAAAGTGATGTAATGCCGTTAACTTACAGAGAACTAGATCTCAAAATGAAAATAATTGCTGATGAAAATATGCCTTATGTTGAAGCCTTATTTGGCGACTTAGGCCAAATTGAATATGTAAATGGTCGAACTTTGAGCCCAGAACAAGTCAATGATGCTGATGTGTTGCTGGTGCGTTCGGTGACTAAAGTGAATGCAGCGTTAATTGAGAATGCAGAGAAGCTTAAGTTTGTCGGTAGTGCGACGATTGGTACCGATCATGTTGATGTTGATTATCTGGCAACGCGCAATATTTATTTCACTAATGCCCCTGGGTGTAATGCTACCGCTGTAGGTGAATATGCCTTTATTGCGATGTTGGAGTTAGCTCAACGATTTGGTGAATCATTAGCCGGTAAAGTTGTGGGCATAGTGGGCGCCGGTAATACGGGTACTGCAGCAGCTAAGTGTTTGCAAGCTTACGGTCTAAAAGTATTGTTATGTGATCCAATTAAAGCATTGCAAGGTGATCCTCGTGAGTTTGTGTCACTCGACACTATCATCGAACAAGCAGATATTATCAGTTTACATGTACCAATTACGAAACAGGGGCAGCATAAAACGTGGTATTTGTTTGATGAAACGCGACTCAATCAATTAAAGCCTAATACCTGGTTATTAAATTGTTGTCGTGGCGAGGTTATTGATAATCAAGCGTTAATAAAGGTTAAGCAACAACGTGATGATATAAAGTTAGTACTTGATGTATGGGAAGGTGAACCTAACCCCATGGCAGCGTTAGTGGCGTTAGCAGAATTTGCGACACCGCACATTGCTGGTTATAGCCTAGAAGGCAAAGCCCGTGGCACGTTTATGCTGTATCAAAAGTGGTGTGAATTACTTGATTTACCAGTAGCAAAATCGTTGGAGAGCTTGTTACCGAGATTCCAATTTAGTCACATTTCCAGTCAAGGTGATTTAAACGAAAGACAATTACTGAAATTATCACGTTTAGTCTACGACTTGCGCGATGATGATTTAAGCTTCAGAGGTTGTTTTGCAACCGCTGCAGGATTTGATTTAATGCGTAAAAACCATACATACCGTCGTGAGTATAGTGCTATAGCGTTAAACCAAGTTACGTCATCGTTATCAGCTGGTGCAATTAACCAATCGATGCTAATGGCTTTGGGGTTTACTTCATAACCACGGGTGTTAATTCTGAAAGTAGTCAATTCGAATAAGCAGCGATATTGTGGGTAAAATTGAGTATTTTAAGCCTGTTGAGAAAAAATCACTTCAAAGCAGGCTTTTTTAGCATATTAACCCTAGTAAAGCATAAGCAATCTAAGGTAAATTGATTGTCCAAACTGGATAATCGGAGTCGAGCGTTAATTATGTCTCAGGAATTTAATGTAGTCGTTTTAGGTGCATCGGGCGCAGTGGGTCAAACTATGATTGAGATCCTCGAGCAGCGTAATTTCCCGGTTGCGAAGTTGTTTCCATTAGCGAGCAGTCGCAGTGCTGGCGAAACGGTCAGTTTTCATGGTAAACAAGTTGAAATTCTTGACGTAGAAACATTTGATTGGACTCAAGCGCAAATTGGTTTCTTCTCTGCTGGTGGTGACGTGTCTGCCAAATGGGCTCCAATTGCGGGTGAAGCCGGTTGTGTTGTTATCGATAATACGTCACATTTTAGATATGACGTAGACGTGCCTTTGGTGATACCTGAAGTTAACCCAGAAGCGATTGCTGATTTCCGTAATCGCAATATTATTGCTAACCCTAATTGTTCTACTATCCAAATGTTGGTTGCGTTAAAGCCTATTTATGATGCTTATGGCATTTCACGTATTAACGTGGCTACGTATCAATCTGTATCTGGTACGGGGAAAAAAGCCATTGAAGAGCTAGCGGGCCAATGTGCAAAATTATTGCAAGGTTTACCTTCAGAGCCATCAGTTTACCCAAAACAAATTGCATTTAATGTGTTGCCTCAAATTGATATGTTTATGGAAAATGGCTACACCAAAGAAGAAATGAAAATGGTGTGGGAAACCCAAAAGATATTTGGCGATGATGAAATCGTTGTTAATCCAACGGCTGTGCGTGTGCCTGTGTTTTATGGACACTCAGAAGCAATACATATTGAAACCCGTCAACCTGTTGATGCTGAAGATGTTAAAGCTGTGTTACGTGATGCACCAGGTGTGGTGTTATTTGAAAGTGACGACGAATATCCAACAGTTGTGACTGATGCAGCGGGTAACGACCCTGTCTATGTTGGCCGTGTTCGTAAAGATATTTCGCATTCTCACGGTATAAATTTATGGGTTACTGCCGATAACATCCGTAAAGGTGCAGCATTAAACAGTGTTCAAATCGCAGAAATTTTGATTAGAGATTATTATTAATTACATTTTTTAAATGGGTAATGATATTAATCAATAACGCGATTTAGTTTAAAAAGCCTGCATTGAGCAGGCTTTTTTCGTTTTACAGACCCCAATAGTAGCAGGTCAGGTGAATCTAGTTTATAGTCGTAAACATATCATTTTTAACATCAATAATATTGTCATTGCCTATAAAATGGGCTCAAGATGGATGTGATTAGATATAATTAACGACTTAATACTAACGATAAAAATTGCCTAAAGCCTGTTGCCAAGCTGGTAACTCAATAGCGCTAAAAGGGAAGGATTGATGACTTTGCGTACTTCATATATTTTGGGTTTGATTGCCTGCACTACTGTTGGTTTAACAAGTGTACAACTTGTTGAGTCTGCACAGGCAGAAACACTGAAGATTACTGGCCCAAATGGTGAGCTAAAACAACAAGTAAAACGCCAATATGGTCCAACTACAGTAAAAGATACCTTTTGGAGTATTGCACAAAAAGTCAGGCCTAATGACAAGGTCAGTGTTTATCAAGTAATGGCCGCATTATTTGATGCCAATCCACATGCATTTAGTGGTAATAATTACAATACATTAGAACGTGGGATGATATTATTAGTTCCCTCGGCAGATGTAATGGCTGCTATTCCCAATAATGTTGCTAAACGTCGTGCAGAGCAAGATGACCGCAGAGTTAGTAGAGCAACGCCACCTACTCCAGTGATTAGTAAACCAGCTCAACTTCCTAAAATTACCACACCAAAGAAACCGACTACAGGCAAACCACTGCAAATAGTTCAGAAAACACCTGCCGTAGAGGTACAAACCAAAGTCATTAAAGAAGCTAATGATGTTGTGGTCAAGGAGCTTAATAGCGAATTAGATAAAGCCAATGCAAAAACGTTAATGCTGACAGATGAGCTGGCGCGCTCACAAGATGAATTAATGGTTAGCAACAATGATAATCAAGTGTTGAAAAACAAAATTGAACAAATGTCATTGAATATTTCGTCACTTGAAGAAGATTTACAGCTATTACGTGAGAAATATGAAGGTTTAACCTTAGAAAATGAAAACCTTACTTATCAAGCTGAAAACGTCGAAACTCTTGTAGAAGAACCCACTGATTTTTGGCGTAGCTTAATGGATAACACCATTTTGTTAATCCTCGCCGCATCAATTCCGCTGCTTATGTTATTCGGCTTTATTTTCTGGTTACTCAGCCGCCGCAATAAAAAGACTCAACAGGCAGAAATAAAATCAGAAATTCAACCAGAACAACAATCGACTACTTCAACAGTTGATGATGACGCTGAAGATATTGTGGTTCATTTAGATTCGGATGATGAAGAGTCAATTGATGATTTATTGGATTTAGATAGCGTTGATTTACAGCCTGAAGCCCAAATGAGTAGTGATGCCGAGATGGATATGGCATCAGAGATGTTTATTAGTGAAAAAGAAATCGAAGATGATGAAGGCACTTCACTAGATGATTTATGGGCTGAGGCCATGGATGATCAAGATTCAGAACTTGAACCTCTAGAGGATGACGATGATCTAGACAATTTATTGGATGGATTAGATGATCAACCCGCTGCAACCATAAGCTCTACTGCACCAGAAGATGATTTAGACAGTTTATTGGCAGATTTGGATGTTGATAGCAAAGATGATGTTGATGGAATAGATGCCTCTGCAGATGATGATATTGACTCATTGCTCGCCGAATTCGATATGCCGGCAGAATCAGCTGACACTATTGTTGATGAACCCGTTAAAGCCGATAGCTCAAGCGCAGAAGATGATATTGACTCATTGCTCGCTGAATTCGATATGCCAGCGGACTCAACTGATACTGTTGTCGATGAACCCGTTAAAGCCGATAGCTCAAGCGCAGAAGATGATATTGACTCATTGCTCGCTGAATTCGATATGCCAGCAGACTCAACTGATACTGTTGTCGATGAACCCGTTAAAGCTGATAGCTCAAGTGCAGAAGATGATATTGACTCATTGCTTGCCGAATTCGATATGCCAGCAGACTCAACTGATACTGTTGTCGATGAATCTATTAAAGCCGATAGCTCAAGCGCAGAAGATGATATTGACTCATTGCTTGCCGAATTCGATATGCCAGCAGACTCAACTGATACTGTTGTCGATGAACCCATTAAAGCTGATAGCTCAAGCTCAGAAGATGATATTGACTCTTTGCTTGCCGAATTCGATATGCCGGCAGAATCAGCTGGTACTGTTGTCGATGAACCCGCTACAGCTGACGAGGCTGTTAAAGTTGATAACTCAAATGTGGATGATGATGTTGACTCATTGTTAGCCGAGTTTGATATGCCAGCAGGATATGATGAAGACATAGATGATGTTCTTGTGGGCTTGACCGCGACCAACGATGATAATGCTGATGACACAGAGCTTACGCCGGTAACGAGTGATTCCGTTGACAATGATGACGATATAGCCGCATTAATAGCTGCTGAGCTACAAGATGATGATGTCAATGACGACAAAAAAGATAATGAATCAAGTGATGAAGATATAGATGCACTATTGGCTAACTTAAATGAGCCTGTTATTGAGTCAACATTAATAGACTCAAGTGATGAGCTTCAAAACACTGAGGATGATGATATAGCAGCACAAATTGAAGCTGAATTGAATGATGAAGATGCTATTGATGAAAGTGATACTAACGACGAAGACATAGATGCGTTATTAGCGGATCTCAACCAGCCTGTTGTTGAACCTGAAACTAACGACTCTGACCGCGACTCAGTTCAAGCACAAATTGCTGAAGAATTAAATGATGAAGATGTTGCCGATGCTATTGATGACAATGATACTAGCGACGAAGACATAGATGCGTTATTAGCGGATCTCAACCAGCCTGTTGTTGAACCTGAAGCTAACGACTCTGACCGCGACTCAGTACAAGCACAAATTGCTGCAGAATTAAATGATGAAGATGTTGCCGATACTAATGATGAAAGTGACACCAGCGACGAAGACATAGATGCGTTATTAGCGGATCTGGTTGAACCTGAAACAAGCGACTCTGACCGCGACTCAGTACAAGCACAAATTGCTGCAGAATTAAATGATGAAGATGTTGCCGATACTAATGATGAAAGTGACACCAGCGACGAAGACATAGATGCATTATTAGCGGATCTCAACCAGCCAGAGATCGAGCCAGAAACAAGCGACTCTGACCGCGACTCAGTACAAGCACAAATTGCTGCGGAATTAAATGATGAAGATGCTGCCGATGCTATTGATGTCGATGACAGTGACACCAGTGATGAAGACATTGATGCATTATTAGCAGACCTTAACCAGACTGTGGTTGAGCCTGAAGTAACAGCTCAAGATATTGTCCCACAACAAGATTCAATCATTGCTGAGCCAGAAGAGGCTCCATTTGCTGAAGAATCAATATCAGATGATGATTCGCTTGATGACGATATGAATACGTTATTGGCAAGTTTTCAAGAAGATGATCAAGCTCCATCAACATCCGATCCCGAAACGGTTCTAGGGGGTGATGAGCCCATTAACGATGATGAGTTATTTGCTGAATTTGACGAATATCTTACTGATAACAATTTAACTCAAAAAGATGATATTGAAGTAGTTCAAGATGCAGAGGAAATACCAGAAACTACGGCATTTGAAGCCGATGATGGCCTTGATGCTTTACTGTCAAAAATGGATGATGATACTGCTTCGCCTACAGAACAACAAAAAATCAATAAAGATTCAGGCTTTTTTAATGACCTCAAATCAAGTAAACCTAAGCCTGAATTATTAGATTGGGAATCGGATTTACTTAATGCTGCACAATATGCAACAGAAGAGCAAAAAATCGATGAACCAGAGGTGAATGATGATGATTTACTGGCGGCATTTTCACAGTCATTAAAAGATGACAATGATGATGACTTTACTTCTGAAGACGAATATATCCTTAGTGATGATAATTTAACCGTCGATGAAGCGTTGGCTGCATTGGATCAAAATGAGCAAAGTCAATCAGTTGAATCTAAAACCACTGATGATGACTTGATGCGTTTTGAGCGTGAAAATGGTTACATTGATATCGATAAACTATTAAATGACGCCGATGAGAATGACGATAAAACGGATCAATATAAAGATGTTAATATCGATATGGGATCAGCCAATTCGCTTATGGGCAATCCCGATATGGTCGATGTCGATGATGAAGAAAACTCTGTTAATGCCAAGCTCGATTTAGCTAGAGCCTATATTGAAATTGAAGATCAAGACAGTGCCAGAGCATTGTTAAAAGAAGTGCAAATGGACGGCAATGAACGACAGAAACTAGAGGCCAAAAGTTTACTGGAAAGCTTCAGTTAACTAGGTCTATTAGCTCAGTCAATTAATTGGAACAATTGATGCTACATAAGTAAAATATAAGCTTATGTTAACCATAGAAAAGCAAACGGCGCAGATACATGCGCCGTTTTTTTGTGGTAAACTGCGCGCGATTATTTACGAGGGGATATAGGCATGCGGGTCGCGTTAGGTGTTGAATATGATGGTAGTAGTTTTTATGGGTGGCAGCGCCAACTCGATGTCGATTCAGTGCAAGCCCAGATTGAAAAAGCCTTAAGTTTTGTGGCTAACGAACCTATAAAAGTATTATGTGCCGGACGGACTGATACGGGGGTGCATGGTACAGGGCAGGTGGTTCATTTTGACACCAATGTTCAGCGTCCAATAACGGCTTGGACCCAAGGTGTAAATGCTAATTTACCAGACAGCGTAGCGGTACGGTGGGCAAAAGAAGTCGATGATAGTTTTCATGCTCGATATAGTGCTACAGCAAGACGCTATCGCTACGTTATTTATAATCATAAACTGCGACCAGGCATTTTAAGTGCAGGTGTTAGTCATTATCACGGCGTTATTGATGAAACCTTGATGCATCAAGCTGCACAACTTTTAGTCGGCGAACATGACTTTACCACTTTTAGAGCTTTGCATTGCCAAGCTAATACTCCCATTCGAAACGTGCATCAAGTCAATGTGACTCGCCAAGGCATGTATGTGATGGTAGATATCCAAGCTAATGCATTTTTACATCATATGGTACGTAATATTGTCGGTTCACTGCTTCAAATTGGTTTAGGCAATCAACCTATTGAGTGGATAACACAACTCTTGGCAGTAAAAAATCGCAAACAAGCAGCAGCCACAGCTAAACCGAATGGCTTGTATTTGGTTGATGTGACTTACCCAGAGCACTTTCAATTACCTAAGTTAAGTCTCGGTCCCTTGTTTATGCTCGATTAAGATGCTTTGTATCGTATTTATTGAGATGCAAAATGAATGTTATTTTGTCGCAATGCCTTGTAAGGTTTGCCTAAGTCAAAGGGTAGTGAATTTTGTCAATCGAGTCTAAAATGACGGTACCCAATCAACAATCAAGTTTACATCAATGGCTTGATTATTTGCTGGCAATTCATCCTAGTGAAATTGATATGGGCCTAACGCGAGTTAGCGCCGTAGCCAAACGTATTGACGTGATCGATTTGGCTCCAGCTAAAGTGATTACCGTTGCGGGTACCAATGGCAAAGGTACTACCTGTGCAATGCTTGCCGCTATTTTACGCCAGGCCGACTTATCTGTTGGTGTTTACAGCTCACCTCATTTATTGCAGTACAATGAACGAGTACAGATTAATCAACAAGATGCCAGTGATGACTCTCTTATTGAGGCATTCAGTGCCATTGAAACGGCTCGAGGTGATATTTCATTAACCTTTTTTGAATATGCGACACTCGCAGGCTTATATTTGTTTAAAGCTGCTAAAGTCGATGTGATTATTCTTGAAGTGGGCTTAGGTGGTCGATTAGATGCCACCAATATTATCGACTCCACTGCCACTATTTTGACCTCTATCGATCTTGATCACCAAGAATATTTAGGTGATACCCGAGAACTGGTTGGCAGAGAAAAAGCCGGGATATTCCGCCCCAATTGTGTCGCTATTATTGGTGAACCAGACTTACCCATGAGCGTGACTGAATATGCGGATCAGACTCATACGTCTTTGTATCGTGTTGGTCATGAGTTTCATTACCATAAAGACCAGAATCAACCAGCATTATGGCACTTTGAATCAGCGCAACAGTCTTATACTGATTTAGCAGTGCCAAGGTTACCGCTCGCTAACGCTGCAAGCGTTGTCGCGTTGTTAAGTCATATTTGGCCACATATAAGCCAACAGCACATTAACCAAGGTTTACAACAAGCTCAACTTGCAGGGCGATTAGAACAGGTGAGTGAGCAACCATTAGTATTATTGGATGTCGCGCATAATCCGCATGCTGCAAGATATTTAGCGCAGCAATTGCAGGTCTATAAAGGTCGTCGTATTATTGCTTTATGTGGGATGCTTAAGGATAAAGACATTAAGTCGGTACTGGCCACATTGGCCGCACAAGTTAGTCATTGGAACATGGTGAGTTTAAATAATCCTCGCGGCGCATCAGCACAAGCATTGTGTCAAGCACTGCCTAATGACGATTGCCGTCAACATGTCAGCGAATTTACTGACATCAGTAGCGCATGGCAAGCAATACAAGCTACCGTAAATGCTAATGATGTGGTCATTGTATTTGGATCTTTTTATACTGTGGCAGGATTTAAATCTTTATAAACATTATTTATGTCAGACGTTGGTTGTACAAACCATCATTAACGTCATTTCGTTGAAAAAGGGAATTAGCTTTGAATCGTCAATTTCAAAATCGTTTGGTGGGCACCATTGTATTAGCAGCCTTAGGGGTGATTTTTTTACCTGATTTACTCGACGGAAAAAAAACACAGGTGGTCGAGGAATTCACTGAAATTCCTTTACGTCCAGTTCAGTCAAGTTCTTCAAATGGGGCCAAGTCGGGCAATACCGACGATTCAGTGGAAGAATTCCAAGTACTAACGATTGCTGAGCCACAAGATATTAGCAACGATATCGTGGCATTAGGCGAAGATAAACCCAAAAAAGAGGGTAGCCAAGTAGTTCAACAGTCCGCTTCAGCCATTTCGACAGTGAAAAAACCTGAGACACAAAATGCCAGTAAAACTAAATCTCCCGTTACCGCTGGTTTTACACTGCAGTTGGGCGGTTTTAATAATGTAACTAATGTGAAAGCTTTGATTATTCAGCTTAGAAAAGCAGGATTTAACGCTTATACACTGCCTAAAACCCCTGTTGAAGGTAAATTAACACGTGTGTTTGTTGGCCCAGAAGTGTCAGAAGAAAAACTTAAAGCTCGTCAACAACCTATATTAAAATTAACGGGGTTAAAAGGCAAAATCGTAGCCTATAATCCTCAAGAACAATAACCTGTTTAGACGGCAGTTTACGTGCGTGATAAATATTTACAATTTGATTGTTCTAAATCACGCAAGAATAATTTGTACAATCGGAGGTGAGAAACATCTCTGTCTCTGTTAGAATCCCGCCGTCTTGAACCCTATACCGGATCCCCATCTTTATGGTTTGGATTGATTACGCAATAATTATTGTCATTGGATTATCAACTATTATTAGTTTGATCCGTGGGTTTGCCAAAGAAGCCATGTCTCTTGTGGTTTGGTTTGCCGCTTTCTTTATCGCTAGCCAGTTTTATCTCGATCTTGCTGCTCATTTAACTCAAATGCAGGACGAGTTAGTCAGAAACGGTGTGGCGATTGCCATTCTTTTTATCATTACCCTGATCCTAGGGGCATTAGCTAATTATTTGTTAGGCCAGTTAGTCGATAAAACTGGTTTATCGGGCACAGACCGTGTTTTAGGCCTGTGTTTTGGAGCCATTCGTGGCGCGTTAAATTGTTAGCGCATTACTGTTTTTTATGGATGCTTTTACGGCATTCCCTGACACTAAATGGTGGCAGGATTCTGTACTTGTACCTGAATTTGGCGTGGTTATTCAGTGGTTTTTTAACTATCTTGAAAACACCTCAAGCTTTGTACCCAAAATTTAAACCTAAAACACTTTACAGTGAGGAACCTTACCCATGTGCGGTATCGTCGGAATAGTAGGAAAATCAACAGTTAATCAGACCATTTATGATGCACTAACTGTGCTTCAGCATCGTGGTCAAGACGCAGCAGGTATTGTGACTGTTGACATGAATGCGTTTCGTTTACGTAAAGCAAACGGCTTAGTCAAAGATGTGTTTGAACCTAAACATATGCAGCGTTTACAAGGCAATGCCGGTATTGGACATGTTCGTTATCCTACCGCTGGCAGCTCGAGTGCATCAGAGGCTCAGCCGTTTTATGTTAACTCGCCATTTGGTATTTCGTTAGCCCATAATGGTAACTTGACCAATACGATTGAATTAGCAGATGTTTTGGTGACAAAGCGTCGTCATGTAAACACCACCTCTGACTCCGAAGTTTTGTTAAATCTGTTTGCCGATGAGTTGCAAGAAACGCGCAGCTTAACCTTAAGTGCAGACGAAGTATTTGATGCTGTAGCTAAAGTGCATGCACATATTCGTGGTGCTTATGCCGTGGTGGCAATGATCATAGGCCAAGGGATGGTGGCATTTCGTGATCCGTTTGGCATTCGTCCTTTGGTACTTGGTAAGCATGAAACACCAACTGGCACTGAATATATGGTGGCCTCAGAGAGTGTGGCTCTGGATGCTGTTGGGTTTGAAGTCATGCGCGATGTAGCACCTGGTGAGGCGATTTATATTTCACTTGATGGGCAGTTATTTACTCGTCAATGTGCTGTTAATCCAAGCCATGCTCCATGTATGTTTGAATTCGTGTATTTTGCACGTCCAGATTCTAGCATCGATAAAATCTCTGTTTATGCCAGTCGGGTAAATATGGGCGCTATGTTAGGCAAAAAGATTCAGAAACAATGGGAAGATCATGACATTGATGTTGTTATCCCTATCCCAGAAACCTCATGCGATATAGCGTTAGAAATTGCACGTTGTATGGAATTACCGTATCGCCAAGGGTTTGTTAAAAACCGTTATATCGGCCGTACCTTTATCATGCCCGGTCAGCAAGAACGTAAAAAGTCTGTGCGTCGTAAGCTAAACGCGATTAATACCGAATTTAAAGGTAAAAACGTGTTGTTAGTTGATGATTCGATCGTTCGTGGTACTACGTCTGAGCAAATCATTGAAATGGCACGTGAAGCAGGCGCAAAGAAAGTGTATTTTGCTTCAGCAGCACCTGAAATCCGTTTCCCGAACGTATATGGTATCGATATGCCAACGTCTAATGAGCTTATTGCCCATGGTCGTGATGCAGATGAAATTGCTAAAATCATTGGTGCTGACGGTATTATTTTCCAAGACTTAAGCGACTTAATTGAAGCGGTAAGAATGGAAAATCCTGAAATTAAACGTTTTGAAACATCAGTATTTGATGGTCATTATATTACCAATGACGTTGACCAAGCTTACTTGGATCATTTAACTCAATTACGTAATGACGATGCCAAAGCCAATCGCTCAAAAGACATTGGTACTAACTTAGAAATGCACAACGAGTGTCATCCATAAGCTAGCCTGATTGTTTGCCAATAAAAACCAGCATATTTTATGCTGGTTTTTTTATGCGCGAATTAAGAGCTTAGTCGCTTTGCAGCGAGATTCTATCCAAGCCAAGTCTAAAAATCAGTGTAATGACTAGTAAATGATGTGTTGATAATGACTCTGGATTTTATCATCACGAAGCAAACTCGTAAGGTAGTCCTATCTAGCTCCTCATTTCTATGCTTATTTGGCGATAATACTCAAGCGCCTGTGACGCTGCATTCGGATTGAATTTGTTTATCTTGCTGTAATGTTCTAGCGTTTTATGCAAATAACGTATGACTAAATCTTGTTGGTGTGGATCGTTTGAATGCCATATTTTATCGCCAACAGGGTTAATTCTATTGTCATTGCTCATAGTTGGTCGGGTGTTGCGCTCATCCATGTTGTTATTAGTGTCGTTATTATTTAACTCATTAGTGTTTTTATGGGGTTTCTGGCCACCATATCGGACATACAAAATTTCATAAAAACGACGGTTTTCTTCAATCAGTTTTTCGTCAATTAAATCACAATCAAGTTTAATAAGTTGTTGGCGTAGTTCATATTGGTGATGAACAGGACACAAGATAAAGTCGATATTGCGTGCAGAATGTTGTTGGCAAAGCGAATTAACCAACTCGATCATCAAATCTCCGCCAACACCCGCAATAATCACCAAAGGTGTTTGCGGGTGTTGCTCCAGTGGTATCGCTGATACGTCACTACAATGTACCTGCCATTGACGAGATGTTTGTTGCGGATAAAACCGCTCAAGTTTAGTGGTTAACTGTTGCATTAGTGCAGGCACAATATCGACAAAATGGATCATGTTAGCAGCTTGCTTATCTAGCAACGCAGCGCCAAGCAATCCATGGTCGCAACAACAATCCCAAATGTGACTGTAACCCTTGGGGAACATGTTATTGATATGTGTTAAGCGTTGGCCGAGTTTCATCTGTTTATCATGCTTAAGAGTGAAGCTGCGCATTGTAATGATTTGAGCAAAAAAGTGGATAATTATTTGGTATTTGCAGCTTGGCGTATTTAGCGCTAATCTATACTGTAAATTTATACAGTTAAGTGGCGTTATTAAGTTCATTCAGTTGAACGTTAGCGACCCAATAATGGATTATGATTCTATATATTGCTGAAAAACCGAGTTTGGGTCGCGCTATTGCTGATGTTCTGCCAAAGCCACATAAAAAAGGTGATGGTTTTATTACAGCTGCCAATGGTGATTGCGTGTCATGGTGTATTGGACATTTACTAGAGCAAGCCGAGCCAGATGCTTATGATGATGCCTTTAAATCCTGGAAACTCGAACACCTTCCCATAGTGCCGCAAACGTGGAAATTACAGCCTAAACCTAAAACACGCAGTCAACTTACGGTGTTACGTAAACTGGTTAAACAAGCAACGTCGATCATTAATGCTGGCGATCCAGATCGTGAGGGGCAATTGCTGGTGGATGAAGTTATTGCCTATTTAGGCGTAAAAGGTGACAAGCTCAACCAAGTTCAGCGGCTATTAATCAGTGATTTAAATCCACAAGCCGTTAAACGAGCGCTAGGGCAGTTACGCAGTAATCGTGAGTTTATTCCTTTATCGACTTCAGCATTAGCTCGCAGCCGTGCTGATTGGCTGTATGGCATGAACATGACCCGTGCTTACACCATTCAAGGTCGTAAAGTGGGTTATCAAGGGGTGTTGTCAGTTGGCAGAGTTCAAACGCCTTTGTTGGGCTTAGTGGTACGCCGCGATGACGAGATTGCAGATTTTAAACCCAAGTCCTTTTATGAGGTGTTGGCACATTTAGTTACCGACCAACAACTAACCTTTAGTGCTAAGTGGCAACCTAGCGAAGCGTGTCAACCTTACATGGATGAAGACGGCCGAGTTTTAGCCAAAGGCTTAGCTGAAAATGTGGTTACTCGTATTAATGGACAATCAGGTGAAGTGACTAAGCTTGAAGCCAAAGATAAACGTCAACATCCACCATTGCCTTATAGTTTATCTGCACTGCAAATTGATGCAGCTAAACGTTTTGGCCTGTCTGCTAAAGAGGTACTGGACACCTGCCAAAGTTTGTATGAGCGTCATAAGTTGATTACTTATCCGCGCTCAGACAGTCGCTATTTACCTAAAGAGCAACATGCTTTGGCACCAAAAGTATTGGATGCAGTACTCAAAGGCGCTGCAGCATTAGTTGATGGTTGCGATTATCCTAATGCCAAGCTTAAATCTAAAGCGTGGGACGACAGTAAAGTGGATGCTCACCATGCCATCATACCAACAGAAAAAGTGGCTAATTTGTCTGCGCTATCAAGTCACGAGGCTAAGTTATATCAACATGTTGCGAGGCAATATTTAGCTCAGTTTTACCCTGCTTATATTTATGCTGAAACCGCCGTTGAAGTGACTATTGCCGGTGGATTATTTACCACTAAAGCTCGCCAAGATAAAACCCTAGGTTGGAAGCAACTGTTTAAACGGGCTGCCACAGCAAGCCAATCGAATAGCGAAGACAATAACGACGAAGCTGTACAATCGTTACCACCACTGGTTAAGGGGCAAATACTCCAATGCGAACGCGGAGAATTATTAGAGAAAATGACTCAAGCGCCAAAGCATTTTACCGACGCGACTTTATTAGGTGCAATGACCGGAATTAGTCGATATGTAACGGACAGTGACATTAAAAAAATCCTTAAAGAAACCGATGGACTCGGCACTGAAGCGACTCGTGCAGGAATTATTGAACTGTTATTTAAGCGCGGTTATTTAGTTCGTCAAGGTAAATCAATTCTAGCCACCCCTGTCGGAAAGGGGTTGATCCGTAGCTTACCAGAATCCGCAACCACACCCGACATGACCGCATTATGGGAAAACAGCTTGGATGCCATCAGCCAAAAACGACTCAAGTATGATGCGTTTATGCAACCCTTACTGAGTCAATTAGATGGCCTAATAACCCAAGCATCGAACCAGTTACCTTCAGCATTACAAGGTGTCGCCAGCAGTGCTCCAAAGCGCAGCTTTAAAAAGACCTATAAGAAGAAAGCCAAAGTAAAAAATTAAAATATAAAACTAATGGTGGTAAACAAGTGGTGAAAATCGACAACAACAGATCACATGAGTTTATGATTAAACGTCTTAAGCCTAGGCGCTTGGAAGCTCGATGCGATATAAACAAAATCAAAAGCTGATCGGTCATCGATAAAATTCGAAATGTTTTTCAAAAAGTGTCCACTTGGAGTTGATCAAAACACTTAACTAAATCTCCCTAATGCAGGAAAGTAGAATTTATATTATCTATTGGCAAATTAAAAAGTAGCAATTTCAATCAAGAATTAGTTTATGCCTACAGATAACATGTTCCTGACATCTTAATTGGGTTAGAAGGTAGATAATGAGTGTAAACAAACACCATGAAGAGCGAATAAAAAGAGTTTGTGATTACATCAACAATCATTTAGATGAAGATATATCGTTAGAAAAATTGAGCGCAATTGCAATATGTTCTAAATATCATTTTCATCGTATATTCAAATCATTCATGGGGATTAGTACTATTCAGTTTGTGCAACTTACTCGAATGAAGCGCGCTTCTTTTAGGTTGGCATTCGAGTCTGAACAAAGCATTATTGATATCGCTTATGAAGCTCATTTCGAAAGCCCTGAAGCATTTTCGCGAGCCTTTAGAAGAACATTCAAGCAATCACCTTCCCAATTTAGGATCAATCCAGAGTGGCACTCATGGCACTCAAAATATGAATTTAAGCCGCCAATAGTTGGAGAAAACATTGTGGATATAAAGATTACTCATTTTGAAGAAAAGAACGTCGCTCTGATCGAGCATAAAGGTCACCCAAAATTAGTTTTAGATACAGTTGCAAAATTTATTTCTTGGAGAAAAGAAACGGGTTTATCACCGATAAAAAAGAGTGACTCTTTTGGTATCCCATATAGCGATCCAAATACAACACCAAGTGAAGAGTTCCGCTTTGATATTTGTGGTACGCATAATGGTGAAGTACCAGATAACAACTATGGTGTGAAATCAGGGCTCATTCCAAGTGGTCGTTGTGCGGTTGCCCAGCATAAAGGTAGTCATGATCAAATTAGCGATACTATTTATTATTTGTATCGACAATGGTTACCCGATAGCGGTGAAGACTTACGTGATTTCCCTTGTTTTTTCCACTACTTGAATTTTGTGCATGAGGTGGATGAGTGTGAATTACTCACGGATATTTACCTGCCTATAAAGTAAAAAATTTCACATCAGGTAACACTCTAATGGTTACCTGATTATCATATTGTTGAGTTTTAGTGTCCATCTCCAGTAGTAGGAGCTTTATTGACTTTACTCGCGCCTAAGTCAGTTACCTCGACGATTAATCGCAACCAATGTGGGTTAACAAACTTCTGTTTAAGCAGACAAAGTAAGCGTGTTTACGAATTAACAGTAAACAGTCAATAGTGTCGTTATCGCTACAGAAGGACGTCTTAGTCTTTTTCCTGAGTAAGGTCGTTTTCAGTTCTTGGATCCATTTCGTAAGCCGCTGGACCAGCCATATCAGTCACCGCGCGGAAACTTTCTTTAGTCTCCAAATTAGACGGTAATACGTGACTACCTCGTCTTAAAAATACGATAATAAAAAATATGATAAGGCATCCACTTGTAAAGGCATAAAGACCTTTGGCTCCCAATAAACCCATAGCAAGCGACGCCAACGGAGCCCCAATCGCTGAAGACAAACCAAGTGTAATTAACATTGCACTGCTTATTTCAACAAAATCTTCTGATGTTGCATTATCGTTCGCATGTGCTAAACATATTGCATATAACGTCATGCAAGTCCCCCCCCAGAAAAATGCAGAAATAGAAGCTGCCCATCCGCCAAATGTGGTCACAATGTAGGGTAAACCAACGAATAATAATGATACCGCTGAACCAGCTAAAGCCATAAACATCAATACAGTTCGTCTATCAAACCTATCAGAAATCCTTCCTAATGGTAGTTGAAAACATGCTCCGCCAAGCACTGTAGCAGATAAAAATGCTCCTAATTGGCTGCTGTCAAAGCTATTATCTTTTGCATATATTGGTGCTAAAGACCAAAATGCGCCCGTAACCAAACCAGCAACAACGGCTCCAATGAGTGCTATGTGTGAATGTCGCCAAACCTTGAACATATTTAATTTTACTTGATGAACCACAGCAGGAGCCGCTGAACGAGTAAGCGAGACAGGTATAATTGCAATAGATATAAATATGGCTGCCAAACTAAATAGCATTGACTCTTGCGCACTCCCTAAATTGAATAATTGCTGCCCGCACATAACCATGACTAAATTTAATGTTGTATAAATAGAGAGTATTGAACCACGATTATTTGAATTTGAGGTTCCATTCAGCCAGCTTTCGATGATCATATATAGGCCAGAAATGACAATACCTATGATGAATCGCAGTAGCATCCAGGTATAAAATTCTGGTAATAAGGGGAAGATCAAGATTACGACAGAATAGCAAGTCGCTAACACTGCAAAGCTACGAATATGACCCACTCTTTTCAACATATAAGGTGTGGCTATGCATCCTGATACAAAGCCTAAAAAATAGGCTGAACCTGTCAATGCGACTTGGGTATCAGAAAACCCCGATTCACTAGCTGCAATAGGCAACAAAGTCAGTAATAATCCATGACCAAGCAGTAAAAATGCATTAGAAATGAGTAAGGAAGAAATTGGGACTAATGCGTATAACATGTTACTCCAAATAGGTTTTACTTTGAATGTAGTGTGAAAATCACTCTGTTCATAGCCATACCAAAATTGTTTACTTTTTTTAATTCAGGCTTTATTTATGTCCGCAAAAAACCATAAATAGTTTCGATTGTTGTTAAAACTTCAAACAGAATGTCTTTATTGGCATTTATGAAGTCATTGAGCATTAAATATCAACATCGTTGCTGTTGCCGCCTGTGTTGATAGGGGAGTTTGCTTGTCCGTCGTTAGTGTCTAAATGTATTGACTACTCAACAATGAATATAAGTTAAATAGAGTCTTTACGAGCAAAATTCGCAGAATACATTTATTAAAAGGAAGAATTATGCCAAGTGTTAATTAAATTTTTTGTGTAATTTAATCAACATGTTATATTTTCTAAAAAAGATAGGTTCGTGTTTTTAGCACCAATGTGGTTTGAACAGTCCAACAATGCACTTATTTTGTACAAACAAACTCTGCAATAAAATCAATAGCCAAAAGTAAGTAAGCTATCCAGATTTGTTGCCTAGGGGGATGCGAGCCGCGTACCGAAACGCAGTATAAAAACAACGTTAAGGCGTAAAGCTGAAAAGCTAGAAGGCTATCGCAATATAGGTTGAAAGAGGCTTGAATGGTGATGACTTGAGTTGTTACCTTTTTTCATCACAATAAGCTTACTCCCCAACAGATTTATGCAAGGTGGTGTTTTTACCGCCAGCTAAACCACACAATGCACATAACACACCCGCAATAGCACATAACCATAATGGTACTTCCCAACTCCCAGTAGCAGTATGTAATTGGCCTGCCAACATAGGGCCGACGGCGGCCAGTAAATATCCAACACTTTGTGACATACCTGAAAGCGACGCCGCTTGGTGTGGGTCATCGGTACGTAAACTGATAAACGATAACCCTAAAATAAAACACGCCCCAGAGCAAAAGCCCAACATGAGTGTCCATACAAAAGCAAAGTGAGGTATATAAAGTAAACCTAGTGCACTTGCTGCACTGAGTAGCGCCAAAATAAAGCTCAGCGCGCTTTGATCTTTTAACTTAGCCAGTAGCGGTATTAATACTAAACCTGGTAGTGCGGTCGCAATTTGAAAAGCCCCATGATATGCCCCAGCTTCAACCGCAGAATGGCCTGTGTCGGTCAGTATGCTTGGTAGCCAAGTAATGATGATGTAATTCAAAAAAGAGTTTAACCCTAACAACAAGCTAATTTGCCAAGCTAATAAATAACGCCATACACTTTTTGATGGTGCTGATTGGTGTGCGGAATAGGTGGGCTTAGTGTGTTTACCCAGTTGAGCTGTCCATACAATTAAGCTGGCGACAGAAATAATGGCTGCCGAACCAAGTGCAAATTGCCAGCCCAAACCATTTAGCTGGCTAAGTGGGAATACCAATGTTGAAAAACCACCAGATACAACGCCCATTGTTAGCACGTAAGCGGAGGTCATCAGTGCCACTTTTGTAGCGAAATCACGTTTAATTAGGCTGGGTAATAATACGTTAGCAATCGCAATACCTATACCAATGATGGCAGTACCAACAAATAGCATGGTTGATGAATTAATAAACCGAGCCACAATACCTAATAAAATCAGTATTAGCGCAGTAAACAATGCATGTTCTAAGCCTTGTTTACGGGCGAAAATAGCCGCCATAGGAGAAATAACTGCAAAAGCAATTAACGGTAATGTGGTTAAAAAACCTGCTTGAGATCCGCTTAGGCCAAAGTGACCAATTATTTGCTCTAGCACTGGGGCAATGCCGGTAAAAGGAGCGCGTAAATTAGCCGCAATAAGCAAAATACCCATCACCAATAATACGCCTGAAAAGCGAGATGGTACTTTGTTATGTAATATAGCTGAGCTCATGCAGTATTTAGTTTTCATAGTCGATAATGGAGCCTAGTATAAAGATTTTGTCAGTTAAATAATTTAGAAATAGTGATATTTATTCATATAAAACGGACAACACTATGTTTGATGAAGTGCATAAGTGAGTTAAATGCTTACTGGGGTTGTCAAAGTCATCACTTTACATGAGTAATTAATAGAGTCGATATTGTCAGTAAGCTTGCTATGCGTTAGAACCTTTGTGGCATTTTTATTGGTCAATTTGCGGTTGTATGTTTTTTGTTAAAAAGTAATACTCATTGGCTGCCGCATCAATATTGGTAGCTAACTCAATAAAGTCTAAGGATGAAGCCTGGGCTGTCACAAGGATATCCATGAAAAAAACACCCATTATCGCTGTGCTTACCATTCTTCAAGCACTGCCTGTCCTGCTTACTATCAGTGCACTCACTAGTTTCGCTTTCAATGAATCAACCAGTACTTGGTTGATGGTGAGTAGTCTAGCCACAGTCTTACTGACAGGTTATTTAGGGATCCCAGCAAGTGTATTATTGTTTAAGGGACATAAATTAGGTTATCAATTGGGGACGGTTATTTGGGGTTTTGCCATCATAGTAAAGTTTTTAGCACTGTGGGAGGTTGCTGTAGGTTCTAGTGAGCTTGTCGGCGGAACGATAATGTACATTGCACTGACTAAATTAGTTTTTTGGTTAATGGTCAGTGTTGGTATTTTTATTTTATTGGTTAAAGCGCTCCGACAACCTAATAACATATCAGCCAATATTGTCTCGGCCGATCCAGACACAACAGTAACGGAACAAACGTTTAACAACACTAGCTTTAAATCGCTCGCGCTATGGCTTATCTATACCGGAATTGTTGTGATATTTTATCAGCTGAGTTAACAGTGTTATGGCCATTAAAAGACATAGACATCAACGGCTAAGTTTATCTCTGTTTAATTTAGTAACATTAAGTGTTTTGACCATAAAGTTATAATAAAATATTGCTGTCTTTTAATCTTATTTATCACTTAAAAATGGTGATTATTACGACAATGAAATTGCTTGTTGCAGCTTATAAAAAAGTAAAATTAAACGTAGATCACATTTTGTGTTAGTTATTAAATTACGATAACTTATCAATTCTGCTGGCTATTTATGCTAATGAAAATTTAAAACATGAAAATACATCAGAATAATGCAATTTAGATCACGTAATTTTAATTTGTGTGATTCTGGTCGGTTAATTTGGTTGTGTTGTAGTTAAAAGCATACAAAATATAGCACTTTGATAAGTATCACCTATGCCTTAGATTCGTTGAAAATAAAATTATTCCAAGGCTGTACCTATGTCACCAAATTCAAAAAATAACATCCCCTCCGAAACACCCACAACGGAGGGGGGGCTTGATCAAAAGAAAATGCTGATTTTAATTTCAGACGTTATATTGTTATTTGCTTTATTTTACGGTTTACCCTTTGAGCAAGGGATAAACACAGGGTTAGCTATCTTGGTATTTACGGCCATTTTATGGGTTACAGAAGCGATTCACATTAGTATTACAGCAATATTAGTTCCTATTTTAGGTGTTTGCTTTGGCGTGTTTGAAACCAAAGTTGCGATGACTAATTTTGCCAATCCCATTATTTATTTGTTTTTTGGTGGCTTTGTGTTGGCTGCAGCTCTTAATCATCAGAAAATTGATACATTAATTGCACAAAAATTACTAGTTGCGTCAAAAGGCAGATTAGGGGTTGCTTGCTTTATGCTTTTTGGGGTAACAGCTTTGCTTTCGATGTGGATTAGCAATACGGCCACAGCGGCGATGATGTTGCCATTAGCGTTGGGGATATTGTCGCAATTAGATAAAGATAAATATCATAGTACCTATTTGTTTTTGCTTTTAGGTATTGCCTATTCTGCCAATATTGGTGGTATAGGAACCTTAGTCGGCAGTCCACCTAATGCCATTGCAGCAGCGCAAGTGGGATTAAGCTTCAGTGATTGGCTGGAATTTGGTATACCTACCGTTATTATTTTACTGCCGTTAATGTGGTTAGCTTTATATTGGTATTTCAAGCCTAATCTTGCTGCCAAGATTGAAATTCAACGTGAAAGTAAAACACTGACGCGTCGAGGTAAGCTAACGTTACTCATTTTTATTACCACAGTTTGTAGCTGGATATTTAGTGTGCCCTTAGCTAAAGCATTGGGTGGTATTCCTCAGTTTGACACTATTATTGCCTTAAGTGCCGTGGTTGTACTGGCAAGTTTAGGCTTGGTTAGTTGGAAGAAAATTGAAACAACGACTGATTGGGGAGTATTAATTCTATTCGGTGGTGGTTTAACCTTGAGTGCTATTTTAAAAGCGACGGGCACCAGTGTATTTCTGGCTCACTTTATGACGGATATTTTTGGCAGTACACACATGTCGCTATTTGTGTTTGCCGTGGTTGCATTCGTAGTGATGTTAACTGAATTTGCCAGTAATACTGCTAGTGCAGCCTTGCTAGTACCTGTTTTTGCTGCCATTGCTGAAGCGTTAGGCTTATCGCCAGTGATGTTGTCTGTCATGATAGGCATCGCGGCGTCCTGTGCCTTTATGTTACCTGTTGCGACACCACCTAATGCGATTGTGTATGGGTCGGGTTTTATCAAGCAATCTGAAATGATGCGTGTAGGTATGATCATCAACGTGATTAGCATGATAGTACTCGGGGTAATCGCACATCTATTCTGGAATATCTAACGGAAGAATAGATAGCATTGAACAAACGGCGCATTTTGCGCCGTTTTTTATAGAGCAATAAACTCGGTATTACCATTCTGTAGTTTATGTTTATATTTTGGGTTTTGTGCCGAACCCTTCGAGCAGTGTTTGTTGGTGATTTTTACTGCGTTATCAACTTTTTATGTAGAATAACTACACATCAAAGTCTTTGCTTTGTACAAATGGCCAACAATTCGCTGCAAACATGACCTTGAAAGATCAACAGGCCCTAAGGTTATTTGAAAGTTTTATTCTGTTTAGTTGGTCTTTTAATGTAATCAATTGCTTTTAGTCGGGTTATTTATAAGTTCTTCGGTGACATGTTGCCAGCACATTCGTTTAAGCTTAATGACAGTATTGCTTATATTAATGGTTACAGTCGTGCTTTCACCCTAGCTTTTCCCAGCTATATTGATATCAAATCGCGAGTGCTGCGTGATATCTACAGCGATGCTTACTCTTGTTGATATTGAACTCAAATTTTTGATAATTTCCGTCAATTTATATATTTGAAAGATGGAAAATGCGGTCGTAATTAAAGCGTAAAGCCGTTATGTTAATTGTCATAAAATTGGGTGGTTTGATTATGTTGTAAGCGTTTAAATTATTAAGATCATATTGTAGCTATGTTAGAGATAAACATGCCAACAACCTTGAAAATAAAGGAAATATTATGAAAATTACACTAGGGTTAATAATATTAGCAGCAAGTTTATTGTCTTATGCTTCTAATGCCAATGCAGATAAAACCATTTTGGCTGGTGGATGCTTTTGGTGCATGGAGTCTGATTTTGAAAAACTTGATGGAGTAACCGATGTGATCTCCGGATTCACAGGCGGAAACATAAAAGACCCCATATATAATGGTAATCATAGCGGTCATTTTGAAGCGGTTCAAATAACCTATGATCCTAACAAGGTGAGTTACAAAGAGCTGTTAGATTATTACTGGGTTAACATTGATCCCTTTGATGCAAAAGGACAGTTTTGTGATAAAGGTACCAGCTATTTAAGCGCGATTTTCGTGGCAAACGCAACAGAAAGAGACATTGCACAACAGTCTAAAAAGGACATCGAAAAGCAATTTCCTGATAGCAAAGTTATTACGCCTATTTTAAATGCTTCAATTTTTTATCCTATAAAAGGCGATGAAAGTTACCATCAGGATTACTATAAGAACAACCCTATTAGATACAATGCTTACCGCTGGAGTTGTGGTAGGGACAAAAGATTAAAAGAAATTTGGGGTGATAAAGCGACTCATTAAGCTTTTTTATTTATGGCATTCGGGCATTAATGTTGTAGCGCTTCCCCCATACTATCCGATGTTACATCCTGTAGCGTGAAAGCTAAGCTCACATGGATGTGAGCTTCACGCACTCTTGTATAAAGAGTCTTCAACGGCCTCAAGGTCAGAGTTAAACCTGTCCATTTTAAATTATAGCCGGCTGACTCATTTATGCCCCAAAATGAGTTGTAAGGTTCTCAGTCTAATCGGGTAAATATTCCCATTTACTCAATCATTTTCATATAATGTTCGTAAGTGAGTTTAATGTTATTTGTTGGAGATTTAATGATAAAAGGCTTACGCAAATTGTTTCCCGACATTGAGGATAAACAAGCCCAAGCATTGGTGGAGATATGGGAAGAGGTTGTCGATCTGATATTTCATGAGATGGATAGGATTTCCCAACCGCAAATGACAGAACTTCACATTAACTTACGAGAAGAAATTATCCTCGAATTTGCTAAGTTGAGGCATCACATTGAGTCTAAGGTCATTGAAGCACAAACATTAGAACAGCTGCCAAATGAAATTGACTTAGCCGCCGAGAGAGAGCTTTGTCTAGGTGACATCGGACAACAAAAGATACTGAATACAGGAAAAATTATAGCGGAAAATGTATGGCTGGAAAAATATCATAACCGTTGGAAACTAAAAACAAGATCTGCCCTTGAGAAAGAGAAAGCTCCTCCTGTAGCAAAGGAGTTAAAAATTAATGAGGTAACAGACAATCATTTCATTCCCAAATCATTTATTAAGAGGTATTGGTCAGAAAAAGGGGTGATCAGAAAGAACTCGATATCAAAAGGGGTTGTCAACTATATTGATACTTCATTTGGTAAGTGGGGATTTGTTCGAAATCTGTATTCAGATCAGCTAGAGGCATATTTCGGATTAATTGAAGGTGATGCTTCAGTCCCTATACAAAAGGTCTTAAAAGTTGAGCCTCTCAATACCCCACAGAAACAGGCGCTGGTTGGTTTTATAGTTATCCAACGCATTAGAAATCCAGCGTTTATCGACTCACACAACGCAAAGTTGAAACCAGTCATTGAACAGCATTGTGGAGTAGAAAAAGCTAATAATCCTGAGTACGTTCAATTTATTTATGAAAGTATTTTTAAAAACCATGAAGTGTATCGGAACCTATCTAAACCTCTTTTTCATAACCAATGGGTACTTGTTCGCTCACCACAAAAATCTATCGTCTTACCTGATACGTGCAATATCTTCACTGACGTAAATGGTGAGACGTTTATTGTTGTGCCGCTCACGGTATCAGATTGTTTAGTTATTTTGCCGAAGAAAGCTGATGAGTTCCCTTGGCCATGGTATGTAACAGCAACACCTGAATTAGAACGATTGTTACTGTGTTTTGGAATTGAACATAGCCATACTGAATTTTTGAGCAGCACACAGCAAGATATTGTGACCGTAGAGATTGTCGAAAATAGTAGTGAAAAAATTATCAATTCGATTTTAAGACTAGCTAAAAGCAGAGGTGTACCCGCAAAATAGAGTTCGTTTCAATACCACTGTTCTCTAAATCACTTTTGTCCAACAACGAGTTAGTCTTGCTTAAAAATGGATAAATTCAACTCTGAACTTGAGGCTGTTGAAGAAAATAGCGTGAGCCTGACAGGCCTTTCTCGCACATCCATGTGCTTTAAGGCATTCAGACATCCTGTCTATCAGGCGTCAGGCTAAGTTTAGTCTTAATTCATCATAAAATTGGGTGGCTAAATTTAGTCTGCTAAGCTTAGTCGATTACAGACTAAGTAATTGAATCAAAAATAGGAAATCTGATATTGTTTATTCATTAATCAACACAAATTTAAAACGAGTAACTCTCCAGGCTCGTTAGAGGGAGATGCATGAAAGCAGCTGTTAATTGTATTTGCAACGGTAAAGAAATTGAAGTCGCAGAGGCACTAGAACTCAGGGATGGTAGTAAAGAAAATTCTTACTTTACTTGTGTTAGCTGTGGAGAACCTGTCCGAGTTCATAAGGCTGGAGCAAATAGCTTGGCTCATTTTGAACATCATGAGCGAAACTATTCATGTCCGTATAGTGAAGGTAAAAAAATAAAAGAAGATACTTTCTCTCTTGATGATCCCCGAGCAATTGAAGGGTATGAAATTGATCGTAAGATACTATCTGGCGCTCGTAACTCTTCTCTTGCTAGGCAACGAAAACAGATGGATAGTTATAAGTGTATCGCTTGTGGCTTTAAACTAAAGCTTAATGGTCGGTTTGTTATCGAGTGTCATCATAAAGATCCAATAGGCACTGAAGGAGTCAGAGAGACCTCACTTGAAGATTTAATAAGTTTATGTCCGACTTGTCATCGAATTTCACATACACGGGAAAAACCATTAAGCCTTAATGAAATCGTTGAGGCGCGAAAATCCCTCTAACAAGAGACTATGGCGTCAACAGTTGGCTTTGTTTCGCTTCGCTACACTATTTTACCCAACTATTTCTGTCCGCTTAAATGGGCGTTGAGATTGTAGAATTATTCAAAAATGAAATTTACACAAAAATCTTAAGCGCTGAGTTTTTATTAATTGTAGTTTTTATCGCTATATTGGGTCAGAATTCACATCGACATGTGATTTTGAGTCTTATTTATAACAATTTTACTGCTGTTTTTTTCGAAATCGAAATTCTACAGTCTCGTTATGTGTAAGGAAGTACTGATGACTAATCTGAAATATTATAATTTAATCAGGCTATTAGCTGCCATATTTTTTGTGGCAATCGCATTTGAATATTGGGGCAATAGCTTCATAGGTCTAGCTGTATTATTGTTTCCATATATACTGGTATTTTTGTTGGCTAACAAATTAGCGTACAGAACTAAACTCAGAACTATTTTACGAACTTTCGCTGGTCTCTTGGTCTCAGTACTAGCAATAGGCCTATTATTTGGTATTAAATCTGATGCTCAATCTGGCATTGTTGTTTCACATATTGCCATATCACAATACAGTGCTATTTTTGTAGCTGAAGCGATTATAGGTCTATGTACTTACGAAGATAATTGCACATAACACATATGAGCCTTCTGCCAGTCAATAGGCGAGCCATTTGTCTAACCGAAAGTATTTGACTGTTTTTACAGTCAAATTTAGATCAATTAACAAATTCTTCGACTTCGCCTGTTAAATCATCGCGCCTTTAGAAATAACAGCATGCAAACACATATAGAGGCTCATTGAAGCCATAAACAACTTTATTGATTGTATTCATTGATGAGCGTCAATAAGAAGTTTCATAGCAGTGGCTTATCAATCCAACACGCTTTTATCCAATATGCCTTTCTCAATCAGTTGCTGCAAAATACTGTGGGTCTTTTGCTTTAAGGTGTCACGTAGTAACCGCGCTGCAGGCGTTATTGATTGCCTACTTGGGAATATCAGCCAAAGTTCGGTCGGTTTTACTTGGTATTCGGGTAAAATGTGTACCACATTTTCGGCAAGTAAGTCGCTCGACATATCAAGACAAGATTTAAGCCCAATGCCTTTACCTGAAAGACACCAACGATGAACCAGTTCACCGTCGTTAGAGACTCGATTACCTTTCATTTTGATTTTGTACTGTTCATCATTGCGATAAAAATCCCACACATCATAAGTAATATTATTGAGTTGATATAACAATCCGTTATGGGAGGCTAGGTCTTGTGGGTGTGTAGGGGTGCCATTCGCTTCAAGGTAGGCTTTGGAAGCACATAACAATCTAGGAATATTACAGATTTTAAAGCCATATAAATTAGCGTCGTTTGGTGAACCATATCGCAGGGCTAAATCGACTGAATCACGATAAAAATCTAAATTACTGTCATTAATATTGGCATGTAGGCTGATTTTTGGGTGAGTCGCCATAAATTCATCAAGCCAAGGGATAACAATATTACGACCGAGATCCGATGATATGGCTAAGCGTAAGTCGCCGTCAATAATGTCCAGTTCACCTTTCATGTTCTGCTTTGCTTGCTCCAGCATCAACATAGCTTGTTCGCACTGTGGGATGTACTTTTCGCCAGCGCTCGATAAACGTAATTGTCTGGTAGTGCGGATAAATAACTCTACACCTAGCGAACTTTCGACACGTTTAACAGCGGCGCTGGCGGTTGCTGTGCGCATATCAAGATTGGTCGCTGCGGCAGTAATGCTTCGAAACTCAGCCACTTTCAAAATAACCTGTAGGTCCTCTAATAACATATTGTCTAATTATATTTGATAATGTTTCAATTATTATGCTGTTTATGCGGAGTAAAACAAGGGCTAATATAGCTTCATTGAAAATTAATCCCATTTAAATCGTTTACTAATAGGAATCACATTATGAAAGCCATCGGATACACACAATCATTACCCGTTACTCACCCAGAATCGTTAATTGATGTTGAGTTACCACAACCTATTGCGACAGGCCGTGACTTATTAATCAAGGTGAATGCTATTTCGGTTAACCCTGCAGATTACAAAGTACGTTTATATATGCCGCCAACAGACGGTGCTGTAAAAGTGATTGGTTGGGATGCTGTTGGTGAAGTGATTGCTACTGGCGATAAAGCCAGCCAATTTAAGCCGGGTGATGTGGTTTACTATGCGGGTGATATTACTCGTCAAGGTTGCAATGCAGAATACCAATTAGTTGATGAACGTTTAGTTGGCTTTAAGCCAAAAAGCTTACCAAATGCAGAAGCTGCGGCACTGCCTTTAACAGCCATTACCGCATGGGAACTGTTGTTTGAGCATTTAGCTATTAAACAGCAAAACCCTGCATCGACTGACAAATCAGATGAAGTCATTTTAGTTGTTGGCGCTGCTGGTGGTGTAGGCTCTATTTTTGTTCAGTTAGCTAAAGCTATTACAGGTGCAACTATCATTGCCACAGCGTCACGTGAAAGTTCAAGTGCATGGGTTAAAAAGTTGGGTGCCGATTATGTAGTTGATCACACCAAACCGCTTGCTGCGCAAATTGAAGCGTTGAACATTAGCCCAGTTACTCACGTGGCAAGCTTAAACAGCACCGATAGTTATTTTGAAAGTTACACTCAATTGTTAGCACCATTTGGTAAAATTGCTATGATCGACGATCCGGAAGCTCTTGATATCACAAAATTGAAGCCAAAGAGTTTGTCATTACATTGGGAGTTTATGTTTGCTCGTTCAATGTTTAATGCTGCAGATATAGATGAACAAAGTCGTTTATTAAATCGTGTGGCAGATCTTGTAGACCAAGGTTACATTCAAACAACGTTAGGTCAGCACATGGGCACAATTAACGCAGCTAACTTGCGTGCAGCTCACAAAGCATTAGAAACAGGTCGTTCTATTGGTAAGATTGTACTAGAAGGCTTTTAGTCTTTTATAAAGTCTGTTCTAATCCCATATTTATAAACAGTTTATTTTATTGATTGTATGATTAAAAGGAACATAACATGTCAAAGTTAACTATCGTAGCCAACATTAAAGCCAAAGCTGACAAAGTCGATTTAGTTAAAGCTGAATTACTAAAGTTAATTGAAGTGACTCGAGCCGAAACGGGTTGTATTAGCTATGATTTACACCAAGATAATGCCAATCCCGCACATTTTATGTTTTATGAAAACTGGCAGAGTCGTGAATTGTGGCAGATTCATATGAATAACCAACATTTAGCTGATTATGTGGCCGCGACAGAAGGTGCTGTCGTTGAATTTACCTTGAATGAAATGACGATAATCGATTAAGGCTTGCGATAACTGAGTTTTACAAGATTAACTGAAAAGCAGACCATAAAAATGGTCTGCTTTTTTGTCGATTTAATAAACCTACTTATGAGACACTCTGGTGATAAATGAGTACAAATCGACAAGGGTAAGCGCCAAAATGGAAATCCGGTTTACACAACTGCAATGTCGTTCGTCTAGTGTCATGATGGACATTGAAGATTGGCTAATTAAATCGCATCAATCTTGGGGAGTGTTTAGTACCGAAGGTGACTTAGGCGCCTTACTGGGTAAATTGTTAACTCAGCAACCGCCAGATAAAACCTGGGGATATTCCGGCCAACTATCGGGTCTTGAGCATTCGCAAGTCGCCTTGGTGTCGCTGCATGAACAGCAACAATTACTTGAAGATATTCTTGAACAAGATGACAGCGAGTCTTTAGGTTATATCGATCCTAAAACCACTGTTTATGGCGTAATATTTGCCCAATGTAATGATGACGCACTGACTCATCGATTATTGGCGCAATTGGATCTTACTCGGTTAAGTGATAGCCAGTTTACTCAGCTTTCTACCGGAGAAAGCCGTCGCGTGATGCTTGCCCGTGCGCTGGCGACAAAGGTGCCATTTTTAGTGCTCGACGAACCCTATGCCGGGCTAGATGTGGCTCATAGGCAAGCGTTAAGCCAATATTTACAGCTGTTATCGCAAACTGTGCAAATGTTGGTGGTGGTCTCTCGTGAGCAAGATATGCCAGATTGGATAGAGCATGTTGCCCTGTTTAACCATGGTAAATTAGACAGTGTGATGGCTAAGTCTGAGTGGGATAACCATCCGCTTATCACTCAATTAACCGCGCAATCTGGCCAACAAAGTGAAGATATGCTGGCGCTTATTCGTCGTCACCGTCACACCCCAACATTTACAAATCCGGTTTTTCAATTGAACAATGGCCGAGTCGCTTACGGTGACAAAGTCATTTTCTCTGGGGTGAATTGGCGCATCAATAATGGTGTTCATTGGCAAGTTAAAGGCCCTAATGGCTGCGGTAAAAGTACTTTGCTTGGGCTTATTTTTGGCGATCATCCACAATGCTACAGTAACGATATTGATATTTTTGGTAAAAAAAGAGGCTCTGGTGAGAGTATTTGGGAGATAAAAAAGCACATCGGCATGGTGTCATCTGCGTTGCATTTACAGTATAGGGTTAATTGTAGTGCGCTTGATGTGATTGTATCGGGCTTTTATGACTCTATTGGCTTGTATCAGCAACCGTCGAAACAACAAGTCGCTATCGCAACGGAGTGGCTAGCGATTTTACACATGAGTCATTTGAGTAAATTGTCATTTCGACAACTAGAATACGGTCAACAGCGATTATTATTAATCGCCAGAGCCATTGTTAAACAGCCAACCTTACTTATCCTCGATGAACCTTATCAAGGTTTAGATTATCTAGGGCGTAGATTGATCAAGAATGCCCTTGAACTTATTGCAAAAGAACACTTAACTCAATTGCTATATGTGTCACATTATCAAGAAGATAGCCTTGATAGTATTCAACACTTTATTGAGTTTGTCGCCGATGAACATCAAGGCGGTTATCGTGCTGTGGTCACAAATGCCTAAATACTTAACTGGCAAAACTCTTTAAACAGCTGACATTAGTCGGCTGTTTTTATTTCAGATGATTTTCCAATGATAATTGATAATGTTTCAATTATTACGCCGTATATGGCAATTAAATTATCGGATATGATAACCAAATTAATGTAGTGACAGACTTACCAAGTTACTCATGCTAACTGTAAAGGATATGACCTATGTTACTCGATACGCCTATTTGTGATTTTGGCTGGAAAGCACCTGATTTCACACTTAACACGCCTAATGGTGACGCTTTTACCATGAGTGAAAATTTGGGTAAAAAGGGCTTGTTAATTATGTTCATTTGTAATCATTGTCCCTATGTTAAAGCCATTGCGACTCGCTTAGCCGAGGATACAAAACAATTAATGGCCGAAGGCATTAATGTATTGGCAATAATGTCTAACGACTATGAAAATGTTGAAGCGGATTCGCCGCAGAACATGTTGCGCTTTGCTGAGTTGCATGGGTTTGAGTTTCCGTATTTAGTTGATGAAGACCAACAAGTCGGTAAACAGTATGGTGCTGTATGTACCCCTGACTTTTTTGGGTTTAATCACCTTGGTGAATTGCAATATCGTGGCCGTTTAGATGATGCACGTTTGCACGATGATCCAAATCGAGAACCTGAGCTTTTGAATGCCATGCAAATGATCGCTGGGATTGGTAAAGGCCCTAAGCAACAAACAGCCAGTATGGGGTGCTCAATTAAATGGCGCTAAATAGCTTTTAATTGAATGCAAACCTTGAAAAAACCTTTTTAAGCACAATAACAGGGTGACGATGTATTGATTTAGTTATCTTGTTAAACAATTGTATTTATTGTTAATTTTTTTTAGTTTTATGCTTTTCCTCGTTTGTTGTTCACGACTCTTTGTCGTGATTAACAGGGCAAGCTAATCGATAATATTATTATTTGATATCGTTAACTGCCAATCCTTTTAATGATTGTTAAAAAAGATGGAGCTCCACATGACTAATGCCATTATTGCTGATTTAGAAAAACGTTACACAACCAAACGCTATGATCCGACCAAGCGTATTCCAAAACAAGATTTAGCCGTGATTTATGAAGCAATGAGACTGTCACCTTCATCGATTAACTCTCAACCATGGAAATTTATCGTGATTGAAAGTGATGAGGCTAAGCAACGTATGTCTGACACGTTTGCCAATAAGTTTCAGTTTAACCAACCGCATATTAAAGCGGCATCTCATATCATATTGTTTGCTTATAATCCTAAGTATACCCGTGAAGATTATGCCAAGGTTGTTGATAAAGGCATTGCAGACGGTCGCACTAAACCTGCTGATCGTGAAGCTGCGTTTGGTGGATATGTATTTGTAGATTTAAATACCGACGAAGCTGGCAACAATGGTGCTTGGACAAAATCACAAACCTATTTAGCCTTGGGTAACACTATGCATGCTGTTGCACGTTTAGGTATCGATTCAACACCGATGGAAGGGGTTGATAGCGAATTGATAGGTCAAGTTTTTGAAACAGAATTGGGCGGCTATATTTGTGACGTGGCACTCGCGTTGGGTTATCACAGCTCGGAAGAAGATTATAACGCTGGGTTACCTAAGTCTCGTTTAGCGAAAGAACAAGTTATTCAAATATTGTAATGAATTGATCTTGGCTCGCAGCAATATAAAATTATTTACAGGCTATAAAAAACGGCTTAAACGTTTAACGTTTAAGCCGTTTTTTATCTTATTCTTTTAACTTAACTATTTTTATCATCAATACTTTTAGCGTAAATTCTTCTAACGTAAACAATGACCTCGGTTAAGGCTTATCAGTTTATCTAAAATGCGCTCGCCATCCATACGGATACCATTATGTTCATATTCTGAGGTGAGCCAATATTGTAGTTGTCCGACTTGTTGGGTAGTTTCTAAGCTGTATTGCATTTCCACAAACATGTCGTTGCTATAAATGGCTGCTGCCACAGGGACTTTATTATTAGCCAATTTTTCAAGGTCATATAAAGCTGGCCAGTCTTTCTTAGCGGCGATTAACTCTGCAGCAGGCTGCAAGGGAGTTAATGCTTCAAACTGGGCAAACATCCATGGATAAACCATTTCACCAGTAAACAACAAAGGTTTATCTGGATGGTAATTAAATTGGTCAAACTGCGATCGTACTCGATGAGCAGCCCACGATGACGCATTATGTTGACAGTAAATCGACTCATGCATTAAGGCAAAAATTGGATTGGTATTGTAACTAAGTAATTGACTGAATTGATGTGCAAATAACGGGTTTAAATCTTCACCGTGAGCCGTTTCTATTAACGCTTGTTCAAGCAAGTAATAAACCGCTTCAGGTCCTTGTTCCATGCCGATATTAACGCCTAATAACTGCAGCATTTCTACTGTCAGTTGTTCACCTGTTGCTAAGTAAACTTTGTTTCCATAAAGGTACTTGGCTAAGTTATCAACCAGTAATCTCGCGTCACTAAAACGATTAAAAAAGTCTTTGTTTTTAGCGATAACGCGTTGATATGTCGCTTGGTAAACTTCATCTGCAGTACGGGTCAGCGAAGGAATGCCACCAGTAATATAGGCTTCTTTCAAACCTTCTGGCGCGGCAGATAAATAATGCAATACACAAAATCCACCAAAGCTTTGGCCTAAAATGGTCCAGGGTTCGTCTGGTGACAATTTTGCGCGAATATACTCAGCATCGCGAATAATATTATCGGCACGAAAAAAGCTTAGATAGTCAGCTTGATCAGTGGAGCTCATGTCGCTTAAGCTGGTGGCATTGACTGGGCTTGATAATCCAGTGCCGCGTTGATCAAGCAGTAATACCCGATATTCTTTTAGTGCTCTTTTTATCCAACCGCTATTGCTAATCGGCCTTACGGCTCCAAAGCCTGGTCCGCCTTGAAAAAACACTAAGTATGGTAGCTTTTTATGTTGGTTTTCTATGCTGGATATTTCACGGGCGAAAACGGTAATTTGTTGACTTAGGTTTTGTTGGTAATCAAGCGGCACAGAGAAAAAATGTTTACGGGCAACGATGTCTGCTAAGGTGAGATCAATGTGCATATAATGGCTATTCCGTCGTTATTAATGATGTTACTAAATTTATCTTGTGGATATGATATATGAACGCATGTACGAGCGCGAACAAGGTTATTTAATTAGCCCGTTAATGATTAACAATCAGTCACTAGACGTAAATCACTTTAAAGAGCTATCTAGATCACATCTGCCTAAGTAGAATTAACGGATAATCAGCAAGTGTTTTTTAAAGAACGAGGTTGTCGATGAAGTATCAAATCATCCCCGTAACGCCTTTTCAGCAAAATTGTAGTGTCATTTGGTGTGAGAAGACCTTAAAGGCTGCGGTTGTTGATCCCGGTGGTAACATTGATCGGATTTTAGCTGAGGTGACTAAGCTAGGCTTACATGTTGAAAAAATACTATTAACCCATGGTCATATTGATCATGTCGGTGCCGCTGCAGCGTTATCGAAACAATTAGCTGTCCCGATTATTGGTCCGCACATTGCTGATAAATTTTGGTTAGATAATTTAGTCAAACAAAGTCAAAACTTCGGTTTTCCGCGTGTAGAAGCCTTTGAACCAAGCCAATACCTGAATGATGGTGACGAAGTGAATGTAGGTGAGCAACATTTGCAGGTGCTTCATTGCCCCGGACATACCCCAGGTCACATCGTTTTTTATGATAAAAAGGATAGTTTAGCTTGGGTGGGTGATGTGCTTTTTAGGGGCTCAATTGGTCGCACCGATTTCCCTGAATCTAATCATCAAGATTTACTTCACTCAATTACCACTAAATTGTGGCCATTAGGACAAAATATCAATTTTATTCCCGGTCATGGACCTATGTCGACGTTTGCCGATGAACGCCAAAACAATCCCTTTGTTGCTGATCAGTTATTTGATTAATATTTTGTTATAAAATCAGATCATTGAGGTTATTTTTAATCCCATGAATGATTGATTATTTGCATTGTAAAGCCAGTCTGTTAGCTTAATAGTCTGCGTTTATTATGATGGACAGTTCTCATGGTTCAACACCTTGTTGATTTACTCGATGCCTGGTTACCTACTTATCAAGAAGACTGGGTTGTAGCAGTGTTAACTCAAGTGCAAGGCTCTTCTTATCGCAAGCCTGGCGCTATCATGTTATTTCATCCTATGGGGAAAAGTTTAGGCATGCTAAGTGGAGGTTGCCTTGAAGCAGATCTCCGTCGTCATGCCCAACGAGCGATTCAAACCCAAGAAGTTATTCAATTAACCTACGATGCGACCGACGAGTCTGATACCAGTTATCAACTTGGTTGTGGTGGTATTGTCAATATTATGATGGTGTCGGTAAATAAAGCTAATAATTACTTAAGCTTACTGCACGTACACGATGCATTAATGCGGGGAGACAGCGGAATTTATCAGTTGGATATTGTCGATGACGGTGTATCGAGCAATAAGATATCGGGCTTATTTATTGAGCATCCAAATGATTCGGCCACACCAATAACCCTCAATACTAAAACCATTAAAGTGACAGAGCAGGGTAAAACCTTACTGCAGATCCCTTTGCGTCCTCCGGTGCATATTGGTATTTTCGGTGGTGGTTTAGACGCGCAACCTGTCGCACTAATGGCGCAAACCATGGGCTGGAAAGTCTCGGTGTTTGACGAGCGCACCGCTTATGCGCGTAGCTATGATTTTCCGGGTTGCCAAATTATCAAACAACCGACTGCCAATGTAACTAATCACTTACTCAGTGATTTAGATGCTGCTTTTTTGATGAGTCACAATCTGCAAATTGATGCCAAGACCCTTAAAGTATTGCAGACACAACCTTTAGCCTATATCTCGTTACTTGGGCCAGTGCACCGCCGCGATAAAGTATTAGCAATGGCTGATCTTAGTTTGGATGATTTTAGTGGTTATTTCTCCGCTCCTGCAGGGCTTGCATTAGGCGGTGAGCTTCCTGGTTCAATAGCATTAAGTGTTTTATCTCAGTGTCACGGGGTGCTATATGGCAGTCAGCTCACTAGTCTTGATAGTGTGATGCTGTAATGATGGGCATAATGAAGCCTAATATCGTTACCGTGATTTTAGCTGCGGGGGCTAGCAGCCGATTTAATGGCAGTAAAATAACGGCCAAAGTGCAGGGCGATCAAAGCTTGCTGGCCCATAGCATTACAACCCTAAATCAAGTGACAACCGCTGCAGGTATTCAAACACCTGCGGTGGTGTTGGGTGCACACCTTAATGACGAGATTATGGCAATAACTTCGACATCACATCGAATTATCAATCATGATTGGCAACAAGGATTATCCAGCTCTGTTAAACAGGCTGCTCAATATGCTATTGATCATCATGCAGAGGCTTTATTGCTGGTGTTGGCCGACCAAGTGGCGATAACCGCTCAAGATTATACTCGGCTTGTTGATGCTTATTACCAAAATGGTCTAAGTAGTTGTGCTTTTTATCGGGAAAATGTTGGTGTACCCGCTATATTTTTAGCAGAGGATTTTGCCGCGTTAATGTCTATTGAAGGTGATAAAGGCGCTAAAAGTATATTAAAACACCATGAAAAAAATAACAGTTTGAACATATTGACTATGGAACAAGCCCAATTTGATATTGATACCCCAGCTGATTTAACGCGTTGGTTAGATCAAGTGAGTTAAGTTTCGGCCCAATTAAGGAATGATTATGACAACCTCAACACAAAAATTAATGGTCAATGGTAAGGATTTTACCCTTGATGCCGATCCTAATATGCCTGTGCTATGGGCTTTGCGTGACATACTTGGTTTAACGGGCACTAAATTTGGATGTGGTGCAGGTTTATGTGGCGCGTGTACGATTCATGTTGATGGCAGTCCGATGCGCGGTTGTTTAACCAGCTTAAAGCAAGTGCAAGGCAAGCAAGTTACCACCATTGAAGGCCTTGAGACCGAACAGTTAAAGCAAGCTTGGCTGGAACACAATGTGCCTCAATGCGGTTATTGTCAGGCGGGGCAATTGATGTCTGCGGCTGCATTATTAAAAACCACAGCTAAACCTTCTGAGGCACAAATTGACGATGCAATGTCGGGCAATATTTGCCGCTGTGGTACTTACCCACGTATTAAAGCGGCGATAAAATCGGCTTCGGAGGCATAACCATGACTACATTTACTGCAGTTGAAAATATCAGTCGCCGTCATGTACTTAAACTATTTGGCGCTGTTGGCGGCGGATTGGCCCTCGGCACATCCAGTTTAGCATGGAGCCCAATGGCGCTGGCACAAGACAAACAAGCTTTAATGAATCTATTTGTTGCTATTGGTGAAGACAACAAAGTCTATTTAACCTGTCATCGCTCTGAAATGGGTCAAGGTATTCGAACCGGTATCCCGCAAATTTTAGCTGATGAATTAGAAGCTGATTGGGATAAGGTTGTGGTGGTGCAAGGCCTAGCAGATAAACGTTATGGCAGCCAAAATACTGATGGTAGCCGCAGTATCCGTAAGCATTACCATCGCATGCGTCAAATGGGTGCCACCGCTCGTACTATGTTAGAACAAGCGGCGGCACAACAATGGAAAGTGCCTGCTGCGGAGGTATATGCCAAAGCTCATAAAGTGCATCACAAAGGCAGTAACAGAAGCCTTGCTTATGGCGATTTAGCACTGGTAGCGTCGACATTGCCAATGCCAGAATTAGACTCAGTGGTGTTAAAAAATGCTAGTGATTTTACTCATATTGGCAAGTCACACACTATTGTCGATATGGATGCGATGCTAACGGGTAAAGCGATATATGGATATGACATTAAGCTAGATGGCATGTTGTACGCTAGTATTACTCGCCCACCAGTATTAGGCAGTGATGTGGTAAGTGTTGATGACACCAAAGCCCGCAGTATTGCCGGCGTGGTTGATATCATTACCTTGCCAGCACCACAAGGTGCACCGTTGTTTCAACCTTTGGGCGGCGTAGCTGTAATCGCTACCAACAGTTGGAGTGCGATTGAAGCGCGCAAAGCATTAACGATTACCTGGTCTAAGTCGATTAATGATGGTCATGATTCAGAATTATATTTACAAGGCTTGGTTGAGCGAGTTAACCAGCCTGGGAAAGTAATACGCAAACTCGGTGATTCGATCACTGAGTGGCCTGCAGAGCAAACCGTTAATGCAGTGTACACAGTCCCTTACTTAACCCACGCCATGATGGAGCCACCCGTTGCAACTGCAAATGTGACGGCCGATGGCTGCGAATTATGGGCATCGAGCCAAACGCCGCAAAGTACTCAACAGAATGTAGCTGGAGCATTAGGGCTTAAAGAAGAGCAGGTTACGGTTAATGTGACCTTATTGGGCGGCGGTTTTGGACGTAAATCCAAACCTGATTTTAGCGTAGAAGCAGCTATTTTATCGCAAAAGTTAAACAAGCCTATTAAGGTGTGTTGGAGCCGCGAAGATGAAATTCAAAATAGCTATTACCATGCGATTAGTGCGCAAATGTATCAGGCAAAACTTGATAACAACAATATGCCAATCGCATTGTTAGCGCGGACTGGTTTTCCATCTATTAGTTCAACATTTGCTGAGGGCGTAGAATATCCGTCGGCTGGTGAGTTAGATTTAGGTTTTAGTGATGTACCATTAGCGCTGGGACATGTTCAGTTGGAAGCGGTAAAGGCGGAGGCACATACCCGTATCGGTTGGATGCGCTCTGTGTGTAACATTCAACACGCTTTTGGTATGGGAAGTTTTGTTGATGAGTTAGCCGTTAAAGGTAATAAGCCTTGTATACAAATGTGGCGTGATCTTTTGGGTAAACCACGGATAGAAACATTTGAAAACCAAGCTTTTAAATACGGTAACTATGGTGAGGCGTCAGGGGATCATCCCGTGGATGTGGGTCGATACCTTAAGGTATTAGATACACTTGAAACTGCGTTAGCTAATGCGCCTAAAGCGGCTAAAAACCAAGGCTGGGGTATGGCTATTCATCGCAGCTTTGTGAGTTATGTTGCTGTTGCTACCTTGGTTGAAGTTGTCGATAAGCAGCTTAAGGTGATTAAATCAATAGCAGTGATGGACGCTGGTACTGTGATTAATCCTGATCGGGTTAAATCTCAATTAGAGGGCGCGATTATTTTTGGTTTAAGCCTCGCTATGATGGGCGAAATTAGCTTTAAAGAGGGTAAGGTTGAACAATCAAACTTTCATGATTATCCGTTATTACGTATGCCACAAAGTCCAGATATTGAAACGTATGTTATCGAGTCTACCGCAAAACCAGCGGGTGTCGGTGAACCCGGTGTGCCACCTGTTGCGCCAAGTTTAACGAATGCAATTTTTGCAGCGACCGGTGCAAGATATCGCGATTTACCGCTCAATAAATATTTATCCGTTTAGCCATTTACGTGAGCTGTAACACTTAAGTCTTACTCATTTAAGTCGATAATTATTAAGCCTAATGCCTAAGTATATTCGTACTTAGGCATTGTTATTGCCTCAAGGTTAACATTTTAAAAAATACGGCTATAAGATGGCAAATGAATCTGAATAACCTGGATCTTCTATAATATTGATTGACGTTTGTGCGGGTGCTGTCCGTTTATGTCGTTTTGTTGTCACTTTTGAGATAATGGCAAGTTGCCTTAGGAAGCTTATATGAAGCAAATCCAGTTTAGAAAAATTGATGCTATTTTGATTAAATTAAGCCTCAATGGAAAATTTTGGGTGGTGTGTTCACTTGTTGCATTGATCACCAGTGTTATTGCATTATTGAATTACCAACAAACTCAAGAATTAATTGAGCAAACATCGTTACAACGTGCTCAAGCAAGTGTTGACAGTTTCGCCTCGGTTGCCAATAACCAAGATTTACATAATGATGCCCTTAAACAATTTGCACAAGATAACCAATTGCAGTTAACGAGTCGTGATAACACGGTTAGAAGTGGTGATGTGGTAACGACGTCTGCAAGCGTTGGCGATAAGTATTTAACTAAAAGTCAAAATGTTCAGCAATGGGAACAAGAGCCGCTAAGCCAAACGAATTTAATGTTGATTTTGGCTTTGGTTGGTTTATTGCCGTTATTTCAACTGAGCTATTGGATTTCCACCTCATTAGGGGGAGGCTTATGGGATATTTACCAAGCAATTAAACGTTTAGCTGATGGTGACTTAACCGTTAGGTTAAACTTTTTTGGTTCTGATGATTTCAGTTTAATTGCTAATGAAATTGATCGCAGCGCAGATAACATGAGTGAAATGGTTGGTGCTATCCGCAGTAATGCTGAAACCTTGGCTGTTGCCGCTAACGAGTTTAATCATCAAGCCAGTACCAATGACGAACTAATTGACCAACAACACCATTTCTTAGATTCAGTGGCTCACGCCATGGATCAAATGACGACGGCCATTGCCGATGTGTCACATCATGCAAGTGATGCCTCATTAAATACTAAGCAAAATGCTACACACATAGGTGAAAGCCAAAGTAAGATTAATGATGCGGTTAAACGTATTAGTTATTTATCTGAACGTATAGCTGAAGCATTTTCATCTGTAGAGCAACTCTCCCGCGATGCTACCCAAATTAATGATGCCGTTACCACCATTGATAGTATTTCTGAGCAAACAAATTTATTAGCATTAAATGCTGCTATTGAAGCTGCTCGTGCTGGGGAGCAAGGTCGTGGTTTTGCGGTCGTGGCGGATGAAGTACGTACTCTTGCTGGGCGGACACAAAAAGCAACCGTAGAAATTCAAAAAATGATTGAAGGTTTACAACAAGGTTCCAAAAAGCTCACCACTATTACTACTGTTATTGTGACAGAAGCCGATCAAGGTAGTGCGAGTATTAAAGCTGTCGGTGATGATATTACTCATATGGCTGATTCTATTAATGCGGTGTTTGATATGAGTAGCCAAATAGCTGCTTCGGCAGAACAACAGAGTGTGTCTGCCGGTGATATTGCCATGCAACTTAATCAAATTCGTCAGCAATCGGATACTATTCGTAGTACTTCCAAGCAAGCTGGTATATTAGCTCAAGATTTGAATAAATCTTCTAAAGGTTTAGGGGTAATTTTAAGTCAATATAAAATTTAGTTTAGTCTGTCTTACCTTATCATAGAGGATTATTGATATTTTTTTGATTAGCTTGAAATAAAGTACTAAGGTAGCAGGTCTGTTAATAAGTTGTTAGGCTGAATTAATGACTGATTTAAGTTAACCGCATTTAATTTAATCCGTTCGCTTAACAACGTTTATTTTTATAACAGCATGATTAGATACCGATGAATAACAACCGCTTGGATACCTTCATGGTAAACTTGTTTCGGTGCTTTATTGTATGATCAGGCAAACGTCATTTAGGAGTATCAATGATCATTACCTCAACGCGCGTAATCGTGCTGACTTTAACCAGTTTAATATTTAGTACCAGTGCTGCGATAGCGGCTTCGCAAAATATAATGGTGTTAAATACCCAAGGACTACCAGCAGAAAACATGGTGGTGTACCTACTGCCAAGCAATCCAGCCCATATTGTTGCCAGAAAATCATCTAAAAAAGCTGAAGTTCATCAAAAAGATAAGCAGTTTTCCCCCTATATTACTATTGTGCAAAAAGATAAGGATGTGGCTTTTGTCAATGAAGACGATATTACTCATCATATTTATTCGGCACTTGGTCCGAAACGTTTTGCATTTAAATTACGTCATAATCAAGAACAACAAGTTCTGAGATTCGAGCAAACAGGACATGTGTCGATGGGGTGTAATATTCATGATTGGATGTCGGGCCATTTGTTGGTTGTCGACACCCCTTTTTATGCAGTGACCAATCCACAAGGGCAGGTGACATTTGCAGATTTACCCGCCGATGACTTCAAGATTGTTGTATGGCATCCACAATTAAAATTGACAGATAATCAACAAGCCAAAATGTTCCATTTACCCAGTGATAACACTATTACTATCTCTTTACAGGGTGAATTTGATAGTATTCCGGAACAGAAAAGTTTAGATGAATTTGAATTTTTAGAAGGATACTAGTATTGGCATTTTTTAATCGCCTACAAACTCGGATTTTTGCTTTTTTTGTCCTGTTAATTATTGCTGTATTAAGCTTGTCTTTTTGGTTGTCTTATCAAGCAAATCAAAGATTAGAGCAACAATATGTGGCGAGCCAACTTGACGTCGCCAGTCTTGTTTTTGAATCGCAATATGATAATCGAAGCTATTATTTGGCGGCATTCGCAGCGACGGCAGCAAAAGACTTCGGCTTAAAAGATATTTTTATTGATGGTGATAACCGTAGTTTTTTAGTTGCACTCAATAATCATCGTAGTCGAATCAATGCTTCGCTTGCAATGGCAGTATCTGCGGAAGGTAAGATTATTGGTCAGCTGGTCGCATCACAAACAGACAAGGGCCGTGAAGTGGTTGCTTTGGGCTCTGAGCAAAATAGTACGTTTCGCTATCTGTTAGGTTCTGAGTTTGAAACATTAAGTCCATTTTATTTATTAGATAATAAGTTATATCAAATTAAGTTTTCTCCACTCACCAGTGGTGGCAATAGTGTTATCGGTTGGGTTGGATTTGGTTTTCTCGTCGACGATGCATTGGCCAATTCGTTGTATAAACTCACTGGGTTAAATAGTGGTTTTATCCTAACCTCGGCGGATAAGATGACGACAATTGGCCACTCTGGTGAGTCGTTGTCAAACGATGAAAGCATGTTGTTATCCAGCTATATCACTGATCAAAAAAGCAATCTCGATTATATCTTGTGGAAACAGTCTTTGGGTGATGTTGATGGACAAGCTCTGCATGCTTACATGTATAAATCGCGTTCAGACTTACTGGCTTCCATAGACTCGCAGTGGTTACAACAAGTGGCAGTGCTGGTATTAATGTTACCCGTTTCTTTGTTATTGGCATTTTTGATTTCGGGCAGTATTACTCGACCGATTAAACAATTAATTGCCCAAGCCCGCTTTATTGCCAAAGGTAATTACGACTCGAATGTTACTGTCGACTCAAGTGTTGAGTTACAACAATTAGCTAACGAGTTTACCTCAATGCAGCAAGCTATTTTAGCGCGTGAAAAAGCCATTGAGCATCAAGCGTTTCATGACCCGTTAACCAATTTAGGTAACCGCAACGAATTACAGCGCAACATTGAACCTTGGTTGGTGTCAGGTTCAAAAATGGGACTGTGTTTAATTAATATTCGCCGTATGACCGAAATTAATGTCACTTTAGGTCATGAAGTGGGTGATGAAGTGATTAAAGAGGTGGCTAAGCGTCTATGTGAGATTAATTCTGATGCCTTTGCTTACCGATTGTCAGGTGATGAATTTGTTCTGGCATTTAAGCATTGTGAGCATCAATCGTTCGATGTTTTGTTATCCAAGTTACAGCAACAGATTGGTCAAGATTATCATTACAAAGATGTGATGTTACATTTGCAGTTTACTGCTGGCGTGAGCTTTTATCAGCCTAATATCGATATTGTAACCTTACTAAGACAAGCCGATACCGCCTTGCAGCACGCTAAAGTAAATAAGCGTGATTACCAGATCTATGATGCTAATATTGATAAAAATAGCATTGAACGTTTTCAATTAATTAATGAACTCAAAGTGGCTATTGAGCAAAATCAGTTAGTATTGTATTACCAACCAAAATTAAACTTAGCCAAACAAAAAATCACCCATGTTGAAGCATTAGTTCGTTGGGACCATCCTGCTAGAGGCATTATTCCACCCGATACGTTTATTCCTATTGCTGAAAAAACCATGCAAATGGATGCGTTGACACGTTGGGTTATTACCGAAGCAATGGCTCAATATCATCGCTGGCAATTATTGGGCATTGATATGTGTATTGCCGTTAATATTTCGGCTGAAAATTTAAAAGATGAGCAATTTTGCCATTGGGTCATTAATGCACTCGCGGAGCATCATGTTCCTGTAGCTGCAATGACGTTAGAGATCACCGAGGATGCGGTCGTATCAGATCCTGAACTGGCGATAAAGCAGCTCACATTATTACGAAATAATGGACTGACACTATCGATAGATGATTATGGTACGGGTTATTCTTCACTGGCACAGTTGAAGCAATTACCGGTTGATGAGCTAAAAATTGATAAGTCATTTGTGCAAAAGTTACTAGAAAATCAAGCTGACCAAATTATTGTGCAATCAACACTACAACTTGCTCATAACTTGGGGCTTAAAGTGGTTGCCGAAGGCATCGAAGACAAGGTTACGTTAGAGTGGTTAACCGATCTAAACTGCGAAATGGGCCAAGGATTTTACTTGTCTCGCCCGCTCCCAGAACGACAGTTTAATGATTGGTTAACACAATCAGATTATCAATAGGAGAGTGACTATTATTTGCCCGTCATATACAAGGATAGTGTGCTGTTTACTGTTTTTGAGTAGCAGTGTTTATGCCGACTCTATTGAACTGAAGGATGTTGAGCATGATCTCACTGGTGTGATTGATGTTCGTGCCGGTTATGCAGATACCATCGATTCTTATCTAGAGGGTGGATTGGGCAAGTTTGGCGCTGACAATGGCGCACAAATAGCGTTATCACAACTAGGATTAAATTATCACATCCAATGGGGTGATGCTTGGTCGAGTCGCATTGTGGCTAATGGCTATGTTGATGGGATCAATAATGGATTGGGCATCACCGAAGCGTTGATCCGTTATCGTGATATTCCAAGTGAATCGGGCATTCGCCTTGATGTACAATTTGGTCTGATGTACCCGAAAATCTCGTTAGAAAATGTTGCAACAGCTTGGGCATCGCCTTACACGTTAAATTACTCAACGTTAAATAGCTGGCTCGCTGAAGAAGTCAGACACATTGGTTTATCGACAACCATTGAGTCTTTAGGCAAGTATCGTCAGTCAGAGCATGATTTTTCATTAACAGCTGAAGCCTTTATGTTTAACGATACCACTGGTGCCATGTTGGCTTGGCATGGTTGGACTCAAACCTCAAGACAAACATTAGTGCAAGAAACGCTTCCCATCGCAGCCATTCCAGCAATGGAAACTGGCGGTATGTTAGAGGCTCAAGCTGCTAATTCGGATCCTTTTACTGAACTTGACGATCGTATTGGTGGGCATGTGTTAGCCAAGTGGACTTGGCGTAATAAAGGCAGTGTTCAAGCAGGTTATTATGACAATAATGCTAACACGCTTATCGTTAAACAAGGTCAATATGTGTGGTTGACTCAGTTTGGTCATGTTGGCACAAAATGGCGTTTACCTTACGGAATAAGCTTAATTGGTCAATTTATGCAGGGTTCTACCTTGATGACCAACACAGAAGGTTATCCTGTGGTTGATAATGATTTTCAATCGGGATATATCTTACTCAGCAAGCGTTGGTCGCAACATAGAGTTAATATTCGTGTTGAAGATTTTTCTGTCACCGATAATGACAGTACGCCATATGATAATAACAACGAAGATGGCCAATCATTGACACTGGCTTACCAGTACCAATTAGACCGACCATGGTTTATTCAATTTGAGTACAATCTTATCGATTCAAATCGACCCGCTAGAGCTTACCTTAATGAATCTATTGATTTAGTCGAACAACAATGGCAATTATCCAGCCGCTATTTCTTTTAGATCACTTGAACATAAAATCTATATAAACTAAAACCATTTTTTCTGCTGGTGCGATGCTACTTTGCAAGCACTCTAAGCATAAAGAATAGGCATAGAGAGTTGTCATAGTGACTGGTCGTTGAGATTAGCTGAGAGGGTGTTCTGAAGGCTGATCCGCTACTAAAAATGCGCTAGAAGTAAGATGAACTTATCGCTTTTATGGTTTTTAGTAGCGAAGTAATCGAATTGATACGTTATTTGGTTAACCTATGACTAAGTTATTTAACTTATATTAGCTTTTCGCTAAAGGTGCTCCAAATTGGCGCGTGATCTGATGGTTTATCAATACCGCGTAAATCGTAATCCACGTCAGATTCAATTAAGCGTGGGACCATAGATTCAGTCACCAAAATAACGTCTATTCGTAGGCCACGGTTATCAACAAAGCCTTTGCTGCGATAATCAAACCATGAATAACGTTCTGTACGAGTTGGGTGTAATTGACGAAAACTATCGATAAATCCCCATTGTTCTAGGCGCGCTAACCATTCACGTTCTTCAGGTTGGAAGCTACATTTACCCGATTTTAACCAACGCTTGGCGTTAATATCACCAATACCAATGTCTAAATCGGTTGGCGATATATTAATATCACCAATAATCGCAATGTCTTCACTAGGATTATGATGCTTTTCTAAATACAGCATTAAGTCTTGATAAAACTTACGCTTAGCCGGATATTTTGTTTCGTGATGAATACTTTCACCTTGAGGGAAGTAGCCATTGAATACCGTTAATATACGGCCATTGTCTTGCTTGAACTGGCCAATGATCAGGCGACGTTGGGCGTCTTCATCATCGGTTTCAAAACCTTTAATAACACAAATAGGTTCTATTTTTGACAGCATCGCCACACCATAATGTGCTTTGCCACCATGATAATGAACTTTATAACCCATAGCTTCTACGTCAGCGACAGGGAACGCGTCATCATGTACTTTGGTTTCTTGCAAACCAATAATATCCGGTGAATGGCTGTCGATCAGTGCTTGTAATTGATGTAAACGAGCACGTATCCCATTAATGTTAAAAGACACTATTTTCATTATGGAAGTACTCGCTTAAATGGTTTAACGATGACACTTTTGTATACGCCAGCGGCGATATAAGGGTCTACATCGGCCCAAGCTTGGGCATCTTCTAGTGAAGAGAACTCGGCAACAACTAAAGAACCAGTAAAACCCGCTTCTCCAGAGTTTTCATTATCAATTGCAGGATGTGGTCCGGCAGTTAATAAACGGCCTTCATCGGCTAAAGTTTGTAAACGGGCTAAATGTTCAGTACGAACAGATAAACGTTTTTCTAAACTGTTTTCGACATCTTGAGATGAAATCATATACCACATATAGCATCTTCCTTTACTTGATCTTGTTGATTGATTATTGACCATCAGTTGGTTGTGAGTTGTCTTCTTCCATATTTTTATACAGATAGACTACCGTAATAACAGTGTTAATTAAGGTGAGGGCTGTTAAGCCAAAGACTTTAAAGTTAACCCAAGTTTCTAAAGGTAAATTGAACGCAATATAAATGTTGGCGAATCCACATAAAACAAAAAATCCAACCCAATACCATGTAAGTTGAGCCCATATTTTATCGTCAACTTTCATTTCTTTACCTAACATGCTCTTAAGCGCAGGTTTGCCCATCATTTGAGAGACAATTAACCCAATAGCAAACAAGGCGTAAACGATGCTGACTTTCCATTTGATAAAGGCATCATCATGGAAAAACAGTGTAAGAGACCCAAAGACAGTCACCAAGGCGAATGTGGCCAAATGCATTTTTTCAATGTGTTTATAAAGCAGATAAGTGATGACGAGTTGAATTGCTGAAGCAGCAATCAATACTGCTGTTGCAGTATAAATGTCATAGAGTTTATATACAGCGAAAAAAATGACTAAAGGTAAAAAATCTAACAGTTGTTTCATAACGATCTCAGGTTAGAAAAAGAGGCTGATGATGTGGCATTACCACCGTAATAATCATCGATTGTAGCATGATGTTATCCCTATTCACATTAGGGTCTGTTGATCTTTCAAGGTTGTTTTTGCAGCGAATTGTTGGTCATTTGTACAAGGCAGAGACTTTGTGGTGTAGTTATTCTACATAAAAAGTCGATAACGCAGTAAAAATGACCAACAAACGCTGCCCGAAGGGTTCGGCTAAAAACGTTTTACTCTTTGTTGAGCGAATTTAGCTTAGATTGCTAGGCAGCAATCCGCTCGCCTCGATTAAAACGTTTTTATCTCGAACAAAATTTAACCTGCAAAGATCAACAGACCCTAACAAGGATAGCGAAAAATGATTAATCATCGGCCATCTTGCAAGGGAATGTTAACGGCAATCTTCAGCGAGATCGATGATTGTCCGTGCCTTATATATGCTCCAGTGAATCATTTTTTATGTGTTGTTATTTAGGCTGAGTAAGTCTTGGTTGTCACTTTTTAAACGGTGTTTGATGTCAGTCGCGCTTTTGTCCCCATTCGTAGTAAAGCTATAGCGTTCTTGACTGCTGATATTCAGCATTGAAAACTTAACCCGTATTATGGACGGATTAATACCTGAAAAAAGAGCCGAATTAACGGCTCTTTTTGGGCTATGGTTATCAAAAAGTGTCTAGGTTGCGGCTTTCATTGTCGCGGTAAATTCAGCAAGTTTGGCCAATAAGGTGACTTCATCATGTTGGTGTGCAGCAATAATCTTAACTACAGCTGAGCCTGAAATAGCACCTGCAGCGCCTGCTTTGATGGCCGCACGTACTTGTTCTGGTTCTGCAATACCAAAACCTAATAGCGGCGGCGGTGCATTAAATTCAGCCAGCTGTGCCAGAATGTTTTCAATAGGTTGACCTGCTTTTGATTCAGTACCCGTGACGCCCGCACGTGATAACAGATAGGTGTAACCTTCACCTTGTTCACTGACCATTTTTAAGGTGTCAGAATCTGCATTAGGCGGTGCAATAAAGATAGGTGCAATACCGTGAGCTTTAGCAGCTTTACTAAAAGGTGCTGACTCTTCAACTGGTACGTCGGCAATCAATACTGAATCAACACCTGCTGCCTGTGCTTTGGCATAAAACACATCAATACCATTAGCAAAAACTAGGTTGGCATACAGTAATAACCCAATCGGCAGATCAGGGTGTTGGACACGAATTTTAGTGATGATATCAAAGCAATCACTTGGGGTGGTACCTGCGGCTAAAGATCGCAAATTTGCACCTTGTATTACGGGGCCATCGGCTAATGGATCTGAAAATGGAAATCCTAATTCAAGGGCATCAGCGCCATTATCCACTAAGGTTTGAATAATTTTTAACGATAATTCAGGGCTCGGATCGCCAATGGTCACAAAAGGAACAAACGCACCTTTATCTTGTGCTTTCAGTGCAGCAAATGCTGTTTGATAACGGTTACTCATTGCCGCTCTCCTGTGTTTTTTGTTTGGCTTCTAAAATATCAGCCACAGTAAAAATATCTTTGTCACCACGGCCAGATAAATTAACCACTAAAATGGTTTCTTTAGTGGCTTCTTTTGCCATGCGTACGGCATAGGCGAGGGCATGGGCAGACTCTAATGCGGGAATAATGCCTTCGCAGCGAGCAAGTGTTTGAAACATCTCAAGCGCTTCATCATCAGTAGCTGACTCATAACGTGCACGACCAATAGAATTTAAATACGCATGTTGTGGTCCTACCGATGGGAAATCAAGTCCGGCAGAAACCGAATATGATTCTTCAATCTGACCGTCACTATCTTGCATTAATGGCGATTTCATTCCAAAGAAAATCCCGGTTTTACCATGTTTAAGTGGTGCACCGTGCATCGGGGTATCAATGCCTTTACCGGCAGGTTCTACACCAATGAGTTCTACTGATGGTTCATCAATAAAATCAGCAAACATGCCAATAGCGTTTGAGCCACCGCCTACACAAGCGATAACGGCATCTGGTAAACGTCCTTCTCTTTCAAGAATTTGCTTTTTAGTTTCTTCACCTATCATCCGTTGGAATTCACGGACAATAGTTGGAAATGGATGCGGGCCGGCTGCTGTGCCCAATAAGTAATGGGCTTTATCATAGCTGCCTGACCAGTCGCGCATGGCTTCGTTACAGGCATCTTTTAAGGTTGAAGAACCCGATGTTACTGGAATCACTTCAGCGCCCATTAATTTCATGCGGAACACATTTGGAGATTGACGTTCAATGTCTTTTGCGCCCATGTAAACTTTACATTTTAGCCCCAAAAGTGCACAGGCTAGGGCTGTGGCCACACCATGTTGGCCAGCACCTGTTTCGGCAATAATTTCTTTTTTACCCATTCGCTTAGCTAACAGAGCTTGACCTAATACTTGGTTGGTTTTATGAGCACCGCCGTGGAGTAAGTCTTCACGTTTTAGGTAAATTTTTACCAGAGGATTTGGACTTAAATTTCGGGTGAGGGTTAGCGCTGTTGGGCGTCCGGCATAGTTTTTCAATAAATCGGTAAATTCAGCAATAAAGCTTTCATCTTGTTGAGCTTCAACAAAGGCGGTTTCGAGTTGCTTTAATGCAGGCACTAAAATCTGTGGTACGTACATACCGCCATATTCGCCGAAATAAGGGTTAAGCTTGAGCTCGGTCATAAATATTCCCTTCGAGTAATCATGTTTTTAACTAAAAATAGTGTCGTAAATATAAAATTAATTACGGCGTAATTGGGTAAATGCGGCAATGAGTTTTTGGTGGTCTTTATGTCCAGGGCTAGATTCTACTCCTGAATTTAAGTCGACCCCATAAAATCCTTGCTGGCTTGCAAGATAAACATTGTCTGGGGTTAATCCACCCGCCAACATCGCATCTTGTTTATCATCAATATCGGCTTGCCAATTAAATGTTTGTCCTGTGCCGCCAAATTGTTGTGCTGATTTGCTATCGTATAAATAACGATTGGCACCCGCTGGCTTTTGGCTCATTTCGCCACTTTGACTATCAACAGCGACGGCTTTCCAAATCTCAGTGCTGAGTTGTTGTTGAGCCAGTAATGCTGTTAACTGTTTTATTTCAAGTTCAGTTTCATCGCCATGTAATTGCACCGCAAATAATTCAAGTGTTTTAGCTAAGGTGGCAATGTCAGCAACAGGATGATTAACAAATACCCCCACCATATTTAAGCCAATATTGCGTTGGTGCATTTGCGCGACTAACTCAGTTGCCGCTTCTGGAGTAACCGCTCTTGGTGATTTAGGATGGAATATTAATCCGCCAAACACGGCACCTGCCTTTGCTACTGCCTCAATATCGTCAATTTGAGTTAAACCACAGACTTTATTGTTACCAAAAACAAGTTGTCTGCACGCTAAATCAATATCGTGTTGCGCCATAATAGAACTGCCAACAAGGTAACCGTCTACTAATGGATTTAAACGACGAGTTTGCTGGTGGTTGTAAATTCCCGATTCGCTTATCACTACTCTGTCTGCAGGGATCTGTGGTGCTAATAACTCTGTTGTCGCAAGATCCGTGCTTAAGTCGCGTAAATTGCGGTTGTTAATACCAATAATCGGCGCATTAAGATCAATTGCCCGAGCCAATTCAGCTTCGTTACTGACTTCGGTTAAGGCATCCAATTGATATTTTGCGGCTTCATCGGCTAATAAACTATATTGTGCATCATCAAGTACTGACAACATCAGCAATATAGCATCTGCGCCTTGATGGGCTGCCAATTTCACTTGGTATGGGTCGACAAAAAAGTCTTTACAGATAATCGGTTGAGTTACCCTTGCGCGCACTTTTGGAATGTAGTCCATGTCACCTTGGAAAAACTGTTCGTCGGTGAGCACTGAAATACCTGCAGCGTAATGAACATAAATATTTGCAATGGCTTCAACATCAAACACTGGACGAATAAGACCTTTAGAAGGACTGGCCTTTTTACATTCAAAGATGAACTGAGCATTGGGCGCTTTTAGGGCGTCATATAAACTACGATCTGATATTTTAGGCTGTAAACTGGCTTCTGGGAAACGCAGTTTAAGTGCGGCAATATGTGCCGCTTTTGTATCAACAATACGGGTTAATACATTACTTTCTGGCTTACTCATTATGTTCTCCAGCTTGGCTCGCGGCAGCTAAATCGGTTAATAAGGTAAAGGCTGCACCGCCCGCTAGCGTATCAAGCGCTAGTTGAGTGCCCGCTTGAACGGAGTCGCAAACACCACAGATATACAAAGCACAACCGGCATTAATGGCCACCGCATCTCGATGAGCAGGCAGGCCTTTGCCTTGCAAAATGGCTTGGGTTATTAAGGCATTGTCTGCCGGTTCGCCACCTGTTAGCTGTGCTATGTCTGCACGTTCAACCCCTAGATCTTCAGGGCTCAGCTGGTAAGTACGCACTACACCGTCTTTTAGTTCTGCCACATGAGTATTATCGTGAAGGGCTACTTCATCTAAGCCACTGCCATAAACCACCATAGCGCGTTTTACCCCAAGGGCATGCAGCACGTGGGCAATGGGTTCAATAAGTTCAAGTGTGTAAACACCTAGTAACATAAACTCTGGGCTGGCAGGGTTAATTAGCGGGCCTAGCACATTAAAAATGGTTCGCGTTTTTAACGCTTGCCTTACTGGCACTGCATGTTTAACTCCACCATGGTAATGCGGTGCGAATAAAAAGCATAAACCGAGTTTATCTAAACATTGGCTTGCTGCTTCTGGTTCCATGGTGAGTGCGATACCGCAATGAGACAATAAGTCGGAAGAACCAGACTTACTTGATACGCTGCGGTTACCGTGTTTTGCCACTTTTGCGCCCGCTGCAGCAGCAACAAACGCGGCAGTGGTTGATATATTAATGGTGTTGTAACCATCACCGCCCGTACCAACAATATCAACAATACCAGTGTGTTTTGAGGCATCGCTACGTGGGAATGGTTTGGCTGCTTGGCGTAATGCGTCCGCGGCTCCGGCTATTTCATCAATGGTTTCGCCGCGCATTTTCAGTGCAACTAACATACCCGCCATTGTTGCTGGTTGCATGTCACCTTGAATAATAGCGCTAAACACTTGTGCCATTTGCTCGCGATCTAACGACTTACCTTGGTAAAGGCGGTCAAATAAAGCTTGTAGATTATCCATTATGCGCCTCCAGCAAAAGTATGCTCTTGGGTTAAATATGCCAATGTTTGTGTCAGTAATTGGCTGCCTAATGTGGTTAAAATGGATTCTGGATGAAATTGAAAACCGATTGCTTGATCTTGTGGGTGCTGTATTGCCATTGGCATGCCATCTGTTGTGGCAATAATGTCTAAGCATTCAGGTACTATTGTCGCCACTAAGCTATGATAACGGGCAACTGGTAATGGTGAGGGTAAATTGGCAAATACACCTTGACCATTATGGAAGGTTGGACTGGCTTTACCGTGGACCACAAATGGCGCGCGCTCAACTTTTCCGCCATAGTATTCAACCATTGCTTGTTGACCTAAACAAATGCCAAGCATCGGCACTTTTCCTGCCACTTTACCTATTAACTCCATCATGCAGCCTGCTTCATGAGGCGCACCTGGCCCTGGCGATAATACTAATGCTGTTTTACCAGTTTCATTCATTAGCTTTTTAGCGACATAATCGGCACTGACATCATTACGATAAATGATCACTTCACAGCCAAGACTACGGAATTGGTCGACGAGGTTGTAAGTAAACGAATCGAAGTTATCGAGTAAGTATATTTTCATCTGTTGATCAGTTTGTGTGGTTGCGTTGCTCATAGACCACCTCCCATTTTTATCGCTGAGATCACCGCTTGGGCTTTTTGACGAGTTTCATCTGCTTCGGCTTGGGGATCTGAATCAAACACCACTCCTGCACCCGCTTGTATATGGGCAACATCATTTTTAACAAAAGCGGAACGAATAACAATGCAGGTGTCCATATCGCCTAAACCATTGAGGTAACCTACTGCGCCACCATAACTACCACGGCGAGCTTGTTCTGCTTGGCGAACTAATTGTGATGCACGTACTTTTGGTGCGCCAACTAAAGTGCCCATGTTCATACAGGCTTGATAAGCGTGTAGGGCATCTAAATCTAAGCGTAACTGACCGGTAACGCGACTGACTAAATGCATCACATGCGAATAACGATCGACTTTTAATAGTTCTGTGACTTTACGGCTACCGCTTTGGCTGATGCGGGCGATGTCATTACGAGCTAAATCGACCAGCATTAGATGTTCAGACAACTCTTTCTTATCTAAACGCAGTTCAAGTTCGATACGGCTATCTAGGTCGAAATCAATTTCACCTTGGGCATTCTTGCCACGCTGACGTGTACCAGCAATGGGGTAAACTTCAACTTGATTACTGGCGGCATCGTATTTAAGGGCACTTTCTGGTGATGCGCCAAATAAGGTGAAGTCAGGGCCTCTGAAATAGAACATATAAGGGCTTGGGTTGGTGAGCCTCAATGCTCGGTATGCCCCAATGGTATTAGGGCATGGTAGGCTGAAACAACGAGATGGCACCACTTGAAAAATATCACCTGCGACAATGTGTTCTTTTAAATCAATAACCGTTTGCTTAAATTGTTCGTCAGTAATGTTGACTATTGCGTCGGTCGCTACTGGTACTAACGGCTCAATATCATCTAATTGTGCACATTGCTGTATGACATGTTGAACTTGCTGAGAGAGTTGATTTTTAATGTCTGTATCTTGACTGAATTGATGAGTGACAATCTCAGCTTGTTGAGTTTGGTGGTTAATTAGAATAAGTGTTTCAGCAAGATAGAATAAGTAATCGGGGCAGTCATTGTGCGCATTGGGTGCTGCTGGAAGTGGCTCTACGGTATCAATTAAGTCATATGCTAATACGCCACCTAAAAATAAATCTTCAAATTTAAGCGGATTGTTGGTTTGAATGTGTTTGATAAACATTCTTAAGCCATCAAGAGGCGACGTCGACTTTAAGCGTGCATCTTCGTCTTGTAATTCGGTGGCCTTTTTTAAGGTAATGACTAAGGTATCATTATCCCGTTGTTGCTCTGCATCACTGAAAAATTTGGCAATTGGCACTAACAAGGCCACGCCATTGTGAGTTAACGCATTAAACGTGAGTTGATAACCGTCACAACGGATCATCATCGCAGCATGAGTTAATACAATGCTTTTTAAGTGGTCTTTACTTTCGACCTCAGCTGATTCTAATAACATGGTATGCGGCGCGTTGCCGGTAACTTGCTGATACAGCTTTAGCGGATCAGTGTGGTAGGTTAACGGCTGTGTTTGCGTGGTAACCTGAGCGAGCTGATTTAGTTTGGTCATTGTTGTAGTCACTGTGTAGCCGCTCCCTGTGTCATTGTATTATTCATTTGTTGGCCTTTAAATGTAGTGAAACCCGAGTGACAATGTTGAATGGGCCAAATAACAAGAAAGCCCACATCTCTGCGGGCTTTCTGGTAAAATCTTGTCTCTTAAAAATGAGCACAACGCTTCACACAACCCGTTAATTTGGGAAGTGCCACCACCAAGTAATGTGTAATGAAGCAAAACAGTGTGTCATTGTTAATAGCATCTTGAGTTGGTATTTAATACCTATAGGAAAACCCAGCTGGAGATTAATGTCAATTGAATATTTCTCAAAAGTTGTTAAAAAATGATAATCAGGATAAATCTGGTCTATTTATTGAGCGTTTTAACTAACTAAAGAGCAAAAAAGTTATCAATTGCCATCATTTATTCATAAATCCAAGCAGTATTTATACCGCTACTCTTGTACAATAACCATATGATTACAGAGACTCTCTTGGCCGATCTTCACAGCCACACGACCGCATCAGATGGTCAACTAACACCAACAGAATTATTAACTCGCGCTATTGAAAAAGGCGTTGAGATGTTTGCTATTACTGATCACGACACTGTCGGCGGATTAGCAGAAGCGCATCTTGCTAATAAAGCACATGAGACGCCTTTAAAACTCATTAACGGTTGTGAGATTTCAACTCGTTGGAACAGTTTTGACATTCATATTGTTGGATTAAACTTGGATATTGCTCACACGGGATTGCTCGAGTTTTTAATTCATCAACGCCAATTGCGTGAAGTGCGAGCCCAAGAGATCGGCGAACGTTTAGCTAAAGCTGGTATTGAAGGCGCCTATGAAGGGGCCAAAGCTATTGCAGGCGATGCCGCACTGAGTCGAGGTCATTATGCTAGATGGCTAGCTAATAATGGGCATGCTTCAGATATGCCTAGTGTATTTAAACGTTATTTGGCACGCGGTAAAACGGGCTATGTACCCAATAATTGGGGCGACATGACCAATGCGATAGAACATATTCATCAAGCGGGTGGCGTAGCAGTATTAGCCCACCCTAGCGGTTACAAATTATCGGCCAAATGGCTTAAACGCTTAGTGCGTGAATTTGCAGAGGCCGGTGGCGATGCGATTGAAGTTATTTTAGGCCAGCAAACATTAGACGACCGTAATAATTTGATCGCATTAAGTAAGCAAAATAACCTACTTGCTTCTGTGGGGAGCGATTTTCACTTTCCCAGTAATTGGATCGAGCTAGGTAAAAACTTATTCCAACCTCAAGGTGTGGAATGGGTTTGGCAATCACAACATTGGACGGAAAGAGCATGAGTCAATTTTTTTATATTCATGATGAGAACCCACAAGCTCGGTTAATAAACCAAGTGGTGGATATTCTTAAACAAGGCGGAGTCATTGTTTATCCTACAGACTCAGGTTATGCATTAGGTTGTATGATTGGTGAAAAAAATGCCATGACGCGTATGGCACGTATCCGCCAGATTGAAAACGACGCTAATTTTTCATTAATGTGCCGGGATTTATCTGAGTTGGCTAATTTTGCCCGCGTTGATAACCAAGCATACCGTCTATTAAAAAGCTGTATGCCTGGGCCATATACGTTTATTTTCAAAGCGACAAAAGAAGTACCTCGTCGTTTACAATGTGACAAAAAACGTACCATTGGTATCCGTGTTCCGAATAATATTATAGCGTTGGCAATACTTGAAGCATTGGGTGAGCCGATGATGACCACCAGTTTGGTGATGCCAAATGAACAATTTGCCGAGTCAGATCCAGAGCATATTCGCGATATACTCGATCACCAGGTAGACGGTATAATTCATGGCGGTTATTTACCTGAAAATCAAACCACTGTAATTGATATGTCTGAAGGTGAAATGGTGATATTACGTCATGGTGCTGGCGATACCAGTGCATTTGAATAAACTCACACTATTGATAAATAGACAAGGATAAACATGCAAGGCAGTCAGCAAAGCCTGCCATTGGCAGTAATACGTGGCGAAGTGCTTGAAAGCATGCCGTTAGACTTGTTTATTCCACCAGAGGCCTTAGAGGTGTTTCTTGAAACATTCGAAGGCCCACTGGATCTATTATTATATCTGATCCGCAAGCAAAAATTGGATGTGGTTGATTTACCCATCCAACAAATTACCCAACAATATTTAATTTATATCGACATTCTTACTGAAGCTCGGATAGAACTTGCTGCCGATTATTTGGTGATGGCGGCAACGTTGGCAGAGATTAAATCGCGGTTATTATTGCCTAAAATGGCTAATGAAGATGACGAGGAGGAAGATCCTCGTGTGGTACTTATACGGCAATTAAAAGCCTATGAAGTGATCAAACAAGCGGCTGCTGATATTGATGCATTACCGCGTATTGAGCGCGATGTATTTCAGGCATCTGTTTCTGCCGCGCCAGATATTAAACCAGTGATAGTGCCGCCTGATGTCTCGTTGGTGGATATTGCCCGTGCGTTTGGCGAAGTGCTGAAACGCATTGATGCCAACGAAGATCATCATGTTAAACGTGAACATTTATCAACACGGGAACGTATGAGCCAAATTTTAGCTAAGTTATCCAGTACTGAATACATTGGTTTTGAGTGCTTGTTTGATGTCAGCGAAGGCCGTGCTGGTGTTGTGGTGAGCTTTTTAGCCCTAATGGAGTTAGTCAAAGAGTTATTAGTTGAGCTAGTACAAAATGAACCCTTTTCGCCAATTTATGTAAAAGCTTTTTAACTCACTTATATTCGAAGAGATCCATGAAGCCAATTAATCCCATCCAGCTTAAGCAACTTATTGAAGCCAGTTTATTTGTCTTAGGTAAGCCGTTGTCGGTAAAAGTTATCAAAGAAACTGTGTTAGCTGAGTTTAGTGTGTCACGCTCGCGGATTCAGGAAACGCTAGATGAATTACAACTCGATTATCAAGACCGGGGCGTACAACTGGTTAAAATAGCCAGTGGTTATCGATTTCAAACTCAAGAAATACTCAGTCCATTTTTACAACCATTATGGCAAGACAAAGCACCTAAATACTCGCGAGCGACACTTGAAACCTTGGCTGTTATTGCATATCGCCAACCTGTTACGCGCGGCGATATTGAAAATATCAGAGGTGTTGCCATTAGCAGCAATATTATTAAAAGTTTAGTGGATAGAAATTGGATTAAAGCTGTTGGCCATAAAGAAGTACCGGGTAGGCCGTCATTATATGCAACCACCAGTGCATTTCTTGATTATTTCAATTTAAGCAAACTGGCAGATTTACCTGCATTAACTGATGCCAGCTCTCTACATGCGTTATTTGAAAAAGCCCAGTTAGCGATGGATGAGCCCGAAGATGAGGCCAATAGTGAAGACAGCACCGAAGATGGCCTCAATAATGTTGAATAAATTCAAGGGCGCTATTACGGCCATCAACAAAGGTTTCATCTGTGTTTAGGTATCAGTAATACAATTGTGCAAATGACAACAATGTAAACCAGATACATTAGCCGCTGGATTAAATCCATGTCTTATTATTGATGACCACGGTTTCGGTTGTTTGAGTGGATGACTCGGTAAGCATATAATCAAGTAAGCGTTGTCCAGCTAGGCTTAAAAAGCGCCTTGATGGGTACACTAAAAATACTACGCCAATGTAGGGGGGCAAATCATCAAATAAACGCACTAATTTCCCTTGTTGTATGTCTTCTATACATAAACCTTGTGGTAAGTAACCGATCCCTCGACCTAACCTAGTCGCTTCATAGGCAAGTTGAATACTATTAGTGCATAAATTGCCTTTAACGGCTTGCATGGCATCATTTGCTAGCGGCACTTGACTAAAGGTTTTCCCATTGGGGAAGCGAAATAAAATTGAGTTATGCTGTTCAATATCAGTTATGGTCACTGGCATACCCGCTTTATCCAGATATTCAGGGCTGGCAAAGAAACACATTTCTTCACTGATAATGGGCTTTGCCACCATATCTAATTCAGTAAACGTTTCGTTGACCATAAATGCGATATCAATATTATTTCGTACCATATCTAATGGTTCAGTGCTGGTGATTATTTCAATCGAAAACTTGGGGTTTTGATCCATAAAGGCAAAAATTTTATTAACTACATCCATTATCTGTGGAATTGGAAACATCAAAATACGTAAATGGCCGGTTAATTCCGCCTTGTTGTCGGTAATGTGGGAGAGGGTTTGTTCTAGATCCGCTAGCATCACCAAGGTTTTTTCGTAGAAATGACTGCCCGCTGAGGTCAGTGTTATTGCGCGGCTTTGACGATGAAACAGCTTTAAATTTAATGATTCTTCTAATGATTGCAACCGTCTACTGACGGTCGATTTAGGTAAATTCAACAAATTAGCGGCTTCAAGTATGCTGCCTGTTTCGACAATTCGATGAAATAATGCAATGTCTTCGGTTTTCATATTGATTGCTCGGATTATGCTTTATAAGTCAAACTCAAATAATGGGATTGATGTTCCCAAATAAACCCGTTTATTGCAACTATAATTCAGCGTATGGTTCGGCGTAATTGTCTATAAACTGTTGCCTCTAAAAAGGGGCAATTGAGTTGTAACCCAGTCTGTTTAAATTTCTGTCATCAAGGATCAGAATCGATGAGATATCACTTAACATTGCCGTTGGCATTGCTTATTTCTACTGTTTTAGCTGGTTGTGCACCGGCCGAAATTGTCGTACAAGAAGTACTTGTGCGTCCCGTAAAATTGTTTGAAGTGGCGACCTCTGCAGGTAATACTGTCCGCCAATTTCCTGCGAGAGTAGAAGCTAACAGTCGTGCAGAATTATCATTTCGGATATCAGGTCAATTGGTTAGACTCGATCTTGTTGAAGGGCAGCACGTTAAACAAGGTTTTTTATTGGCTCAATTAGATGATCGCGATGCGCATAATAATTTAATGACTCGTGAAGCTGAGTATGACTTGATGTTAGCTGATTTTACCCGTAATCAAACTTTATTAGATCGTAAACTGATTTCTCAAGCTTTATTCGACAGCAGTAAAGCTCAACTTAAATCAGCTAAAGCAGCCCTTGCGGCAGCTAATGATCAAGTTAGTTATACGCGTTTAGAAGCCCCTTTTAGTGGGACTATCGCAAAACGATTAGTGGATAATCATCAAATTGTACAAGCTAATCAAGGCGTTTTGACGCTGCAAAATAACCAATTACTTGATGTCACGATTCAAGTACCAGAAGCAATGGCGGCAGTATTGACTCAAGATATTGCCCATGGTTTAGCTGCGAAAGTGCGGTTTAGTGCACTAGACGGTATGTCGTTCGATGCTAAATTTAAAGAATATTCAACCCAAGTCACTCCCGGCACCCAAGCTTATGAAGTGGTCTTTTCATTACCACAACCTAAGAATGTGCAATTACTGCCTGGTATGAGTGCTGAGTTGACGCTAGCAACCATCAATGAGTCATCACAAGGCTTTACCGCGATAGTGCCTATTTCTGCAGTAGACAAACAAGATGAAAGTGGTGATGTGATGGTTTGGCGTTATCAGGCTGAAAGTGGTGACATTAATCCAGTGAAAGTCACCCTGGGTCGAGTTAGCAATAATGGCGTAGAAGTATTAACCGGATTGGAAAAAGGCGATGTTATTGTTGCTGCCGGTTTGTCGCAATTATCTGAAGGCATGAAAGTAAAGCCTTTACGCTGGCAACGAGGAGTGTAGTTGATGAATGTTGCTGAGTATTCCATCAATCACAAAGTGATTAGCTGGATGTTTGCGTTTTTGCTGCTTATTGGTGGCAGTGTGGCATTTACCGGATTAGGACAACTAGAATTTCCTGAATTTACCATTAAACAAGCATTGGTTATCACCGCTTATCCAGGTGCATCGCCCGAACAAGTTGAAGAAGAAGTGACCTTGCCACTTGAAGATGCTTTGCAGCAGCTTGATGGCATTAAGCATATCACCTCTATCAATAGCGCTGGATTATCACAAATTCAGGTAGAAATTAAAGACAGTTATGACAAGCATCGCTTACCCCAAGTATGGGATGAGTTGCGTCGAAAAGTTAACGACACCATAGGCCTATTACCACCGGGAACGGCCAAACCCAAAGTGATTGATGACTTTGGTGATGTTTACGGTATTTTACTTAATTTATCAGGTAACGATTTTAGCAACCGAGAGCTGACCAATTATTCAGATTATTTACGTCGTGAATTAGTATTGGTTCCCGGGGTTAAAAAGGTGTCAGTAGTTGGCAACTTGACGGAGCAAGTTGTCATTGAAATTTCTCAGCAAAAACTCTCGGCTTTAGGGTTAGACCAAAACTACATTTATGGATTGGTGAACAATCAAAACGTGGTATCAAATGCCGGCAGTGTTGTCATTGGTGATAATCGCATTCGCTTGCATCCTACTGGCGAGTTTAGTTCAGTGGAGGAATTGTCTCGTTTAGTGGTTAGCTCACCGGGTAGCACTGAGCTTATCTACTTAGGTGATATTGCCAATATTGAAAAAGACTACGAAGATACGCCGAGTGTGTTGTACCACAACAGAGGTGAGTCGGCGTTATCACTGGGTATTTCTTTTTCCAGTGGAGTAAATGTAGTCGATGTCGGTCAACGTGTTAGTGAACGTTTAGTTGAAATAGAATCACAGCGACCATTAGGGATGAACCTTGATACGGTTTATAACCAAAGTTTAGCTGTGGATGACACTGTGCAAGGTTTTTTGATTAACCTGCTTGAATCGATTGCGATTGTCATCGCAGTGTTATTGTTGTTTATGGGCCTAAGATCGGGTCTATTAATGGGCCTCATTCTACTACTCACTATTCTGGGTACTTTTATTATTATGAAAGTATTAGATATTGAATTGCAGCTGATCTCTCTTGGTGCCCTCATTATTGCATTAGGCATGTTGGTCGATAATGCCATTGTTGTGACTGAAGGTATTTTAATTGGCTTACAGCGTGGTAAAACCCGTTTAGAAGCTGCCAAACAAGTTGTGTCGCAAACGCAGTGGCCATTGTTGGGGGCAACGGTAATAGCCATTATCGCTTTTGCACCGATTGGTTTGTCACAAAATGCGGCTGGTGAGTTTTGTCGTTCATTATTTCAAGTGTTGATGATTTCACTGTTTATCAGTTGGATAACGGCAATTACCTTAACACCCTTTTTCTGTAATTTGTTGTTCAAAGATGCTTCACCGCAAGCTGAACAAACCGATCCCTATAAAGGTTGGCTGTTTACCACTTATCGAAGTTTTCTTTATTTTGTTCTGCGTTTTCGTTTGGTGACATTATCAATTGTATTGGCAATGTTAGTGACCGCAGTGATCGGCTTTGGTCACATTAAAAACGTATTTTTTCCAGCATCGAACACGCCAATATTTTTTGTTGATGTATGGATGCCTGAAGGGACAGACATAAAAGCCACTGAACGTTTTACTAGCGAAATTGAGAAAAAACTGCTGCAAGAAAGTGAACACAATGATACTGGTTTAGTGCATCTTACTTCAGTGATTGGCCAAGGTGCGCAGCGTTTTGTGTTACCTTATCAACCAGAAAAAGGTTATCCAGCCTTTGCCCAGCTAATCATTGAAATGCGCGATTTAGCCGCGGTTGAAGCTTATAAACCACAACTTGAACAATTATTAAATAGTCATTTTCCACAAGCTCAATATCGCTTAAAAAATATGGAAAACGGTCCGTCACCAGCGGCTAAAATTGAAGCGCGTTTCTACGGTGAAGACCCTCAAGTACTGCGTCGTTTAGCAATACAAGCAGAAACAATCTTCCGCAATGAACCTACAATGGACGGTGTTCGTCACAATTGGCGTAATCAAGTCCCGGTGATCCGTCCGCAACTGCAAAATGCGCAAGCGCGTGAAACGGGGATTAGTAAGCAAGATTTAGATAACGCTTTACTGGTTAACTTTAGCGGCAAACAAATCGGCTTATATCGTGAGACTAGCCATTTATTACCGATTGTCGCTCGAGCTCCCGCTACTGAACGTTTGCAAGCCGATAGCTTGTGGAAAATGCAAATATGGAGCACAGAGAACAATATCTTTGTTCCTGCATCGCAAGTGGTTAGCGAATTCAGTACCGAATGGGAAAACCCTTTAATTATGCGCCGTGACCGTATTCGTATGTTGGCGGTATTGGCAGATCCTAAATTGGGATCTGACGAAACAGCAGACTCGGTGCATAAAAAAGTGAGAAGCAAAGTTGAGGATATTAAGCTACCCGCAGGTTATCGCTTAGAATGGGGCGGGGAGTTTGAATCAGCAGGTGAGGCACAAACTGCGGTATTTAGTTCAATTCCTTTGGGCTATTTAGGAATGTTCTTAATCACCGTTTTTCTGTTTAATTCGGTTCGACAACCCTTGGTTATTTGGTTCACTGTGCCATTAGCGGTCATCGGCGTTTCAGCTGGTTTGTTGATATTTGATGCCCCATTCAGCTTTATGGCATTACTGGGGTTACTGAGCCTCTCAGGGATGGTCATCAAAAATGGTATTGTGTTGGTTGATCAAATCAATATTGAACTTGATGAAGGTAAAGAGCCCGGATTTGCACTGGTTGATTCGTGCGTGAGCCGTGTTCGCCCTGTGATGATGGCTGCGATTACCACTATGCTGGGGATGATCCCATTAATCAGTGATGCATTTTTCGGTTCTATGGCAATCACTATCATCTTTGGTTTAGGTTTCGCTTCACTATTAACCTTAGTAGTGTTACCTGTAATGTACAGCCTAGTGTTTAACCTTAAAGTGATCCGCTAAAGTGTCATATTAAACTGTTTATTAAGTGATTAAGGCTGTTGACGGATAACGTTAGCAGCCTTTTTATTGGCTGATCTATTCTGTTGGTTTTAGTGTACGCAGTAGCTAAAAGGGCTAAATAACCCTAACTCGAGAGATTACTGGTGTATAAAATTATCTTGCCGTTATCTGGGTTATATCGGTTCATAACAGGGCAGGTATAACGTGTTAATAAGCCTTATGAGCAAGAAAGAGTAAGTTTGATATTGGAGACATTAAAGTGATTGATTTTCATGTGCTTATGTCATCTACTTTCCCTATTTAAGCTTAATGATGGTATTTTTTGCTCAGCAGCTCTATTCAGCGTATAATCTACGCACTTTTCTAAATTGTATACGCTCCATGCGGGTACAATCCTAAAAGATAATGGAACGAGAATTAATAACATCTTGTTTTTCATATTAAATCCTTTAAAGAGTCCGCTAATGAGTGAAAAATTGCAGAAAGTCTTGGCCCGTGCAGGCCATGGCTCCCGTCGTGAGATGGAGGCATGGATTGCTGCAGGCCGAGTTAGTGTTGACGGTGAAATTGCTGGTTTAGGTGATCGTGTTGAGGTTGATGCCAAAATACGTATTGATGGCCGAGCTATTTCATTAAAATCAGCTGACGACATTATTTGTCGTGTACTGGCATACCATAAACCTGAAGGCGAAATTTGTTCGCGCAAAGATCCTGAAGGTCGTACTACCGTATTTGAACGTTTACCTAAAGTGCGCGATGCTCGTTGGGTTGCGGTAGGACGTTTAGATATCAATACTTCAGGCTTACTATTATTTACCTGTGATGGTGAATTAGCTAACCGTTTAATGCATCCTTCAAATGAAGTAGAGCGTGAATACGCTGTGCGTACTTTTGGTGAAGTGCCAGAAGCCGCAGTACAGCGTTTACGTACCGGTGTGACGTTGGAAGATGGTCCCGCACAGTTTGATAGCATTAAAGCTGCAGGTGGCGAAGGCATAAACCAATGGTGGCATGTTACCCTTCGTGAAGGACGTAATCGTGAAGTACGTCGTTTGTGGGAATCACAAGAAATCCAAGTCAGTCGTTTGATCCGCGTGCGTTATGGCCAAGTTGAATTGCCAAAAACATTACCACGAGGTGGTTGGATTGAACTGCCTATTGACCAAGTTAACTACTTACGTCAACTTGCTGGGTTAGAACCTGAAACTCGTTCAGTTTTAGGTACAGACAAACACAGTGTTGCTCGTTCTAAAGTTAAAAGTGCTAAAATCCGCCGTGCTGTTCATAAGCATAAAGTGGTTGGTAAGCATGGTAAACCGACTCGTCAACGTACCTAATATCACTATGTAGGTTAATTTACAGAAGGTCGCAAATGCGGCCTTTTTTGTTATTTTTTTCCAATGAAAATTAATTATTGCTTACCTACTTGTCAAAAATAATTTCTCAGATATGATTCTCAAAATTTACACATCATTGTGCTGTTTTCGACGATTTATGCGCCGCAGCATTTACATTGTTCATTAGGAATATATGAAAAAATTATTGTTAGGTTTATTGGTCTCGTTATTGGTAGCTTGCGCATCTGCTCCTAGCTGGCAAGGTATGTCTGAACGTGAAATTAGCCAATGGAAAGCGATAGGCTTTGATTCAACCCAAGCGCAAAATTGGCGTGTAAGAGGCTTTGGTCCGACAGAGTCAGAAGGGTGGATAAAAGCCAACTTTACATTAGACACGGCAACTATTTGGGCCAAAGAAGCGTTTAATGTTGAAGAAGCGCAAGTGTGGAGTGAAGCCGGTTTTGAAATTGAAGAAGCTGTCAATAATCGCAGTAAAGGCTTAACGCCTGTGAGAGCTAATTAATCATATTCTGTGCTAAGGACTTCGTTTTGTTGTATTTTACGTCGGATTGGCGTTTTTTGAAGCATTCAGTTCGATGCAATGAATATTTTTGTTGCTTGGTCCCAAAAAATCATTAAAGTATGCACCACGTTAAACGGGACGCGATAGCAGCTCTATTTATTTAACGTGAATGCGAATTAAGTGGCTTGATATTTTTTATCAAAACACGATAAGTTTGCCCGAGTGGTGGAATCGGTAGACACAAGGGATTTAAAATCCCTCGCTGAATAAGCGTGCCAGTTCAAGTCTGGCCTCGGGTACCATTATAATCTCTAGCAATAGAGAGTGGTGTAAAAAGCCTCAACATTAGTTGGGGCTTTTTTACGTCTGAAATTTAATAAATAATATCGAAAGCTAAAATCCCTCGTGCTCTTGTTGAACATCAAACGTGCCACTCTTTGTTATCAAGAATAGTCTGGCCACGGGTACCATTATAATCTCTAGCAATAGAGAGTGGTGTAAAAAAGCCTCAACATTAGTTGGGGCTTTTTTACGTCTGAAATTTACTAAATAACATCGAAAGCAAAAATCCCTCGCGCTCTGGTTGAATATCAGGCGTGCTACTCTTTGTTATTAAGAGTAGTCTGGCCTCGGGTACCATTATAAATTCTAGTAATAGAGAGTGGTGTAAAAAAGCCTCAACATTAGTTGGGGCTTTTTTACACCTGAAATTTGGTTGTGAATGGTAATAAGCGATAGAAGTAGTGAGAGCGATAAAAGCGAACGAGCCTTGAGCTAGGGCGCTATTTACCTCGCTAGTTCGCTACGCGGCTATAAGAGCGGTTGATTGCAGTTATGAGAGTATAACTGGGTAACTACAGTTATAGACTCTAGTCACGAAGCATTCTCGCACCTAGGAATTTATAATCTCTGGTGCCTCAGCTAGTCGTTAATCAATGCTTTTAATACGGGAGATACTTTAAAGCTGGGTTGATTAAATCCGTCAATCTCAATGGCTTCACCCGTTTGTGGATTACGACCTACTTTAGGTAAGTGAAACCGCAATTCAAAGGTGCCGAATTGTGGAATATAAATTTTTTCACCTTCAGCTAAACCTTGATGAATAATCGCTAGGATTTGCTCTAGTTGCTGCTTAGCTTGAGTTTGCGGAATGTCCATCTTATGGGCCATGGATTGGGTTAGTTGCTTTTTATTCATGAGAATCACTTTGATTTAATACTTCTTATTCCCCTTATAACAATTCAGCATGGTCCTTCCTAGTTGTGTATAAATAAATTAATGTTAAGTGGTTACTTTTTATCTTTCTGATTGATTTTTGTGCTGATAAGTGACGTTTTGGTATTAATTTTTGTTACTTTAATGTGTCGATCATTCAAACAGTTTTATTATTTGCCATAATGTCTATATCGATTTCACTTAAGTGAAAAACATGCCAATATTGATGGGTAGCGCCAACGGGGAAGAGTATGTTCAGCAAACCTAAGCATTCTGTAATCGTAAGCATAATAAGCATATTACTTTTGTGTATGTCGCCATTTACTGCGGCCAGCACTCAAGATCAATATGTGAATTTGACTCAGCACTTACAATTACAGTATTTGGCTGAGCCCACCGCACAACGTGCTCAATACTTAGCGATATTACAAACGGGTTCTGCTGCTGAACAATTAGAATATATTGATGAAATTCAGCATAGTGTTGCCGATTTTTGGCATAGTAAACAAGTGCCATTGGCATTCGACTCAATAAATGACACCGCCTCATTGTTAGAAAAGAATATTGCACTGGAACCCATCGCAGATGATTATCTTGGGGTCATAAATTCTCTACGTAAGTTAATGTGGTTGTCACAAACCCAAGATTGGCAAGCTATTGATCCTGGCGGTCTGTTGCGTCCTGGGGATAGCCACCCAAGTATTAAGCAAATTAATCAACGGTTGTGGTTATTGGGTGATGCGAACGAATATATTACTGACGAAGTTATTTATCAACCGACATTGGTACAAAGTGTTAAGCGATTTCAATCTCGTCATGGGTTAAAGGCTGATGCTGTTATTGGGCCTAAAACGTTATACTGGCTAAATCAAACTCCTTTGCAACTCGCTTCTTTATTGGCAATAAGTTTTGTTGAAAAAACGACCTATGTAAGCCAACTATCTCAGCCTTATTTGTTGATTAACATTCCCGCTTTTCAAATGGTGTTAGTTGATCACAATCAAGTGGTGTTGGCATCCAAAGTGATTGTGGGTAAGTCATATAGACAGACTCCAGTGATGAATGGGCAAATTTCAAATGTCATCATTAATCCGACTTGGACGGTTCCTCGACAGTTATTACGCCAAGACATTTTGCCGCAAATTAGGCGAAACGGTCATTACTTTGCCGATAAACATTTTGATGTGTTTGATTATGAAGGCCATCGTATTGATAAAACACCCGAACAATGGCAGCTGGCTGCAGCAGGGAAGTTCCCTTATAAAGTTGTGCAACGTCCTGGTGGTGGTAATGCATTAGGCCGTTATAAATTTTACTTTCAAAATAATCAAAGTTTGTATTTACATGATACATCAGCCCCAGAGCTGTTTTCACGTGCGGAACGAGATATATCATCAGGTTGTGTGAGAATTGAAAAAGTACAACAGTTGGCAGATTGGTTTGCAAACCACTTAGTCCTTGATAAGCGTACTTGGAATCGCTTGCAGTCTAATTATACTCAAACTCAATGGTTTTCTCTATCGTCCACGTTACCTGTACACATGGTGTATTGGCGTGCTTGGGTGGATGAGCAGCAAGCCGTGCAGTATCGTGATGATATTTATCAGTTAGCACCAGCAGAACCTGTCAATTTATTAAGCCATAAAGTCTCCAAAAAATAAATTGTGCAATAACTATCAATTAATGAAGTAAAGTTAATCACGGTTTACTTTGTCTCTAAGTAATTGAGCTTTATCACTCTATTATGCAAGAGAGCATATTTATTAAGTTACTTATATATCAGCAGACTTGCATTTATGAATATTAATGGTTAATTTATTCATCAAGTGGATAAAAAAGCAACAATTAGCTCAATAGCATTGTAAAGATGAAATTGTGATTTTGAAGCTTATATGTATTGTAATTCAGATAATTAAAGTGGTGTATAAATGACAATCGAGTGCCTAACTCGTCGGCAGTTATTATTAGGCTTAAGCGGTGCCGCAGTGGTGACTTTGTTACCTAATACCGCGCAAGCAAGTCGTTCAACTCTGGGTGTTAAAGATTTACGTTTTTATAACCTTCATACCGGTGAAAGAAGTCAGGGCAGTTTTTGGGTTGATGGTCAATATCAACCAGAGACGCTGACTGAATTTAATCATGTCCTACGTGATCATCGCCAAAACGTTGCAGCACCTATAGATAAGCGAGTATTCGAATATCTATATAAATTACAACTCGCTTTAGATCATCATGATGAAATTAATGTAATCTCTGCTTATCGTTCACCAAAAACAAATCAGATGCTTGCTTCTCGCAGTAACGGGGTTGCCAAGAAAAGTTATCATATGAAAGGCATGGCGATGGATATTGCATTACCAGGTGTGAAAACTAAGCATTTGCGTGATGCAGCCGTATCACTTAAGTTAGGCGGCGTTGGATTTTATCCTCGAGATGGTTTTGTACACATTGATTGTGGCCCCGTGAGACGTTGGGGGTAATTCATACCAATCCCATTCAATATCTGATTAGTTCAGAGTCTCTCAGGTTTTTCAATTCAAGGCGCATTGATGTAGAAATGGTTGTTCCCTTTTAAATTGATGCAACACAGAAGTGGAATACCTGAGAGACTCCATACTGGCGGGCTTCAAAGTCCTTTATGCTTCGTTAGATACTTTCAAAATAGAATCACTATTCGTTTCAATCATCTGCCTTGCCTACAGCACTTTGAACTCCCGCTGAAATATCACATATTTAATAGGATTGGTATATATACTTGTGGGTTTAGAGTGACTATGGTAATATCCGCGCGCTTTATTTGAGTCATCGTTGGTCGAAAATGATGACGCCTTCATACTATTTTAATTATTAAGTGAGTGACTTATGTCTTACACAATCAACGCAGAAACCCGCACAAACATCGGGAAAGGTTCGAGCCGCCGCCTACGTCATGCTGGTAAAGTTCCTGCAGTAATTTATGGTCCAGGTAAAGAGCCTGTATCAATTATGTTCGAACACAAAGCTATCGTTAACATCCAGTTAAACGATGACTTTTATACAACTGATTTAACTATCGTAATCGACGGTAAAGAAGTTATAGTTCGCACTAAAGCTATCCAACGTCATGCATTCAAGCAAATGGTTGAACATATCGACTTTATGTTTGTTTAATTGCTGAGTTGAGAAAAAGCGCCTAAGGGCGCTTTTTTTGTGGCTGAATTTTATTCTGAATACTAAAAACTACTCGATTTCGAAGCTATAGTAGATATCCAGTGATTGACTTAAGGTGCTCGACACGCTTTCTAAATACAATTGTGAAAACAAATAATATCGCACGGTCATTTCATAACCTGGGTTGAATACTCCCACACCATACTTAACCATCAAGTCTTCGCCAATATAACCACTCACAGCCACTTTACCATCATCATTGGTATCAAGCTGTACGTTGGAAAAACCAAACCGCTCAATCAATCCTGATGCGGTGCTGCCAATGCTATTCATTGCTCCACCATCAAATTGTGAACCTAAACTGAGTGCCGCTCCCATCATTAATGAATTGCTTTGTTGGTTAGTTGTGCTGCTAAATCCTTTACCGGTCAAAATATAAGAGAGTATTTCAGCTTGTTCTTTCACTGGACTAGAGAATAAAGTCACAATTGGACGCATTGGGGTTCCGGTGACTCGAACACCTGCTGTTACGTCGCTGTCTTTAATCTCTCTAGTTGCTTCTATATTTAGATTAGGTAATGAAATTGGGCCAATAAATTGGACTTCACCGGTATCAATACTTAAGGTTTGCCCCATAAACTTATAAGTACCCTTGGTAACTTTGATATCACCAAATAGCATGGGGGGCTTAAAAGCTTGTTGTTGTAATACTAGATCACCTTCTAGCTTACCTTTAAGACCCATACCGTCAATGGTAAGGTTTTTACCGACATTGATGTTAAGATCAGCCGTAACAGCGTAAGGGCTGGTTTTAACGGTTTGTTCAGATACTGAATCGTTAAATACCACATCGTTTGATATCGCAACGCCTCCCTCAGCTAATTGAATAATTTTTATTTGGCCAGATGGAACGTTTACTTTGCCTTTTATTGCCAACAGTTGCTCATTAAAGGTGATATTAATATCTGGAGAAACATCCAATATTGCCATTGGTGGTTGAATCACCGCTAAATTATTGCCTTTAATATCAATATCACCGCTAAATTTTCCTTGTGGCCAAGCAAGTGTTCCTTGAGTACTTACTTGCCCATCACCCATATGCCATTGTCCATTAAGTTGTCCTTGTTGGCCTTCAAGTGCCAGTGACAAGTAGAGTTTATCAATGAGTGTAGGGTTTGTTGATAAAGCAAATGCACCGTCGCTGAGCTTGATATTACCCGATAGGCTTGGGTCCATAAGAGTTCCGGAGACTATTAATCGACTGGATAGAATGCCTTCTAAGGTTTCTAGCTTAGGGAAGAACTCTCCAAAAGGAGCCAGATTGAGATCATTAACATTGATGGTACCTTGTAAGGTTCGATCGGGAGTGATGTTGACACTCAATTGACTTTGCCAGCTGGCGATTCCGGATGAATTAAAACTTAATGAACTATTAATTTGTTTTTCATCAAGGGAGGCTTGTAATAGTAATTGCTGGTAGTCAATGCTAATGGTGTTGTTTTTGGTACGGCTTAGCTTAATATTGCCTGGTAAAAGCGTAAATTGAACATTGGCTGTCGGCTTTTTACCTTTAGCCCAATTAACTTGGCTGGTTAATGCCGCTTCACCACTCCAAGTAATTTTTTTAGACAAAATGGGTGCTAATAATTGTCCTGGCTTACCAGAGAAATTTATATTGGCTTGGCCGGTATTGCCCAAATTAACATCGTTGACTAAACATAATTTATTATGTGGATGTACTAAGCAGAAGTGACTCACGCTACCACGGCTATTGAGCTGATCCCAACTGGCTGTAATTGGGTTATCTTGCTGCCATTTTCCAAGGGCATTACTAATACTGAGCTCTGTTAGTGTGGCATCAAACTGTTGTTTATCAATATTACTATGACTGGTCATTTGTGTATTGATAACCACATCACCTTGGGTGTTGAGTTTACTTTGTTGTTGCTGTTGGTTTCCATCACTGATGAATACGATATCTGTAAGTTTATAGCTGTCCCACACGAGATTATTTGTGTGCAGCTCGGCTTTATATTGATGTTGGGAATAAGGGCGGTAATTGCCGTGTAAGTCGAGGCTGTCGATTTTGCCACCTTGGTAACTAAACTTACTGATTTGTGCATTAAGATCAACGATTGGATCAGCACTATTCCCCGTTACGTTAACTTTGGCAAAAATATTACCTTGGCCACCATTTAGCCACTGACTAACATCGGGAACGCTTAATTCGGCATTGATGTTCCAAGCTTTATCTGCTTGACCATTGATAATGAGCTGAGCTCCTAGCGCGTTTGCCTGAAGGTTGTTAGCGTTAATAGCCATGTCTTGATTTAAAGAAATATCACCTTGTAAATTTAGCGGATAACCATTTAAACGCCCCGTTAAGTTTGCCTCTTGAATGGCCACTTGCCATTGTTTATTCGCTAGGGTGCCACTGCTATTAAAGTGGCCGCTAAATTTACTTTGAATGGGATTTTTCTGATTAATGTAATCGATATATTGCAACTGAATATTATCGGTAAGCACACTGGCTTGCCAGGTTATGTCATCTTGATATGACAGTTCTCCAGTGAGATCTAGATTTCCTGCAATTGACTTTACATTCAGTTTGTTGATACTCAGTTTTTGCTTACGGTTAACGACATCAGCAATAATAGCTAAAGTAGGGTGATACGGCGTTGTGAGTTGCCCTTCAAACTGTGCTTCTTGGTTTTTAATATCTCCTTTACTGGCAAAATGACTGATGTTGCTAGTATATTGCGGATTTTTTAATGGCCACTGTAACGCCGCGTCGGTAAGCGTTACTTGGTAATTAAGTTCTGGTGTGGTGAGATTGATTTCAGCATCAAGCTTAAAATAATTATCGCCTTTAGCAATGGCGTTGATATTTAATTTGCTCAAGTCTTGGGTAAGATCAACACTAAGTTGTTGCTGTTGAAGACCCGGTAATTCAGGCAGGTTTTCGATATTGGCGACTAATTTTAAGGTGACAGGGTAATGATCTTGAAACGCAATATCACCGATAACACTTACATCACCATCGTCATGTTGAATAGTTAATTGGGTTATTCCAAGTTGAAACTGGTGAAAACTGGCGGCTAAACCAATATGACTAAAATGGTCGCTACGTTGACCTATCGTAAGCTGAGTTTCAGTGGCATTAAATTGTTTTACATTAATAGGAAAAGGCATAAAAACCTGTGGCAAGTTAGCCAGCGGCCATACGTTTTTATCGGTATCACCAGATCGATTAATCGCTTTATTATCTTGTTGATTTATTTGGCTTGTAGTCGATGCCGTTGTGCCTGTTGCTTCGGTCGTTATAGGAATATTAACTACTAATCCTTGGCTTGTAAGTGATTCAACTACAAGGCCAGTGTTATTCCATATAGCTTGAGTCATTAACTTGTCGGCATGAAATTTCATGCTATTCACAGCAACATTAACCTGTGCTAATTGGGCCTTGCTGAGACTAATGTTGATGGGTAATTCAAGCTCTGTTAAAAGATCTTCGCTTTGGTTTGTGTCACTAACGTTTGCTGAGGTTGGAATATCATCTGTGACAATATTTACATCAATCTTTGATGCGCTTAAATTTGTGACACAAATCTGTTGATTAATGAGACACCTTGGCAGCCAACCTAGTGTTAAATCATCAGCATTAACGCTAATGCCTGGCATTGACCAAGACAAGTGATGCAGGGTGAGATCGCCATTTAAGGTGCCTGAAGCATATTCAACCTCGATATCACTAACAAATTGGTTGGCTAGCATCACGCCTATTTTACTGCCAAATGGAGTGCCAATAATGACAGCAAACAACATCAATAATGCCAAAGGGACGTAGATGAGTATTCGAGTATAAAGCTTAAAATGCCGCCAAATCTTTGCCGATAAGCTTGTTGAAATGTTGGCCTTTTCGTCACTTGAATCGAGCTGTGGCTGTAACTCGGTATCTTGCTGATTTTTCTTGTCAGTATTTTTATGTATCATAAATCAGTCCCCATGGTTAAATGGAAACGATATGAACGTGCAACGGTCTCGGTTTCTTTTAAGCCAAAACCTAAGTCCATGCGAATGGGGCCAATGGGTGAGATCCAATGTACACCACCGCCAACAGATACCACTGGTTCAAATTGTTGTGTATCAAAAGCATTACCAGCATCGACAAAAGTGGCCACTCGCCAAGTCGGGGTAAGATAATATTGATATTCTATACTGCCAATAGCCAAATAACGTCCACCAACAACTTGCCGAGATAAGCCTCCGTCGTCGTTGGTATAGTCTATATAAGGCCCTAACTCTTGATAACTATAACCTCGTATACTTTGGTCACCACCGGCAAAATAACGTAGTGATGGTGGAATATAATCAATATCATTTTTATCGGCAATATTGGCTGCTAAATCAATTCTGGCGACAAAACGGTGTTTATCAAATAAGGTCTCTATCCATTTAAATCGGGCTTGTAAACGAGCAAGTCGAATGGTCGACCCTAAGGAAGGATCTGCATATTCAATACTGTATGTCTGACGGTAACCAGACTTGGGATCGAGCGTGTTGTCACCTCGAACTGTTTTGGTCAGGTTATAGCTTAATAAATAAAAGCGTGGATCATAGTCAGTATCCAGTTGAGTATAAAACTCTCTCATTGATTCAATTGAATAACCATGTAGCCAATTATTTTTAGATCGTCTTTGGCGAGTTAAGCCGATTAAGTACTTTTTAGACTCTAGCTGGCCTGTATTACTAAATTCACGTTTGTCGGCATCATAATCTTGAGTAACGCCATAGGTGTCACGTAATAATCCTAGTTTTATTTTCAACTGGTCATCCAAAGGATGGGTCAATGGGATGGTATAAGTGGTTAATATTTTGGGTCTTTCTGGCGACCATTCAGCACTGGTTTCTTGATAATGACCATAGCTATTTATTTGTGGCGTGCGCCATGTAACACGCACTCGAGGATCGACTGCGTTTTCGGTGCTATTGCCAATATCAGCACCTAAACCGACATCAATAAGATGACTAGGACGTGGGCTCAACTCTACTTTAATGGGTACTAAGCCTGTATCTATCTTGTCTAACTGAGGTAATACTTTGATATTGCTAAAGTAACCAGTATCTAATAAATTGCGATTAAACTCAGTGAGTTGTTGTGTCGCGTAAGGGGCGTCTGCATCAAAAGGGATTAAGGATTCGAGAAGATCGTCGTGTAGTGTACTGCCTTCAAAATCGACATGACCGAATAAATAGCGTTTCCCCGAATCAAACTGCAAATTAATTTGAGCGGTATTTAAGTCACGGTTAATACTAATTTCAGCTTTAGTGTATTGGCCATCAAAATAACCACGCGCCAGCGCTAATGTTACCAGTTGTGATTTAATTAAATCATATACCCCGTGGTTTAAGGTGTCGCCGGGTTTGACTTTTAAACGATTAAGCCACAACGAAAAGGTATCGTCTTCCAGCATCTCACCTTGGAAACGAATATCTATCCATTGAATAATTACAGGGTCTCCTAGGGTGATATTGAGGCTTAACTCCCAAGGTCCATTATCATTTTCTTTAACATCGACATCTAAAATACCATGGTAATAGCCCATGGATTCAAGCGCATCTTGGGTGTTATCGTCCACGGTAAATAAGAAAGCTCGACGCTGAACCTCGTTTTCTGGCAACGTGCCTAAATGAGCAAAAATATTCTTTTCAATTTTTTTGTTAACGCCCGAAACCTTAATCGTTAACCAATTATTATCAGCCAGCACAAAGCCTGACATCATTAATGTCAACGAAAGTAATATAAACTGACTAAATTTAAGGCATTTTGTAGACAAGTTAAGCTATCTTTTCCAAAATTGATGATAATGTCTATTGTCGCTACAAAGCATAAAAGTCGCAATGATATGATTGAAAAGACAAGTAGAAATAGTCATAAAGATAAACCACTTTAAAGGACTTAACTAACATGAATAAAGTATATTTAACGATTGCGCTCTGTTTAAGCCTCACATCGACTGTCAATTTTGCTGCTGATGATAAACCGTTTGCTATTGCAATCCATGGTGGTGCAGGCACTATTTCAGAAGCTAGTTTAAGTCCTGAGTTACAACAAAATCTTCGCGACAAGCTTAAGCAGGCTGTGGATACAGGATATAAGGTGTTGGATAACGGTGGTGACAGTCTCGATGCCGTTCAAGCTGCAATAAATGTATTAGAGAATAGCCCGCTATTTAATGCTGGGGTCGGTGCTGTTTATACCTTTGATGGTGGCCACGAGTTAGATTCTTCTATAATGGATGGTAACACCATGAATGCGGGTGCTGTGGCTGGGGTTAAACATATTAAAAACCCAATTGATTTAGCGCGCAAGGTGATGGATAAGTCACCCCATGTGATGCTTTACGGACAAGGGGCGGAAGAGTTTGCGTTAACACAACAATTTAGCTTGGTGGCTAACAGTCACTTTGATACCCCACATCGTTATGCGCAATTGTTAGATGCTAAAACGAGTATTATTAAAGCCGAACAAAATAACGGCGGTGATTATCAAGCATCAGTTGAACAATTACCCGCTAATTATAAATACGGCACGGTAGGCGCTGTAGCACTTGATAAACAAGGCAACCTTGCTGCTGGTACGTCAACTGGTGAAATTGCTTAATCCATAATTGATTTCACGATACTAAAACCTCCTTTACTTACTCATCAGTTTGGATTGCTCTTTGCTTATAATGACATAGACCTCCGCTTCTTTTACAATAAGCCCTATTTTCTTTACAAAATGTTTGGGGCTATTATCGCTGTTGGTAATTATTTTAATTGCTTGATTTGTAAGGTGTTCGTAATTAGTGTTCATTTTTTCTTCAGGGAAGTATAAGCTAATAAGCATCTGCATTTTTTGATGGTTTTCGAGTAAGTCTCTTTGTATTAGATTGGTCTCTTGTTTTATTCTTAGCTTTTCATCAGGGTCAAAAATGGCAGGGTGTTTATCATTTTCAGTTTCAGCAATTGCTTTTTGCTGAAGACTTTCTAGTAAGTGTAAGCAACTTATTGATGCTTTGTAGAGTTCTTCTATTTTAGATACCTTGAGTGCTTTGACTTCTCTAAGGTTTATTTGGTTCTGTGTGTACCAAACTCCAAGCCCTACAAAGAAGGCTGATAATAAGATAGCTAAGAACCTAGCTCTGTCAGAAGGGTCTGCAAACATCTCGATAAAGTACATTAAGCCAACTCACTATAGTTGATAGTTAAATTTAGGGGGGAGGTAGGGTTTAAGGTCAGTGTAATAGCAATTAAACTTATGTTAATAATCATGTGTATCAACGCCATACCATGACTCAATAATCTCTGATTGGTAAATTGTTTCACAGGAGGTGCATCTTAGGTGGCACTCTGAATGCTGCTGTAATTTGATGTGGTGACCCTTGGTCTCTTCACATGAAGGACAAGCAAAATGATGTGGTTCTCCTTGGTATTCTAAAAGTACCATTCCAAAGTCATTCTTTATAAGCTTATACATGTCAGATTTTTTTGATTTATCCTGAGTAGTTTCTAACTCTTTTTGAAGACGCTGATTCTCTAGCTGAGAGGCAAACATAGCCTGTTGGACTTGTAGTATTATGGTCTGCATTTCCATTATTTCTTTGTTAGAAGCAATAGCTAGCTCATAAGCTTTCGTATCTGCTTTACCTTCAAGCACTGCTGATGCAAGTTGCTTGGTTGCCGTAAGTCCAGTGCTTAATGCGCTAAAGCCTGCGAATATATCCATATATTATGTTATTCCCATTAATTAAGTGGTTGAAAGCTTCAATATCAATAGTTTAAATATACATGGATAAAGATTTTGAGGAAACTGATTTTTCCACGATACAGGTCGTAAAGAATAGCCCGCTTGGTCTTGATGCATGGGTGAAATCCCTGTTGCTTGTGATGAGGTATTTAGGGGGTCTTTAGGTCTTTGGTTAACATCCTGTAGGATTTTTAAAATCCGATAGAGTTCTGTATGAATTATGTATTATACAAGTTCACAATCAATTAATCCGACAGTGTAAGGAAGTCTTTAAACGAGTTTACATTCGAGACCTCCGTTGTGATTTGTAATTAAACGTGTATAATTGTCGTTATTGATTAATTAATACAGGTCGCCAACATGAAGAAATATGTAGTCTATTATCGAATAAGTACCAAAAAGCAAGGTGAGTCAGGTCTAGGGTTGGCAGCACAAGAAAGGGATGTAAATCTATTTTTGGAGCAATATTCAGAAACACCGTTTGAGGTTGTGGGTACGTTCACTGACATTGAGTCAGGAATGAAAGATAATCGTACCGAATATATGAAAGCCGTTTTACTTACCAAAAAGACTAAGGCGATTTTGTTGGTCGCCAAGCTAGACCGAATCAGTCGCAAGGTAAGCACTATTGCTAAGTTGATGGAGGATGTCGATTTTAAAGTGGCCACTATGCCAAATGCTGATAAGTTTCAGCTTCACATTTATGCAGCCTTAGCAGAGCAGGAGCGGGACTTTATTAGCAAGCGCACCATTGCAGCGCTTAGGGAAGCTAAAGCTCGTGGTGTGGTGTTAGGTGGTAATAGAGGTAACATTGATAAGGCTAATGAGGCTGCTAGTGCCAAAGCTAAGAATGATGCGGAGCAATATCGTGTGCAGATTCAATTGATTGTTGACTCAGGTGTTTGCACTATGAAGGGTATCGCTGAAAAACTTAATGGTCTCGGCTTGGTCACTGTTCGTGGTGGTAAGTTCCAAGCGACACAGGTTAAGCGTTTAATAGATAAGTTAGAAATAGGGAAAAAATAACCACTCAGGACTCTATTAAAGGTTGGGGTGTTAATTCCCTTGTAAAGCTAAGTATATTAATAGTAAGTCGTGCGTTTATTTATAGTATCTTTTTAGATGAAGCTCAATTAAGTTATTGTTATTGCTGGTTTTAATTTTTGTTTGTCAAACTTAATTATAGTAATTAGAGGTAAACACCTATTACCCTTTAATACTCGAAAAACCTATAAGTAGGCCTGTTAAGCTTTTGGGTGAGATTGTGAAGTTCTTTCGTAATTGCTCGCGTAGTTAGGTTAAGGTGAATAGCCTAGTTATGGTTTATTTAATCCTCTAACGCTTTATCAGTGAAAGTGTGTGCTGGTCACCGATTGGTCACTTAACACATGTTTTTCACTTAATCAAGCTAAATTGGTTGACTTTTTGTTAAAAACATGCTAAAATATTAAATGTATTGAGTAAATAGCTTCTAAGGTCTTTGGTAAATACTTTAGTGATTGTTTATACGTCCTTAATCACTATCTGTTATTCCTTATTTTTATTGTTAGTATGTCTACTTCACTAATACTCTTACCAATACAGATAACCTCTAACAACCCCCAGTAATAAAACAAATAATCTTAACTAGGTTTTACTAAATCATTCTATAGCTCATAGTTGTGGGTGATAATAGTGCGTGTTAAATCTACCAATACCAATCTAACCACTTGTCCATAAAGAGCCTTTCCTCAGAAGTCTGCACAGTTTTGTGTATTAGACTCCCTTGCCGCAAATAAAGCTTTTGCTTAAGCGTGTAGGCTTCTGAGGAAATGTTTTTAAGCTAATTAAAGCTGGAGTCTGCATATAGGAGTACACGAAATGAACAGAACCAATAGAGGTCAAACACCTCAAGATGTAAGAAGTAATAGAGCAGCCTTACTTGATAAAGAGTTAGATAGGTTTAATAAAGAGCTTTTGCAAGAGGCTAAAGATAAAGAAGCGCTCGGTATCCTATCTAGGGGTAACTTTATTAAGTTAGATGCTATGTCAAAGCTATCAAGGAAGCGAGTGCGAGATTCGGTTGTGCATAGTGATAAGCGTTATAAGTCTTATGGGAACTTGGCAGTCTATTCTGTAGATGACTTTGAGGGCGCAAACTTAAGGAGAGAGTACGGCGGTGGCGTCTATCCGCTTTCAGCTATGTTCAAACACCACAAAGAGTTTTTAGAGGATGGTTGGTGTATTGGGTTAGACCCTGTTATTAACAGTTTTGGTGGAGTGACTAAAATCACTGCTTACTTCAAGAAACCTAAGACGTTACAAGTTAAAGATAAGGCATTGTTATTTGAATTTATAAAGAATGAGTTAAAAGAGGAATACGCTATCTACAATGGCAAGATAGATGATGCTCAGAATCAGCTAGACGCTCATTGGATAGCTTTAGATAGGTATGAGTCAGTAACTAAGCCAGATAAAACCATCCTTGCAGAGAAAGCTCGAGAGGCTCGTAGTCGTCAAGGTCTAGCTAGCTAAGAGAAGTGCAAATGAAGATTATAAAACCTTGAAGGGGCTTGCAGAAATGTTAGCCCTTTTTTTATACCCACAGTTTAGGAGTACAAATAATGAACAAAGCAGATTTACAGAAAAGAGTTGCAAACCACTTGAATTTAGAGGAGGTGAAGGCTAGAGAGTTAGCAGCCTTTGAGGTTCTACGTAACATCGAGGCTAGAAAGGCTTTGGAGCAGGACGCTATTAAGCAATCACCGCTCACCACTCCCGTATATGAAGAGATAACTAACTACAAGGTGGTCATCAAAGGTGTGGGCGAGTTATCCATATCAAAAGGTGTATTTGAGTTAATGGATACCGCCAAGAGCTTAAAAGTATATTTTGAAACCAAAGGTGTCGAGATTGATAGTAACACCGCATACATAGCCTATGGAAAGCTTAAAGAGGCTATATGCTCCAGTGTGTAGTCATATCTAGTCTTGTAAGTCATGCAAATCAATCAAGTCAATGGAGAGATTTTTGTAAAACTCTATTAAGTTAATGCGTTTATATTGAGCTGTCTCCAGTGTTTGCAAGGTGTAGTTAAGGTGGGTGCTCAAATCTTTAAGGTTGAAGTTAAATTGCGTAGAGTGAGTAAAGAATTTTATTGATGCTATTTCACCGTCCGTGGTTATTCTTTCAATGTATTGTGAAAGGAACTTATGAAGTCGCATTCTGCCCTCAGGGCTTACTGTATCAACGTCTATAAGGTTGGTATCAGATGTTGAGTCGATAGCCTTAGAGCGAAGTTCAGAGAGTTTGATAGCTATTGATTCACGTTCTCGCTGCTCCGCTTGAAGCTTACCTGTTAGCAAGGTTATTGTTGTTAGGTCTTCTGCTAATCCGATACCATGAGTAAAGTTCTCAATTTTCTTATCTGCTGTAAGTAATTCGCCCTCCAAAATTTGAATATCGTTTGAATAATCCTTGGTGTCAGCTAGCTTTGAATAGTCCAGATGTGAAAGCAAGTTCACTAAACCTGTTTCAAGTTGTGGGTAGTAGAATGTTTTCTGTTCACAGTTAAGCTTACCCACTTTTCGAGTATTACAGTAAAGTCTTGGTTCGTAAGTTTTACCACCTACATTAACGCCTTGTTGCCATCCCAGAGAACCACCACAACACTTACACTTAATGAATCCCTTGAACAGGTTATGAAAGTTAACGTTAGCCCGTACCTTGGTTGCATTAGCTTTAATGAATGTTGATTGAGTGGATAAGAATATGTCTGAGGATATTACTTGTGGGTAGTAGTTCAGAATAGGGTTAGGGGCTGGTACTCGTTTCTTCTTGCCATCTTTCATCACAACTACTTTTGGGTGGTATTCACCAATAACTGAGCGGTGTTTTAGGTGGTTGGTTACTGTTGTGGCGTTCCATACTTTACCTGATAGTGGTGGCGTACCGTCATCATTCAACATTTGAGCAATCTTCAATACTCCAAGGCCTGATAGTTTGAGGTCAAATAGCCTTCTCAATGTGGCTAATGGCTCTGGTAGAATCTCAAAGCTCAATTGGTCTTCTGATAGCTTCAACCACGGCCTAACAGCTATCTTAATTTTCTTACCATTTAAAGCTTGTTCACGCTGTAACTCGAAGGTCTTCTTAATGCGTTCAGACTTTTGTTGAGACTCAAGAAATCCCAAATACAAACCAACTGAAACAAGTAACGCCCCGCTAATATCATTCTTATCTGATGCGCTTATTATGATTCCCATTTTAAGCAAGCAAACATCAATACCTGCCTTAAATAGCTTGTTCACTAGCTCTTGCCCATCCTGAATACCCAAGCGAGACAACCTATCAATACCCTCAACAATTAGAAGGCTACCTCTAGGAATGAGCCCTCGCTCAACCTGTGACATGAAAGAGCCTAATCCTGCTTTATCTAAAAGGTTATCACCTGAGAAACCACTTACACCAGCGTCCTGAATTGAATCTATTAGTTTGTATTCAGGTTTATCTTTAAGGAAGTTTTTACATAATTCTTTCTGTCGTTGTAAGCCTAAACCAACCTCAGCTTGAGAGGTTTTCGAGACTCTTGAATACATGTATGCGTTGTTTACTTTCATTATCAGGTTCACTATAGGTGGCTGTTGCAACTAGCATAACCCTTTTGTTGCTTAGTTAATACCACCAACCGGAGATATGACAGCAAAACGTTTTGGTCGTATTGGTGATTCCCCTGTTATTGGTGCCGGAACCTATGCTGAAAATGGCGTTTGTGCTGTATCAGCGACAGGTCACGGTGAGTATTTTATTCGTTATAAGGTGGCGGGTGACATATGTGCGAAAGTGAAATACCAACAGTTATCGATTATTCAAGCCGCTGATGAAGTCATTAACCAACGCTTGCTCTCGGCAGGTGGAACGGGTGGGGTCATAGCCATAGACGAACGAGGTAATATCGCTACACCATTCAATACCGAAGGTATGTACCGTGCAACACGAAGCAAAGGCCAACAGGCGAATATTATGATCTGGCGTGACAAGTAAGTTTTAGCCGCTTTGAATTAAGCATTGTTAATACTATTGCCAAATACAGTAGGTTAATACAATCGGTTTTATTATCTATCCATTGGGCCATTATTGACTAGACTTAATCAAGTGAGTACTCATAGGTTGATTCATTATGAATTGAATAACGAGTTTTACTAAGCACGTTGTCAATTAGCGTGCATTTGGGGGAAATATGGATTCAATTAAAATTAAAGATTATATGGATAGACGTCCAATACTTTTAACCGCTGAGATGTCGCTGGCAATTGCTGTTGAAAAATTACTTGATAGTAATAAAAATGGGGCTCCAGTTGTTGATCATTTCGGCAAGCTAGTCGGTTTTTTGTCGCAACAAGATTGTTTATCAGTAATGTTAAAAAGCAGTTACCATTGCGATATGACAAGTACCGTACAAGATTGCATGAAAAGCCCTGTTTTGACGGTTGCGCCGGATGACAGTATTTTAGAACTCGCGGAACAAATGTTGGGTGCAAAGCCGAAAATTTATCCAGTATTAAAAGAGGGGAAAGTCATTGGTACCATAAATCGCACCAATGTGCTTAAGGCGATGAATATTTACATGCAGCAGTGTTACTTATCTCCAGCTTAACAATCGTTAAAATCAATACCATTATACTGTTTTCCTTGCTAGGATCGCTTTTTTCGATGTAAGCAAGGGAACCAGTTTTGAATTCGGACCTTCACCCGCTATCTAAAGCATATCTCAATCTTTGTTATCAAACCGATGCTGCTAAAATTCGTCGTCGTTTGTATCGTGTTAATAAAGAAGCTGAGTCTGAAAAAAAATCCCAAACGTTAGCGCAGTTAACCGAAGCTGCCCAGCGAGCCTATGCGAAAGCGCAACAGCGCTTACACTCTAGACCCACCATCAGTTACCCTGATGAACTTCCAGTGTCACAAAAGCGTGATGATATTGCCTCTGCCATTGCCAATAATCAAGTGGTAATTGTGGCGGGCGAAACAGGCTCGGGTAAAACAACCCAGTTACCTAAAATTTGTCTTGAGCTGGGTTTAGGTACACGAGGTTTAATTGGTCATACTCAACCTCGTCGTCTTGCCGCTCGAAGTGTTGCGAACCGTATTGCTGATGAACTTAACAGCCCATTAGGTGAAGTTGTTGGCTTTAAAGTTCGATTTGCTGATGCCATGAGTGACCACAGTTACATTAAATTGATGACTGACGGTATTTTGCTGGCTGAACTTACCTCAGACCGATTTCTCAACCAGTATGATGCCATTATTATTGATGAGGCACATGAACGTAGCTTAAACATTGATTTTATATTGGGGTACCTTAAACAGGTATTAAAGAAACGTCCTGACTTAAAAGTGATTATTACTTCGGCGACCATTGATGTCGATCGTTTTTCAAAACACTTTAATAACGCGCCTGTTATTGAAGTATCTGGGCGTACTTTTGAAGTTGAAACTCGTTATCGCCCTTTAGTGCGTGATACTGATGAAGATTTAGATGTCAGTGATGGTATTTTTGCCGCCGTAGATGAGTTAATGGCTGCGGGGCCTGGCGATATATTGATATTTATGAATGGCGAGCGCGAAATTCGCGATACCGCAGATTTACTTAATAAACAGCAATATCGCGATACTGAAATTTTACCTCTTTACGCGCGTCTTTCTTATGGTGAACAATCTAAGGTCTTTAAAAGCCATATTGGTCGCCGTATTGTATTGGCCACCAACGTTGCCGAAACGTCATTAACCGTGCCTGGGATCCGTTATGTTATTGACCCTGGTACCGCACGCATAAGCCGTTATAGTTACCGTACCAAAGTACAGCGTTTACCGATAGAACCTATCTCACAAGCCAGTGCTAATCAGCGTCAAGGACGTTGTGGGCGTGTTGGTCCGGGTATTTGTATTCGACTATACGATGAAATGGATTTTATTCAGCGTCCCGAATTTACAGATCCTGAAATTTTGCGTACCAATCTAGCTTCTGTCATTTTACACATGTTGTCGATTGGTTTAGGCGACATAGCCGGATTTCCATTTATTCAGCCACCGGATCAAAAACACATTAGAGACGGTTTTTTATTGCTTGAAGAGTTGCAAGCTGTGAAAAAATCTCGTGATGAATTAGTCCTAACTCCATTAGGCAAAGATCTATCTAAAATCCCACTTGATCCGCGTTTGGCTAGAATGGTCATTGAAGCGAATCAATTAGGTTGTCTACACGAAGCATTAGTTATTACTGCTGGTTTGTCGATTCAAGACCCACGAGAACGTCCCGCAGAGAAGAAACAAGCGGCCGACGAGTGCCATCGTCGTTATGCTGATAAAGACTCTGATTTCGCCAGTTGGGTTAAATTATGGGACCACGTTAAAGATCAAAAACGAGAGTTGTCAGCCAGTCAATTTAGAAAACAATGTCGCGATGAATATTTAGCCTATTTACGAGTACGCGAATGGCAAGATCTGTATACCCAAGTGAAACAAGCTGTACATGAATTGAAATGGCGTATTAATGACAGTGCTGCCAGTTACGACCAGTTGCATAAAGCATTATTGTCAGGCTTGCTAAGTCATGTTGGTTTTAAAGGTGAAAACAACGAATATTTAGGGGCACGAAACCGCAAGTTTTTTGTATTTCCTGGATCGCCATTAGCTAAGAAAGGTCCTAAGTGGATTATGGCCGCTGAGTTAACTGAAACTTCACGATTATTTGCTCGTTGCTGCGCTAAAATTGAGCCTGAATGGTTAGAGCCACTAGCCGCGCATTTAGTGAAAAAGAATTATCTTGAACCTCATTTTGAAGCCAAAGCAGGCAGCGTTATTGCACTTGAAAATCAGGTGCTTTATGGCTTAACCATAGTCAACCGCCGTCGAGTGCAATATGGTCCTATCGATGCCGTAGAAGCCCGTGAAATATTTATCCGTAGCGCCTTAGCAGAAGGGCAGTTGCAAACAAAAGAAGCTTTTTTTGTTAACAACCAAAAGTTACTTAATGATATCGAGTCTTTAGAGCATAAATCTCGTCGACGCGATATTTTGGTCGATGAACAAGTTCTAGTGGACTTTTACGAACCATTGGTGCCCGAAGGGATTTATAACGCACCATTGTTTTTTGCATGGTGGAAAAAAGCCCGTCAACAAACCCCTGATTTACTCGATTACAGCCAAGCATTATTAATGCAACGCAGTGCCGATCATATTTCGGCTTTAGACTTTCCCGAAGTATGGCATAAAGGGAATTTGGCTTTAACAGTTAGTTATCACTTTGAACCTGGCAATGCGGATGATGGTGTATCGGTACACATTCCAGTGGCACTCATCAATCAAATTGACGACAGTGATTTTGATTGGTTAGTACCAGGATTACGAGAAGAAAAGTTAATCGCATTGATTAAGTCTTTGCCAAAAAACTTACGGCGCAATTTTGTACCTGCTCCTGACTATGCCCGGGCATGTTATCAAGCAATGAAGCCGTTTGAGTTATCAATGCTTGATTCCATGTGTAAACAATTGCTGCGCATGAGTGGCGTGCGTATTTCTGCTGATGATTTTGATTTAACTCAATTAACAGAACATCTTAAGATGAACTTTAAGATTGAAGATGATCAAGGTCGTTTAGTTGCACAAGGCCGTGATTTAGAACTGTTAAAAGGTCAATTGCAAGGTGTTGTCGCCAAAGCAATCCGTAAAGTCGCAGACAAAGGTATTGAGCAACAGGCCATCACTACGTGGTCATTCGGTGATTTACCAGCTCAATATCAGCAGCGTAAAGGTAACTACGAAGTTAAAGCATATCCGGCATTAATTGACAACAAAACCGATGTGGCGATTAAGTTATTTGATGATGAACATGAAGCAAAACGACATCATCGAGTCGGACTACGCAGATTATTATTGATTAATATTCCCTCGCCAGTGAAGCACTTGCAGCAAGCATTGCCTAATAAAGCTAAGCTTGCGATGTACTTTAATCCTTTTGGACAAGTACAGATATTAATTGAAGATATTATTAATGCAGCAGTACAGCAGTTGCTAGATCAAAAGCAATTAGATATTCGTAACGAACAACAATTCGAGCAAGCAAAAGAATGGGTTCGCCAAGAACTCAATCCTACTGCGGAAATTCTTGCATTGAACGTAGAGAAAGTTTTGACCATTTATCAACGAATTAAAAAACGTTTAAAAGGAAAAATTAGCTTTGATATTGCGTTTGCGATGAGTGATATTCAAACTCAGCTGGATAGCCTAGTTTATAAAGGATTTGTCGAAGACTGTGGCTGGCAACGATTAACTGACGTAGCCCGTTATTTAAAAGCTATTGAGAATAGACTGGAAAAGCTGCCAGTTGATCCCACGCGCGATAGATTACATATGCACAGTATTGCTAAAGTTCAAGAGGCGTTAACCGCTCAATTAGCCAAAGTGCCACGTTCGCAACCGATCCCTGAAGCATTGATTGAAGCCCGCTGGATGATAGAAGAGTATCGGGTGTCATGCTTTGCTCAAGTACTTGGCACCGCTTACCCAATTTCAGAAAAACGAGTGTTAAATCATATTAGCCAAGTGTAATCGTAATCAATTTTGTTAATTCATGAAGATGTAAATTATACCGATGTTACTTAGGTGATATCGGTTTTTTATTGTTTATGCTTTTGAGTAAAGCTTTTAAATTCAACTTATTAATTATCAAATTGGTTTAAGTAGTTCGGAGGTTTTTTAAGTGAAAATTCAGAATAGCTTTCATTTTAATGTTTTAATTATTAAATGACTTTCATGATTATTAGAAAAAATCACCGATTTAAGGCGTTTTACATACTATCCTTGCAACAGAACTGAAAGTTTTTCGTAATTATGGTTTAAATGTGATCTGACTATTGATATACTCTAAGGCAAGAATAACGTGATTGTTAATCTTCTCTCTGTAAGGTAAATGTCATTCCCAACTTCAGTTTTTGTTGTATGTATTGTGTATATAGCATCATGTAGTTGAATAAAATAAGACAGGCCTTCCCCTACAAAACGACCTAAAAAGATTGGAGTTATTATGGAAGTTCATGAATACGAAAATGCTTACTATCAAGTAAAAGATGACGTGTTAGAGTCTTTACCTTCTGATGAAGAATAAGACGATTGAACGAGCATATTGATGTTATGACTAAAGAGTCGGTACATTAAATACTCCGGCATCGAAATAAAAATAGCAGCTTAGGCTGCTATTTTTATTGGGTTGTTGATGTCTTTCATGATCAATTTAATCAGGATGATGCCTAAATAATAGGTGCCGTTTTGCTATTAGCACTCGATAATGTTTTGCTTTTGAATATTATTAGAATACCAATACCAATACCAATACCAATACCAATTAACGACAAAATATCAACCTTCAATACGACCTTTTTCAAGTAATATATCAACAATAATCCAAGAATTGGCGTTTTTATGGAGACGGATTGTACGATCGTCAATCCAGTTTTCGCCGCCTTTTAACCCTTCTATTTTGACTTTTACAGTAACATCATCGGTAAATTTTCGGAAAAAGTCGATATCAATTTCATCAATAGAGATAGTGACCTGACTCATGGATAAACCTAATACATGTCTTTGCACCTGTGATGCAATATGATAATGATCCATTATTTCTTTGAGATCTGGGGCGACAAACCTTTCTGCTTTCTTAACATCACGTTCAACATAAATAGCATTAAAGAAACCAAGTGTAACTTGTTCTGGTGAGAGTAGATCATCTGATTGACTGCATGCAGTGAGGATGAACAACAGAAACAAAGGCAACATTTTTATGGAAGTTATTTTTAGCATAAAGCCCTTTTACTGTTTATATTATTTTGTTGCTAGTATCCTGATTTATGCCATCGCTGACAAGGATAGGTATAATAAAAATAATACGAGTATGGAACATGATATCAAAACATTTAGGTTCTAAATCCTAAATTATTGGTTTGGTACTTTCGTTTATTGATACTAAATGATATCAATGTTGAGTAGTCCACTTGATGATTAAACAGTGTCGGTGCAAGGTTATTAGGTGTTCTAGTATGATAAATTCCATATTCCGTAACTGACTAAACAATGTTTAGTTTACTACTTGGGATATGGTTGAATAATATTGGGTTGTGATAATAGGCATTGAAGAAGCGATTATGTGTTCGAATAGTTGAGAAAGTGAGCACTTTGATTAGAATGACTTGACGCAATAAATAAGGCGTGTCATATCTTATTAAAATACGGTTAGACAAGGATACACAATTTATAAGATGTTACTTTATAAGTTATGGGTGATTAGCATTTTATAAGGTACTCTTATTAGCATAAAGGAGTAATGTTTGAGCATTAGGTTCTTTATTACTCCTAATTTGTGATACCGGATGTCTAAAATTGTTATCCACAAATTCTGTGGACAACTTTGTTTATCTTCCTAGGTTGCTTTAGTAACCTTATGTATTTATTTGTATTTTTTTTATGGTTAAAAAATAACGCAAATTTAGTATCAGATTGACTTGGCTATAATAAAAAAGCCTCTAAATGAGGCTCGTTTTATTCATTGATGACAATCAACCTACCATTTCTTTTTAGGTTGGAACAACATATCCAGATCATCGCCTTCTTTTTTCTGTTTTGGTGCGCTTGGCTCACTATTCTTTTGAGCTCCCATTATTTCATCGAGCAATAATTTCGCCTCATCTACTTTGCGGGCTATAAAAGGATCATTAGGCGTCTGCGCTTTGATGGTGTGCAATGTGTTTAAGGCTTTAGTGACCATCTGTTTGCTGGAACCGTATTGTTTCATAAAACATGCGGCACGAGCTCGACTAATCATCGACTCAACATTGATCCTCAATTGCAGGCTATCAATACGCATTTCTTCTTGTACAAAAATAGAGGGGTCAACTTTTCCTTTATTATGTTCAGCTCGTAAAATAGCTTTAAGCTTTTTAAGGGTTTTTACTAATTCTAAAACTTGTCTATCATTATCAGGTAAGCGAAAATTCTCAATAGCAGGGACTTGGGCTGGTGAACTTGATACTGTGGATATTTGCGTTTTTATATCAGCTAAACGGCGTTCATAATCAGACTTTAGTTGACCAGAAGAATGGACAATTGATTGCTCTAAAGCATCTTTAATTCGACGATAAAGTACTAGCATTATATGGCTAGAAGATGGGGTCATACCAGTATTAGATAAGACATTATCGGTTTCGTCTATGATGGCTCGTTGTCGAGACATTTCTACTCTACGCTCGGCTTCTGCGCGTTCTTTTTGTTGCTGGACAATACTAAAGCCGATTATCAGCAGTAATAGCGCCCCAATAAGAATTAATATCAAAATTAAGGACATAAAGGTTCCGTTTTATCTTGGATATCACATGGTTAATATAGCCAAATAGCTATAGCTACAAGTTGTTTTGATACTGGATGAAATAATAGAAATAAAATTTCATCAAAAAGAATCTATATCTTAGCGTAAGTTATCGCGGCTGTCGTTGAATAATAAGTCATTTTGTTGATAAATCATTAAACTGTTAACTGTCTATGTTTATGAAAAGCCAACTCAATTCATAACAGCACTATTATTACTTGCTCGTTATTACTATTTACATTACATTTCATTTACTATATAACGTTTTATTATAGTTGAACAATCGTTCCTGCTCAGTGAAATAACATAGATTTTTTCTTATTTGCATATCATGCGGATGAGTGACGGTTAAATCAAGGATAAAACCATGAAACTGCAACAACTTAGATATATTGCAGAGGTTGTTAAACATAACCTTAATGTGTCATCTACGGCTGAGAATCTTTATACTTCACAACCGGGTATTAGCAAGCAAGTCAGAATGTTAGAAGATGAACTAGGCATTCAAATATTCGGTCGCAGTGGTAAACATTTGACTCATGTGACGCCTGCGGGACAACAAGTTATTGATATTGCCAATGATATACTCGGCAAAGTCGATAGCATCAAGAAAGTGTCCGAAGAACATACTCAGCCTAATCAGGGCGAGTTAAATATTACCACCACTGACACTCAGGCTAGATATGCTCTGCCACAAATAATTAAAGAATTTATTAAGCGGTATCCTAAAGTGAATTTGCACATGCACCAAGGTACGCCATCACAAATTAGTGAGCAGGCTGCTAGAGGCGATGCTGATTTTGCTATTGCTACTGAAGCAATGCATTTATATACCGATTTAATTATGCTGCCTTGTTATCATTGGAATCGCTCAATTGTTGTAACTCGTGATCATCCGCTTGCTAGCCAATCCGCAAAAATCAGCATAGAAGATTTAGCGACGTATCCATTGGTGACTTATGTATTTGGTTTCGATAAAGCGTCTGAAATTGAGAAGTCATTTAAACGTGCAAATCTGGATCCACGAGTCGTGTTTAGCGCAACGAGTGCCGATGTGCTTAAAACCTATGTTCGTTTAGGATTAGGAGTAGGGGTGATTGCTTCTATGGCAATTGATCCGGCGGTAGATAATGATTTAGTCGCGATTGATGCGAGTCACCTGTTTGCTCACAGTACAACTAAGATAGGTTTCCGCCGTGGTAGCTTTTTACGCAGCTACATGTATGACTTTATGCGAAATTTTGCACCGCATTTAACCCGCGATGTAGTTGAGAAAGCGGTTGGACTTCGCGATCAACAATTGATCGATGAAATGTTTGCTGACATGGTGTTACCTGTTCGCTAGTTATTATTTACGAAAGCTAATCCATAAAAAAACCTCGCTAATTAGTGAGGTTTTTTATGGATAATAAAGACTTAGTATGAATTATTTGATTTTAGTCTGGTGCGTAACCTGTCAGACCAATTAACTCTCCATCCAAATAGGCTTTACCATCTGTCATAGCTAAACGTCCTAAGCTGAACCATTTCACTACAAGAGGGTAAATGGCATGTTCTTGTTCGTGAACACGTTCGGCTAAGACTTCCGCATTATCTTCAGGATAAATAGGGACTTTAGCTTGTAATATCACTGGACCAGCATCGAGCTCTGGAATAACAAAATGAACGCTAGCGCCATGTTCCTTGTCCCCTGAGTCTATAGCACGTTGATGTGTGTGTAATCCGGTATACTTAGGCAATAATGATGGATGGATATTAATCATTTTACCGAGAAAATGGCTGACTAATTCATCAGTTAAAATACGCATAAATCCAGCAAGAATAACCAGATCTGGTTGGTATTTTTCTATTGCCTTTAATAAGCGCGCATCGTAATCGCTGCGAGCTTCATTGGCATAAGGAATAACACAACTGGTATCAATTTCGCTTTGATGAGCACGAATTAATCCATAAGCATCCGGTTTGTGGCTGATAACACCAACAACGTCAGCATTTAGGTTATCGTCACAGCCATCGATGATAGCTTGAAGATTGCTGCCACTACCGGAAATCAGTACCACAACACGACAGCTTTGGCTCATTTAAATGATCTCCACTTGCTCTTCGTCGTCTTGACGAGTTGCAATTTCACCTATTAACCAAGCATTTTCGCCTTCAGCAGTTAATAACGCTAATGCTGCATCAACTTTATTTGTAGGTAGCGCAATGACCATACCGACACCACAGTTAAATGTTAGAAACATTTCATGTTGTGCAATGTTACCGTTTGTCATTAACCAGTCGAATACAACAGGCCACTGCCAAGAGTTACCTTTAACGACTGCTTTGCAATCATCAGGAAGGACGCGTGGGATATTTTCCCAGAATCCACCGCCGGTAATATGCGCCATTGCGTGAATGTCTGATTGTTCAATCAGTTTCAATAAAGATTTAACATAAATTTTTGTCGGTTCGAGTAGATGGTCAATTAAGGGCTTTCCGGCAAGGTCTTGTTGTGGATCAGCTTTGCTGACTTCTAATACCTTCCGAATTAACGAGTAACCATTTGAATGAGGACCACTTGAGCCAAGAGCGATTAATGAGTCACCCGCTTTGACTTTTGTGCCATCAATAATGTCTGCTTTTTCAACCACACCGACACAAAATCCGGCAAGATCGTAATCTTCGCCTTCGTACATGCCTGGCATTTCAGCCGTTTCACCACCAATTAATGCACAACCTGACTGGAAGCAACCTTCTGCTATGCCACTGACAACTGAAGTTGCAGTTTCAACATCAAGCTTACCTGTAGCATAGTAATCGAGGAAGAAAAGTGGCTCAGCACCTGAAACAATTAGGTCATTGACACACATAGCAACTAAATCAACACCTACAGTGTCATGCTTTTTATAATCAATGGCTAATCTTAATTTGGTACCAACACCATCAGTGCCAGAAACGAGTACTGGGTGTTTATATTTAGTCGGTAATTCGCATAGTGCGCCAAAACCACCTAAATTGCCCATAACTTCTGGACGGCGAGTGCGTTTTACCGCAGATTTAATGTTGTTTACCAACGCATTACCAGCATCAATATCAACGCCAGCATCTTTGTAACTTAGGGGGGTAGTAGTGGTCACGGAGGATCCTCTAGGGTACATCGTTTTATGGAATTTTATGCGCCGATATTCTACCAGTTTGTGTTGCTCGTCGAAAGTCATGTTTTTACTTTATCCCATAAAGAAAACGATGAATCGTCTATTTTTTATTGGTTTAGGTCACGATTTACTGCAATTTTGAAACTTTATGTTTTATACAGAGGATAAATCGACTAACATTTGTCAAATTTGCCTGAAATAGTCAGAAATCTAGGAGAAATAAATGAAAGTCGTTGAAGTAAAACATCCTCTGGTTCGTCATAAAGTCGGTTTAATGCGTGAAGCGGATATCAGCACCAAACGATTTCGCGAACTTGCCACTGAAGTTGGCAGTTTATTAACCTATGAAGCGACAGCTGATTTTGAAACGGAAACGGTAACAATTGAAGGCTGGAATGGCCCTGTTACCATCGAACAACTTAAAGGTAAAAAAGTCACTGTAGTGCCTATTTTACGTGCGGGTTTAGGCATGATGGATGGTGTTCTTGAGCATCTCCCTAGTGCGCGTATTTCTGTTGTCGGTATATATCGTGATGAAGAAACGCTTCAGCCTATACCTTATTTCGAAAAAATAGTCAGTAATGTTGAAGAGCGTATCGCTTTAGTTGTTGATCCAATGTTAGCTACTGGTGGTTCAATGATTGCGACTATTGATTTGTTGAAGAAGCGCGGTTGTAGTTCAATTAAAGCGCTAGTGTTAGTTGCTGCACCGGAAGGTATTAAAGCTCTTGAGCTTGCACATCCTGATATTGAATTATACACAGCAGCAATTGATGATTGCTTAAACGAGCAAGGTTATATCTTGCCTGGTTTAGGTGATGCAGGTGACAAAATATTTGGTACTAAATAATGCTATAACGTAATTATTTGAATATAAAAATGGGAGCCAATTGGCTCCCATTTTTATATCTGTATCATGATTACAACACCATAGCCGCAATCCAACCGAATATCAGTAAAGGAATGTTGTAATGAATAAAGGTTGGGATCACACTGTCGCGAATATGGTCATGTTGACCATCCGCATTAAGACCGGCAGTGGGGCCTAATGTTGAATCTGATGCAGGTGAACCAGCATCACCAAGCGCCGCAGCAGTTCCCACTAACGCAATTGTAGCCGCGGGAGAAAAACCAAAGCTAAGTGCTAACGGCACATAAATGGTAGCGATAATTGGAATCGTTGAGAACGAAGATCCAATTCCCATGGTAATTAATAACCCAACAATTAGCATCAATAACGCGGCTAACGCTTTGTTGTCACCTATGATGTCGCCTAAAGAGGTCACCAGTGTTCCCACTTCCCCTGTTGATTTTACTACAGCAGCAAAACCTGCCGCTGCAATCATAATAAAACCAATATTGGCCATCATAAGCACGCCTTGATTAAACAGATCTTTACTTACGTCATGTTTAATGATCCCTGAAAAACGGAAAATAACAAACCCACTTAAGGCGCCAAATATCATTGAGTCGGTTTGTAACTGAACCACTAAAGTGACCACAATTGCCGAAAGTGAAACCAACAAGCTTTTACGGCTGATCGTGATTGATACATCATCATTGAGCACAGGTTGTTCGATCAAATATTGTCTAGGTTTACGATAACTAATAAATATAGCGGTAAGTAAACCTACAACCATGCCTGTAGCGGGTAATAACATTGCTTTGGGAATTTGTTCAGCTATCGCATTTAACCCATTGGTGTTCAAATTTGCCAACAAAATGTCATTAAGAAAAATCCCACCAAAACCGATAGGCAATATCATATACGTGGTCACCAAACCAAATGTGATAATGCAAGCTATAAGGCGGCGGTCTATATGCAGTTTGGAAATGACATGCAATAACGGTGGAATAAGAATAGGGATAAAGGCGATATGAATAGGCAAAATATTCTGCGATGAAACTGCCATTAATAATATTGTGGCTAATAATAACCATCGCACAACGATAGTATTACTGCTATTGGGTTCTTTACCGAGCTTTTTTATAATAAAGTGAGAAATTAATGTTGTTAAGCCTGAATGCGACAACGCAGCAGCAAATGCGCCAAGTAATGCATAACTTAATGCGATTTGAGCACCGCCACCGAGGCCGTCGTTAAAGGCTGCGATTGTTTGATGAATATCTAATCCACCGACTAAACCTGCCGCCACTGCACTAATTGTTAATGCCACTACAACGTTAATTCGAATAAAGCTTAAAAACAACATTAAGCAAACCGCGATAACAACCGCATTCATAATTATAATTCATAAAAGTAAGTGAGGCGGGTATTCTTGACTGTCTCACCTCTATTTGTCCAGCCTAGATGCATTTTTTCGTTGTTGATGCTTGTTTTGGCGGGTTTCTTCGTCAGAATTACTCGAAAAATGTGATGTAAACAATATTGAGAGTACTTTACGCTTGAGTCATGGATAACTGAAATCAGATTTGATTGTTATATTGGGTTCTCATCTTACGTTAAAAAGCCACATTTTATTTTTCGATAATTAATTTGTCATAGAGTAATTTTATATTAGTGAGTCTGTATGTTTTATTTTTCAGCAGGTAAACCAATTTTCATCTGAAATAACTTATAAGTCAGCTAATTTAGATGTATGGTATACGACTGATATAAGTCCCAACGGTATAATGAATTGCTAAGTTGATCACAGTTACTCATCAAACTAGCCATGAAATAATTCCGTTGTTGAGTGTTTAAGCCATTAAATGGAGATAGATAATGAGCGTATTAGTAGGCCGTCCAGCCCCAGATTTTACAGCCGCAGCCGTTCTTGGTTCTGGCGAAATTGTTGACACATTTAACCTTGCTACCGCAATTAAAGGTAAGCCTGCAGTTATTTTCTTCTACCCACTTGATTTTACTTTTGTATGCCCATCAGAGCTAATTGCTTTTGATCACCGCATGGAAGAGTTCACTAAGCGTGGTGTTGAAGTGATTGGTGTTTCTATTGATTCACAGTTCACTCATAATGCATGGCGTAACACTCCAGTAGACAAGGGTGGTATTGGTCAAGTTAAGTACACTCTAGTTGCTGACGTTAAACATGAGATTTGTAAAGCATATGACGTTGAGCATCCAGAAGCGGGTGTTGCTTTCCGTGGTTCTTTCTTAGTGGACAAAGAAGGCCAAGTTCGTCACCAAGTGGTTAACGATTTACCATTAGGCCGTAACGTTGACGAAATGATCCGTATGATTGATGCACTTCAGTTCCATGAAGAACACGGTGAAGTTTGCCCAGCTGGCTGGTCAAAAGGCGAAAAAGGCATGACTGCTAGCACTGAAGGTGTTGCTGCATATCTAAAAGACAACTCAGCTAAACTATAATTTTGCTGATTAGAATTAAAAAAAGCTGCTTCGGCAGCTTTTTTATTGGGTGAAATTAATGTTTTTTATCGAGAGCTCGCTGTAGATGAATGGCATGAGATAATAAAAAGATTAGTATCCATTATTCGCTTGCTGAGTCGCTATCATCTTCTACAGCCGCCAATGGCCATCCACCTAAGGCTTTCCAACGGTTTACAATGTAGCAAAATAATTCTGCAGTGCGTTCGGTATCATACAATGCAGAATGTGCTTCTTTATTATCGAAATCGATCCCAGCCATTTTACAGGCTTTAGCTAGGACGGTGTGACCAATAGCAAGTCCGGCGAGAGTTGCGGTATCAAAGCTAGCAAAAGGATGAAAAGGAGAACGTTTTAAACTATTTCGTTCAATAGCCTTATTAACAAAACCTAAATCAAAAGCGGCATTGTGCGCGACAATGATACTGCGATGACAATCTGCAGCTTTTTGGGCTTTTTTTACTTCTTTAAAAATGTCTAAAAAAGCGACTTTCTCGTCTACAGCACCACGAAGTGGGTTTGTTGGATCTATACCATTAAATGCTAAAGATTCAGGTTCTAAGTTCGCACCCTCGAAAGGCTCAATATTAAAATGGAGGGTTCTATCAAGTTTAATGACCCCATCACTATTCATTTTTAATAAGCTGACGGCAATTTCAAGCAATGCGTCTGTATTGGCATTAAAACCCGCAGTTTCGACATCGATAACAACAGGAAAATAACCACGGAAGCGGTGTTTAAACTTGTTAGCGTCGCAAATATCAGTCATTACAGTCTTTATCCTCAATAGCTATCATTTATCGGTGCAAATGATGTAAGCCGAGTATTATGCGCAAACTCAAGCGCAGTGTCATGTCTGATTGTGATTTTTATCCTCGATTAAGCATGATTGTTTACTAAAGTAACAGACTTTGTAGCCGATAGTAAAAAGGTAATCAGGTATAAAGGGTAGTTTTATGTGGCGAAAACTGATGGTCCTCGCAAGTTTGTGTCTTTGCTCAACAGCTCATGCTGATTTGAGGTATTACGTTGCGTCACTTGAAAACTCAGCTTGGCGTATTGGTGAGAATAATCCAATTGAGTGTCGTCTTGAACATGATATTCCGGATTATGGTCGGGCGATATTTACGAGTAGAGCTGGTAAAAATTTGAATTTAAATTTCACTTTAGATATGTGGCTTAAGCCTGATTCTGTCACCAAAGCGACATTAATTAGCCGAGCTCCTAGTTGGCGTCCTGGTCACAATTCCAAAGAGATCACACAGCTGACTTACAATAAGCAATTTAATGGTGAAGTGCCTAAAAAAGCAGCTTGGTCGATGTTGAGTGAGTTGAGTCAAGGAATGGAACCGACGTTTTATTATGCGGATTGGTATAACCACAATTCTAAGATTGCAGTAGGGTTATCTTCGGCCAATTTTGGCGGTAAATACCGTCAGTTTCGTGCTTGTTTAGCTAATTTATTACCTTACAGTTTTGATGATATTGCGTTTACTGTATTGAATTATCAAGAAGGTGGGGTTGACCTTACTCGTTCATCTACGCAACAATTACAAAAAGTGCAACGTTACTTGTCTTTTGATCCAGAGGTTGAACTTGTATTTATTGATGCTTATACAGACAGTTATGGAGGACGCTCAGTTAACCAAAGAGTGTCGGATAAACGCGCTGATTCTATCAAAGACATTTTAATTGCTAGCGGTATCCCCAAAGATCGTATCCATTCAGCCGGTCATGGTGAAAAACGTCATGTTACGGGTAATGATCTTGCTGAAGACCGACAAGTGAACCGTCGTGTTGTTATTAAAATAACTAAACCTATATAATGCTATTTCAGCTTTTTAGTTTCTGCTAGTAAAATACAATATTAAATTTCTTTTATACAATAAAGTTATTCGTTTTGTAACAATTGTTGTTGAGGTAATTGTTAATATAAAAATATGATTGTTGAACACCAGCATAAAAATCTCACTTCGAGATGCCCGAATTTAGGCTCCAATATTGAGATGATGGCATATCCACTAGATGCTATTATTCATCAATTCATCAGTACTTTGCATAATTCAAGTAATGACTTTGCCCATTAGAATCTATGTTTAATGATTCTTGCTTGGCATAATCAGTTTTGAAGCTCAATTAATGTCAGTTACTTGCACCTTTAGATTACTACGTTGAGTAATCTAAATACACTTAGGACCTTTACACTGATGAAGTTTGAATTGAAAAAACTCAAAACGTTTTAGTAATTGCTCAAATAGGTAATATGAGTGATATTTTTGCAAAAAAGGATAAAAAAAACCCACTTAATCCAAGTGGGCTAAATAATTTGCAATCAACAAATTTAAGGAAGGAAGTCAAGCATAAGAACTGGGTTTAACTGAGGTATTTGGTTACATCAGTGTAGAGTTCTTTGTTTTCAACATCTGAATCAGACGTGTCCTGAAAACAAGGTAATAATAGAATGAATATACTAATGTGACAAACGAAAAAAAATACCATTTAGCATTATAAAAACTAATGAATTAATGGTTATTTCAATATATATCTTTCAATTTAGTTGTCTATCTCATTGGTTTTCGGTTTGTTATCTATATTCTCTGCATAACTATTCGGATTAGTTAAAGGTGTAACAATATTATTTAACAAATGGCACATCATGCTCAGGGTGATTAGGTAAATTTATTGATTCGTTATTTTATTTAAGCTCCAGTATTATTATCAATTATTGGATGACTGTTTATCATCTTGACTTGATGTTTGATAGGTTTTGCGTTAATGCTTGGCTGAATATGAGTTAAGTATACCTGCCTTGGGATAACCTATGAGTTGTCGTCATTGGTTAAATGATCTCTCATCAAGAATGGATAGGTAATTGTCTTTGGTGATCAATTATTGTGGACTAAAAATGTCTGGCCTCTGTTTTAAAGAAAATATTTGTTGCTTACTGATATCTTGATACTGTTTGGTTGCCTTAAAACATTGCAGGCATCTTAGCTTGTTTAATACCGCGCTAGACATTTCAGTTGAAAACTCTTTTGGAAAACATATCAGCGTACCTAGCAGAGAGAAATGCCAATAATTGATGGCAGTTACTAATAAAGGTAATATTAAGTTGATTTATTATCTGCCTGTTATGCTCCTTCAAATGCCTTCATTTATAGTGTCCTATTAATGTTAAGTCGATTCAATAATAAGGTGCTATCAACCAAAATTAGTTAACGTGGTGTAGCGTATCTTGTTCAACAGATTGTTAATCTTTTGGGGAAATACATTAATAAAGCTTCATCTATTACCGTTATTGAGGTTTTTCGAGTGTTTTAGCGCATTTTGAGCAAAATAAAGTCTATTTTTCACTTGGTGCATTATTCACAAGCGTGATGGTACTAGGTATAGTAAGCCAACTTTTACAACCAAAAAATTGATGTTCAAATTATGTTTGTTTGGCCTATTTCAGTCTATTACGAAGATACCGATGCCGGTGGTGTTGTGTACCATTCGAATTACTTAAATTTTTTTGAACGGGCCAGAACCCAATGGTTAAAATCCATGGGTATTCGCCAAGCTGAACTGTTGGCAGAAGATATTGCTTTTGTCGTTAAACACGTTGATATAGATTTTCGTAAAGCGGCAAAATTTGAACAAGACTTATTGATTGAATCCAAGGTTATAGAATTAAAAAAAGTGTCGTTGGTGTTTCACCAGCGCCTAGTTGATTATCAAGGTGATTGCTATTGTGAAGCGACAGTGGTTGTCGCGTGTATATCTTTATCACGTATGCGTCCCCGCGCTATCCCCCTAAATATTGTTCAGGAGTTTGACAGTGCACGCTGAAATTTCATTTATTGGCTTGTTTTTAGAAGCCAGTGTATTAGTAAAGTTAGTTATGCTGACCTTATTGGGGTTATCGATTGCCTCATGGGCTGTGATTATTCAACGCAACAAATTATTAAACTCCGCAAGAGTGAAGTCATTACGTTTTGAAGATACGTTTTGGTCTGGTGTTGATTTAAACCGTCTTTACAAAGAATTGATTGCTCGTGGCAGTGCTATCTCGGGCTTGGAATCAATGTTTGTCGCTGGTTTTAAAGAATATACTCGGTTGAGTAAAGTAAACAGTAAAGCCCCTGAAGCCGTTATGGATGGCACCACTCGAGCGATGCGAGTAAGTTTGTCGCGTGAAATGGAAAAACTTGATAATCATTTGCCACTATTAGCAACCATTGGGTCCACTAGTCCTTATATTGGTTTATTTGGTACTGTATGGGGGATTATGAATTCCTTTATTGCACTTGGTGCTGTAGAAAATGCCACATTGGCTATGGTTGCACCAGGTATTGCCGAAGCATTGATTGCAACGGCAATGGGCTTGTTTGCTGCTATTCCAGCCGTGATTGGTTATAACCGTTTTACAACGCAAGTTGATAAAATTGAAATGACTTATGCTAACTTTATGGAAGAATTCTCAAACATATTGCAACGTCAAGCATATAGCGAGAAGGAAGCTGTTTAATGTATCAGCGTAAACGTCGTCGTCCAGTTGCTGAAATCAACGTGGTACCTTATATCGATGTTATGTTGGTGTTGTTGATTATTTTTATGGTGACAGCGCCTATTGTATCGCAAGGGGTAAAAGTGGAATTACCTCAAGGTAATGCGGAATCGTTACCTCCTGATAGTAAGCCTCCGATAGTGGCATCCATTGATGCAGCGGGACAATATTTTTTGAATATCGGCAGTAGTTCTAATTCAGATGCTATGGACTTAGAGCAGGTATCGACTGAAGTTGGAGCATTAATTCAACTTGAGCCATTAAGGCCTGTGGTTGTAAAAGCCGACCGCACTATTCCTTATGAAAGTGTTATTCAACTAATGATTAGCTTGCAAGGTGCTGGAGTACCGGCTGTAGGGCTAATGACCGATTCACCAAAGGAGAAATAGGTGGCTGGAAAATCAGATTTAACCTTACCCGTTGCTATTTCTGCTGGTATCCATATTGGGTTTATTGTCATTCTTGCTTTAGGCATCAGTTTTGAGGATAAGCCCAAACAAATGCAAACGGCAGCGGCAAGTGCGCCGGCTGTAAAAGCTATTGTGATTGATCAACAGAAAGTTAATGAAAGAGTTGAGCAATTAAAGAAACAAAAACAAGATGTGGCTAAGCAAGAAAAAGCCCGTCAAGCTGAGTTAGAACGTAAAGCATTAGAAGCTCGTCGAAATCGTGAGCGCGAACAAGAAAAAATTAAAACCTTAGAGATCCAGCGCAAACAAAAAGAGCAGGAAACTCAAAAGGCTAATGATGCTGCTAAAGCCGCTCAAGCAAAACAACTGTTAGAAAAAGACCGAGCAGATAAAGCTGAAGTGGTGCGTAAGCAGAAAGAACAGGAACAAAAAGTAGCAGAAGATGCCGCTAAACAAGCATCTGAAAAACGTAAGCAGGAAGAAGCCGCGGCTAAAAAAGCACAAGAAGAGCGTCAGCGTGCTGATGATGAACGTAAACGTAAAGAAGATGCTGAGCGTAAACGTAAAGCCGAAGCTGATGCCAAGGCACGTCAAGAGCGTGAGATGGCTGAAGCAATGGCTGCAGAACAAGACTCGCTATCTAAAACGCGCAATAAACAAGTTTTATCTGAGGTAGAGAAATATAAAGCAATGATTATCGCCACAATTCAACGTAACTTGGTGGTAGATGAATCCATGAGAGGTAAGAGTTGCCGGGTGTTTATTCGCTTAGCACCAGACGGATTTGTCACAAGCAGCCAAACATTGGATGGTGATCAGGTTGTTTGTCGTGCAGCTAAAGCGTCAATAAATAAAGCGGGACGTTTACCTGTATCGCAAGAACCTGCTGTATATCAACAATTAAAAGAAATTAATTTAACCGTTTCACCGGAATTTAATTAATATCAATCGTATTCTATGATGGAATTGAGTTAAAGGAGTCGCATGAAAAACTTGGCTAAATGGCTAGCACTGACTTTACTAGTGTTAACTACACCCGCTCGCGCAGCGTTAGATATTGTGATTACTGAAGGGGTCGATGTAGCAAGACCTATCGCTGTAGTCCCTTTTGTATGGTTGGGAGAAGGTCCAGCACCGGCATCTATTTCTGATGTTGTCGCATCTGATTTGGCTCGCAGTGGTACATTTAAAACTCTTGATGTGCGTGCATTACCACAATCAACTATTTCATCTGTGAATGGTTTTATTGCTCAGAGTTGGGTTAACGTAGAGGCTGAAGCGGTTGTTCTTGGTTCGGTTAAGCCCTATGGTACCGATCAATATTTAGTCAGCTTTGAGTTGATTGATTTAGTTAAAGCACAACTCCAAGCCGGTAACGGACCACAGAATAACAACGAGTTATTACTTGAAAGCCGTGAAACAGTGATCAGTGCAAATCAATTTAGACAATATGGCCACCGTATTAGTGATATTGTTTATGAAAAGCTTACTGGTATTCGTGGTGCATTTTTAACTCGTATTGCCTACGTTGTCGTTAAGCCTGGTCAAAAAGCACCTTATCATCTAATGATTGCAGATTATGATGGTTACAATGAACAAATGTTATTACGTTCACCAGAACCGTTAATGTCACCAACGTGGTCCCCAGATGGACGTCGTTTAGCTTATGTTAGTTTTGAAAACAGAAAAGCGGAAATTTTTGTTCAGGATATTTATAGTCAAACTCGTACTTTGGTGAGTAGTTTTGATGGGATAAATGGCGCGCCTGCATTCTCTCCAGATGGCAAAAAATTAGCAGTGACCTTGTCAAAGGACGGTCAGCCAGATATTTATATCATTGATATAGCGACCAAAGCTGCTCGACGCATTACTGAACATTACGCAATTGATACTGAGCCTTCTTGGTTCCCAGATGGTAAATCGATTTTGTTTACGTCAGAACGAGGTGGGAAGCCACAGTTATATCGCGTAAATTTAGATACAAATAAAGTCTCGCGTATGACTTTTGAAGGAGAATGGAACCTCGGTGGTTCAATTACCCCAGATGGTCGTAGTATGATTTTTGTAAACCGTACGAATGGTAAATTCCATATTGCCCGAATGGATCTTGCAACACGCTTTATGCAGGTGCTTTCATCAACCCAACTTGATGAATCGCCAAGTGTTGCTCCTAATGGCACTATGGTTATCTATGGTACAACCCATCAAGGTAAACAAGTGTTAGCTGCTGTTTCTATGGATGGCAGATTTAAAGCAAGATTGCCAGTCGGCCAGGGCGAGGTGAAGTCACCAGCATGGTCTCCGTTTCTCTAAATAGATATTGATAAGGATTTAAAATGGATCTGAATAAGTTGTTTAAGGCTATGTTGGTTGCAGTTCCGCTTATGGCACTGAGTGCCTGTAGCTCAACTTCAGACTCTGAAACTGATGCTAGCGGTTCGATGAGTGGTACTAGTAGTGAATACGGTGCCGGTGGCGTTGAAACTGGCGGTGTAGCACCTGTTTTAAGTGCTGTAGAGCAACAACGTTTAAAAGAACAAGAATTGCGTCGTCAAAATATCATTTATTTCGATTTTGACCGTAGTGAAGTTCAAAGCGAAAATGCTGAAATCATTCAAGCACATGGTAATTATTTAGTTGAACACCCAAATGTCCGTGTTCTGATTGAAGGTCATGCTGATGAACGTGGTACGCCTGAATACAATATCGCGCTAGGTGAACGTCGAGCTAAAGCGATTGCTAAGTATTTACAAGGTATGGGTGTACAGCCTAGCCAAATGAGTATTGTCAGCTATGGTGAAGAAAAACCATTAGATTACTCTCGTACAGATACTGGTTTTGGTAAAAACCGTCGTGGTGTGTTAGTTTACTAATAGTTAAAGATGTAAGGCCAACCGGTAACGGTTGGCCTTTTTTAGGAGTAAAAAAATGAAAAAAGTCATATTAGTTGCGGCAATGTTATTCACTACCGCGACTGCGTTTGCTGCCCCAGCACCTGTTTCGGATGCATCGAATGGTTCAAATGATGATCGAATCGCTAAGTTAGAGCGCATCATTAAGGCAAAGCAACAAGGTGACTTTGACATGCAACGCCGTATGGATGCACTGCAAAATGAAGTGTTGGATTTACGAGGCATTACTGAGCAGCAAAATTATCAAATGAATCAAATGATACAGCGTCAACGTCAACTGTATGAGGAAATTGCTAATCTTACTGCTAAGTCATCAACCCCAACAGCTACCATTCCAGCTGATGCTACTACGGTGGCTGCAGCTAGCTCAACTTTGGGTGAAACTGGAAGCTATGAGGCTGCTGTCAATTTGGTGTTAAAAGAGCGCAAATATGATGAAGCAATACCAGCATTTCGTAATTTTATTGCTACATATCCAGATTCTAACTATGCAGCAAACGCTAACTATTGGTTAGGTCAACTTTTATATAATAAAAACGAATACAGTGACGCGAAACAAGCGTTTAGTACAGTGGTTACTAAATTTGCAGACTCTAATAAGCGTAGTGACAGTTTAGTCAAACTGGGAATGATCGCAGAAAAAGAAAATGATTCAGCAGGTGCAAGAGCCCTCTATAATAAAGTCTTAAAAGAATATGCAGATAGTGCATCCGCTCGCCTTGCACAACAGCAATTATCGGCACTGAAAGGCTAATTAAGACAAAAAACAGCCTCTTAGTCTGTTTTTCATGCAAACAACAAGAAATTATAAATTTGCGCTTGCATGAGAAATTGAAAAAGGTATTATAGGCGCCCTCAGAACGGCATAGCTTTCTGAGGGGATTAAAAGCATTAACCGATGTGTATATTTTACAAAACTGAATGGATAGTTAGTTCAGTTGGTCTTGAAATAGAGACGGTTGGCTTTTGTTCCAGCAAGAATATGAATTCATGCAACACCAAGATGGGTCGTTAGCTCAGTTGGTCTTGAAATAGAGACAGTTGGCTTTTGTACCAGTAAGAATAGTAGTTCTTGCAACACCAAGATGGGTCGTTAGCTCAGTTGGTAGAGCAGTTGGCTTTTAACCAATTGGTCGAAGGTTCGAATCCTTCACGACCCACCACTTTTTAAATAGTGTCTAAACAATTTAAATGTTACACCAAGATGGGTCGTTAGCTCAGTTGGTCTTGAAATAGAGACAGTTGGCTTATGTACCAATAAGAATAGTAGTTCTTGCAACACCAAGATGGGTCGTTAGCTCAGTTGGTAGAGCAGTTGGCTTTTAACCAATTGGTCGAAGGTTCGAATCCTTCACGACCCACCACTTTCTAAATAGTGTCTAAAGAATTTAAGTGCAGTACCAAGATGGGTCGTTAGTTCAGTTGGTCTTGAAACAGAGACAGTTGGCTTTTGTTCCTCTCGCAACACCAAGATGGGTCGTTAGCTCAGTTGGTAGAGCAGTTGGCTTTTAACCAATTGGTCGAAGGTTCGAATCCTTCACGACCCACCACTTTTTAAATAGTGTCTAAACAATTTAAGTGCAGTAGCAAGACGGGTCATTAGCTTAGTTGGTCTTGAAATAGAGACAGTTGGCTTTTGTACCAGTAAGAATAGTAGTTCTTGCAACACCAAGATGGGTCGTTAGCTCAGTTGGTAGAGCAGTTGGCTTTTAACCAATTGGTCGAAGGTTCGAATCCTTCACGACCCACCACTTTCTAAATAGTGTCTAAAGAATTTAAGTGCAGTACCAAGATGGGTCGTTAGTTCAGTTGGTCTTGAAATAGAGACAGTTGGCTTTTGTTCCTCTCGCAACACCAAGATGGGTCGTTAGCTCAGTTGGTAGAGCAGTTGGCTTTTAACCAATTGGTCGAAGGTTCGAATCCTTCACGACCCACCACTTTTTAAATAGTGGCTAAATAATTTAAACGTTGTACAAATGGGGCATATACTCCAGTAAGAATGAATATTCTTGCAACACCAAGATGGGTCGTTAGCTCAGTTGGTAGAGCAGTTGGCTTTTAACCAATTGGTCGAAGGTTCGAATCCTTCACGACCCACCACTTAATTTATCCTTTCCACTAATTTATCTCTCAATAATATAAAGTCAGTAAAAACTTCCGCTACTTTTGTTCTTTCTTCGTCGTTAAATCAATAACTATCAATATATCTATCACAGCTTCAATCACTAAAATTCAAACTTCCTCTGTATTTGTTCAAGCAATTAAGTCTATTTAGGTTTGTAATCATTCAACTTTAACTTTCTATAACGGATGTTTACGAACTTACCATTGTATTTTAATTTCACCCTCGAATTGTACATTGGGTTGCCATACAAAATCATGCTTTAGCTTTTGCTTATCTACTTTTGTCTCATAGACCTATTGCTAATGTTACTTGTTTGTTAATTAGCTCATATTGCTCAAGATTAGAACAATATAAATAGGGAGATAATAATGAAAAAACTAAAGTTAAATCTTTTTGTTGCAAGTGCTTTATTGGCTATGAGTGGGGGAGCTCAGGCTGCAACCGATATGACATTTGGTGGCTACATAAAAGCAGATGTGATGTTTAGTGACTACGGTAATGGGGCGCCTGATTCTGGTTCTCTTTCTCGTCAGTTTTATGTACCAGGTACCATTTATGGGACTGAGGGTAATGGTAAGCAAGTTGTTGACTTTCAGGCTCGAGAATCTCGCTTTAACTTTAAAACTGTAACCGATATTGATGGACATAAGTTAACTGGTTTTATTGAGTTAGATTTTATGACTCACAGTGATGGTAATGAGCGAGTATCGAATAGTTACTCACCAAGAATCCGTCATGCATTTATGAGCTATGATGAATGGACCGTCGGCCAAACATGGTCCACATTTCAAAACCCAGGAGCCTTACCTGAAAACCTTGATTTTGTAGGTGCACCGGAAGGCACACCCTTTGTAAGACAATCACAAGTTCGTTATACCAGCGGTAATTGGCAATTCTCTATTGAAAACCCAGAAACCACTGTAACTCCTTATGGTGGTGGCGCTCGTATTACCAGTGGAAGTGGTGTAATTCCTGATTTTGTGGGTCGTTATAACTTTAGTTCTTCAAATGGTTCGACTTTCTCCGCTGCGGCGATTGTCAGACAACTTAACGTTGAGCAAGTCGTTGGTGGTACAGCTTATGACGCATCCGAGTTAGGTTATGGTGCTAGTTTTGCCGGTGTCATCCCTGTAGGTAAAGACGATTTTAAGTTTACCGCAACTTATGGTGAAGGCCTTGGGCGTTATATGGCATTAAACTATGCTAATGCTGGTGTAATTGATGCTAACGGTGATATTCAAGCGATAAAATCATTTGGGGGTTTTGTCGCTTATCGTCACTGGTGGACGGAGCAATGGCGTTCAAGCTTTACGTTCTCAGGTTTTTCTGCGGATAACGATGTTGCGTTAACAGGTGAGGCTGTGAATAAAGAAGCGTATTCAGCATACGTGAATTTATTGTATTCTCCGTCAAAACCGCTCACGTTTGGTGTTGAATTTATGCATGCGTTGAACGAGCGTGAAGATGGTATTGATGGTGATTTAAACCGAGTGATGTTTTCTGCAAAATACGTACTGTAGTGTGATGCTATAAAACAAAAGGCAACCGTATGGTTGCCTTTTTTAATTACTGTATAAACTAATCAATTAAGGGATTAATTTAATAGGTTATTTTGGCGAACATACGCTTCAAATTCAGTGCAACCGCCAATAGGTTGTTCATCAATAAAGATCTGCGGTACTGTTTCAACTGTTTTACCTACACTCTTAGAGAGATCTGCTTTAGAGATACCCTCTGCATGAATATCGATATACTTAAATTTAAAATCTTCACTTTGTGCGGCTAACTTTTCAGATAATTCAACGGCACGGACACAATATGGGCAAGCTGGACGGCCAAAAATAACGACAAACATGGTGACTCCTGTTTAATGATATGAGCAATTTATACCATATGATCTTTTTAAATCATAATTCAGGGCGATTAATTTTGTTTTAACTCATATCGATTTGATATTTTCCTTGATAATCAAAAAATGATTCGATTAAATCCCATCGGTGTTTATTTTTTTTTAAGAGTAGTAAATCGGGTTTTCTAAAGCGATCTTTGTCAGCTAAAACGTCGGCGATGGTGTTGTAGTGTGGGTGTGGTAATCCTGGTGTACGAGTATGACTGAATACAAATACTGCGTAAAAAGCCCGTTGTTGTGCTTTGGTTGAAAACTGAAAACTTTGTTTAAAATCATTACCCTCAATATCGATATATTGGATTAATAATTTACCGTCTTTATCCTGTAGCAGCATTTCTTGGCATTTAAATAAATGATGGTGTTGTGCATTTAACACTTGCTTAAGTCGTTTGTCTGGATCAATTAACGTTGAATTACACTGTTGGCAAATGCGCGCCGCAATATCGTTTTCGGCGCCACAGTCTGGACATAGTTTAGATCTGAATCTAAAGTCACATTGCTCTGTATCATTAATAAGGCCCTGACAGCGTCGCCCAAAATGCTCAATGATGTCACCTTCTGTATCGACTAACCCCCAAAATGTGTTGGCAAATTGACATACCGGGCAGTGTACTTGTACTGGGACCGATTTACTGTTGGGTTTAGGTTGACCCACCTCGGGATAAAATAAATCATAACCATTTGCGGCGTAGTCAATGACAAGACAATCAGTTTTATTTGCTGCCAACCGCAAACCTCGGCCAATCATTTGTTGGAATAAGCTTACTGATGCTGTAGGGCGAAGTATGGCAATAAGATCAACGTGTGGCGCATCAAAACCTGTGGTTAATACAGCAACATTGACAATAAATTTAAGCTTTTTAGATTTAAAACGTTCAATGATGTCATCACGGTCTGCATGTGGTGTTTTTGCTGTTATTAAAGCAGCGTCATCATTCATTAACATCATTATTTCATTTGCATGACGTACCGTCGCGGCAAAGATAAGTACTCCTTGGCGGTGCACTGCTAGTTGCTTGACTTGTTTAATGATTGCGGTGGTGGCTCTGCCTTGGTGATGCAGTAAATTATCAACCTCAGCTTGTGGGTATTCATTGGTTTCGGGTGGCGCTAAGCTACTGAAATCATATTGAGCACTGAATCCATCAAAAATAGTAGGCTGAGTTAAATAGCCTTTTTTGATTAATGGTCGCATCGGTAATTCAAAAATACATTTTTCGAATATCGGTTTATCGGTATTACCGACTTTACCGTGATAATGATGACGATATATCCAACCTATGCCTAGTCTATAGGGCGTCGCAGTAAGCCCAAGTAATTTTATATTTGGATTTTTAGTGCGTAAGTGAGTAAGCAACTGTTGATATTGACTAGTCGACTCATTACTGACTCTATGACATTCATCAATAATAACTAATGAAAAAGGTTGGTCGAATTTGGTTAGTGCTCTGGAGGCTGATTGAACGCTAGCGATAACCGTTTTGCCGCTGGCTTTTTTTTGTTTAAGCCCAGCTGAATAGATACTAGCATCTTGTGTCAGCAGACCAACTTTTTCAGCATTTTGTGCCACTAATTCTTTAACGTGGGTTAGCACTAATATATTACCAGTTGCAATTCTTGCCAGTTCGGCAATAACGATGCTTTTACCTGCACCAGTAGGTAATACTAATACGGCTGATTGTTGGCTTTGTTTAAAATGCGTTACAGCGGCATCTACAGCTTGCTGTTGGTAATCTCTAAGGCTAATGGTCATATGTGTGTTGGTTATGTTTGTGAATGTATGTGAAGTGATGGATCTTATTTGGCAACAGAATAACATAGACCTTCAAGGGTATTTAGCTAGATAATGTTAAATAAGCGTTATTTGTAGTCGATTAATTCGTAGTATTTTGCGAGTTAACCACTGTTTTATCTGTTGGCTTAGTGTAGATTTATCACAAATGTCAGGTAATTATTATAATAAAATCGAAAAATTAGGAGTATACCGCATGAAATATTTATCATTACTTGCATTGCTAGTCGTAAGTCACTGCGCCATGGCGGAGCAAGGATTGGTTGTAGAGATATCGATTGAAGAACATGCCGCACAATCTCAAGATGTGACTATTTCAGTATCCAAAATCGTAATGGGCTTTAATGAATCCGTATCGCTTGATGTTGAAGGGGATTATGGCGTGACCATTGTTTCTGAAAAGTCACAAGCATCTAAAGTTAATTTAGTGGTGAGCTTAAGTGACCAATCTAATGGTGCTCCTGAATTATTAGGTGATAAGTCTCTTAAATTGAATGTTGGTAATTCAGCAAACTATCAGATAAGCCATAATGACCATTCATACAAAGTCACTATTGACACCCGTTACGGTGAATTACCTGCAGTCGAAGAACAAAAATAATCACAATTAATGAATAAAAAAAGCCCCTCAAGGGAGGGGCTAAGAGAGAAATTGGTCAGGATTTCTCTGGGTGGGTAGGACATCACAAATTGGTATGTATTACTCAGTTTTGTTTAAGCGTGACTCAATCAATGTATCAATTACTGCTGGATCAGCCAGAGTTGAAGAATCACCTAAGTTAGTCACTTCGTTTGCTGCAATTTTACGTAAGAATCGACGCATAATTTTACCTGAACGCGTTTTGGGTAAACCACTTGCCCATTGAATCAAATCCGGTGTGGCGAGGGCACCAATTTCTTTACGTACCCATTGACGTAATTCTTGGCGTAATTCTTCTGTGGGTTCAACTCCGCGAGTTAAGGTAACATAGGCGTAAATACCTTGGCCTTTAATGTCATGTGGATAACCCACAACGGCCGCTTCAGCAACGAGATTATGTGCCACTAATGCGCTTTCAACTTCAGCGGTACCTAATCTATGGCCTGACACATTAATCACGTCATCAACACGACCAGTAATCCAATAGTAACCATCTTCATCACGACGCGCGCCATCACCAGTAAAATACATGCCGCGGAATGTTTTAAAATACGTTAGCGCAAATCTATCATGATCACCGTAAACGGTACGCATTTGTCCTGGCCATGAGTCTAGAATGACCAAATTACCTTCTGTTACGCCTTCAACAATGTTGCCCATGTTGTCGACTAAAGCAGGTTGTACACCAAAAAAAGGTCGTGTTGCGGAACCTGGCTTGGTGTCGGTAGCGCCCGGTAATGGACTAATCAAAATACCACCGGTTTCGGTTTGCCACCACGTATCAACGATAGGGCATTTTTCATGACCGATCACCTCATGGTACCAACGCCATGCTTCTGGATTTATGGGTTCGCCTACTGATCCCATAATGCGTAACGAGTCGCCTTTATAGCTGCTAAATTGTTCTTTGCCTTCAGCCATAAGCGCACGAATTAATGTCGGTGCTGTATATAGAATATTAACGTTATGACGGTCAATCATTTCACCAAGGCGGGCAGGTGTTGGGTGATTAGGTACACCTTCATGAATTAATACTGTGGCAGCATTGGCAAAAGGACCATATACCATATATGAATGACCAGTAATCCAACCTACATCAGCAGTACACCAATAGACTTCATCAGCCTTGTAATCAAACACATATTCGTGTGTCATTGATGCATATACCATATAACCGCCAGTGGTATGCAGCACACCTTTAGGGTTACCAGTAGAGCCTGAGGTATAAAGTAAAAACAATGGGTCTTCGGCGTTCATTTCAGCTGGAATACAATGCTCTGAAGCAACGTCCATAAGTGAGTCCCACCAAATATCTCGGCCTTCAACCCAATCTATGTCACCACCGGTGCGCTTTAATACGATGACTTTTTCAACACAAGTCACATCAGGGTTTGATATTGCTTCATCAACGCTACGTTTTAAAGGAATTTTACGACCACCACGAACACCTTCATCTGAGGTGATGATGACTTTTGATTTACCGTCAATTACCCTTGCTGCAATTGAATCTGGTGAAAAGCCACCAAACACCACAGAATGAACTGCACCAATACGAGCGCAAGCTAACATAGCGACGGCCGCTTCTGGCACCATAGGCATATAAATCGTGACGATATCGCCTTTATTTACGCCTTGACTGCGCAGGGCGTTGGCAAATTTACAGACGTCTGCATGTAATTCAGCGTAAGTTATTTTACGCTGTTCATTAGCGTCATCACCTTCCCAAATAATCGCGAGTTTATCGCCATGTTCTTCTAAGTGACGATCTAAGCAGTTAGCAGATGCGTTAAGCGTGCCGTCGTAAAACCAGTTAATTGATAAGTTATGATCGTCAAAAGAGGTTTTTTTAATTTTGGTATAAGGTTTAATCCAATCAATACGTTTGCCGTGTTCTCTCCAAAAACCTTCTGGATTAACGATGGATTCCTGGTACATTTTCTTATATTGATCGTTATTAACCAGTGCGTTTTTTGCAATGTCACTAGGAACTTTGTAAAGAGACTGCGAGCTCATAGGGCTTCCCTTTCTAAAAATGGCGTGGTTAAAGTATCATCTGCAACCGACTACCAACACTATTAGACCTTGGTCTAGTTTTAAAATATCCTTAATATTTAGTCTGTTGCACATGGTAGAATCATAAATCTTGGTAATAGTTTGTGCCACAATTACTCATTTTATCTAATGTAGGTTGTTTTACGTTCAACGTGTTAAGTTGTGATAAAAATAAAATAGATGGTTAATAACAATAAAACGATAGCGGAAGATTGAATGAATTTAACTTTAATAGTAGCAATCATTGCGGTGTGTTACGTGTCATTGTTATTTACTTTGGCGTGGGGTGCTGAACGCTGGTTTAGTAAGATAAGCCAAAAAGTCCAAGTATGGATTTATGGTCTCAGTCTTGCTGTGTATTGTTCATCATGGAGTTTTTTAGGCACAGTAGGGCAGTCTGCAAACGATTTGTGGTCTTTTTTACCGATTTTTGTGGGTCCAATTTTGGTATTTACCCTTGGTTTTGGCATGCTGCGAAAAATGGTCGTGGTATCTAAAGCACAAAACATTACTTCTGTTGCCGATTTTATTGCTGCCCGTTACGGTAAGTCACAGTTACTGGCAGCAATTGTTACCCTCATCGCCTTATTTGGCATCATGCCTTACATCGCTTTACAGCTTAAAGCGATGGTGTTTAGTCTTAATTTATTTCAGCCTGATGATAATCCATTAAGTCCGATCGTTGTGCCGTTATTGATCACCATGCTTTTAGCGATTTTTGCTATTTTATTTGGTACTCGAAAATTAGATGCAACAGAGCATAATCCCGGAATGATGGTCGCAATAGCGTTCGAGTCGTTAGTCAAATTAGCCGCATTTATCATTGTGGGTGCGGTAATCAGTTTTGGTTTTTTCGATGGCTTTGGGGATATCTGGCAACAAGCATCTGCCAAAGGACTCATTGAGAATAGTCATTTACGTCTGGAATCATTTTTGCCGGAGTTATTTGTCGGAATGGCAGCATTTTTGTGTATGCCGAGACAATTCCATGCGATGGTTGTTGAGTGTGGTGGCGAACATATTTTGCAAAAATCACGCTGGATTCTACCTATTTATTTAGCGTTGTTTGGCATGTTTGTCGCGCCGTTGGCATTAGCAGGTAAAGTATTGTTAGGCGATTCTGTTTCTGCCGATACCTATGTGATTAATTTACCGCTTGCGCTCGATCAACCCTTATTGGCTGTCATTGCATTACTTGGTACTTTATCGGCCGCTACCGGTATGGTGATCGTTGCTGTGGTGACGATTAGTGTGATGGTCAGTAACGAATGGTTGGTGCCGTTTTTATTGCGTACAGGGCAGATTCGAGAAAAAAACTTTAGTCAGTTCTCGCAATTGTTATTAAATGTCCGTCGCTTTGCCATTGTGGTGATTTTAGGTTTTGGTTATCTAAGCTATTTAACCTTGGCAGATAGCGATTCGTTGTCGCATTTAGGCATGTTGTCATTTGGGGCGTTTTCTCAGTTAGCCCCTGCATTGGTCGGCGGTTTATATTGGAAAAATGGTAATCGTGCTGGAGTATATTTTGGCCTCGCTGTTGGTTTTTGTTTGTGGTGTTTTATTTTACTACAAGGCGCTGGTCAAGCTCGATTCATTGGCGGTGAGTTTGATTTACTCAATAGTATTACTCCCAATGTCAGTGACACATTAATTGCGTTACTTGCAAATGTGGTGTGTTACGTACTCGGCTCTATTTGGTTCAGAGCTGGTGTTGCTGAGCGCATTCAAGCAAGTAACTTTGTTAAGCCTTGGTCTTCAAAGCAAGGTGCTAACAAGCGTCAGGGGCCTATATCGCAACAAGATTTACTTATTTTAGCTAGCCGTTTTGTTAGTCCTACCCGCGCTTATGAGAGTTTTAGCCGTTTTTCGCCCGATGCAGTAAAAAGTGACAGTTGGTATAAAGCCGCGCCAGAGGAGTTAATCGCCCACACCGAGCACATGTTGTCAGGGGTACTCGGGGCATCAAGTGCTTCGTTAGTGATGGACTCGGTCCTACAAGGGCGAGATCTGGCGTTAGATGAAGTATTTAGCTTAGTAGATGAAGCTTCATCAAAAATTATGTTAAGCCAAGATATGCTCCGTGGCGCTATTGAACATGCCTATGAAGGGATGAGTGTGGTTGATAAGGATCTTAATCTCGTTGCTTGGAATTATCGCTACGCGGATTTATATCAATACCCAGAAGGTTTTTTACAAAAAGGTATGCCCATTGCTGATGTGGTTCGATTTAATGCTTCTCGCGGCTTTTGTGGTGATGGAGATATGGAGAATCAAATCGCAATTCGAGTGCAGCACATGCGTAATGGTACCGCGCATACCTCAGAACGCGAACGTAGAGATGGTAAAGTGATTAAAATTCAGGGTAATCCAATGCCCGATGGTGGCTTTGTGATGACATTTACCGATATTACTCAGTATCGCTTGCAAGAAAAGGCATTACTTGAAGCCAATGAAACCTTAGAAAGTCGTGTGCAAGAGCGTACCTATGAATTAGCGATGCTAAACAGTGAATTACTTGAGTCAAAAGCCCAAGAAGAGCTCGCTAATGCCTCTAAAACCCGCTTTTTAGCCGCTGTAGGGCATGATTTAATGCAGCCATTAAATGCTGCTAGATTGTTTACTGCGTCATTGTCGCAATACCCAAACTTAGACCTTGAAGCTCGTACGATGTTAACACACGTTAACAGTTCGCTAAAAACTGCTGGTGAGTTGCTGACGGATTTATTGGATATCTCAAAATTAGATTCTGGCATGGTGGATGTTAATCGCCGTGATTTTGCCATCTCTGAGATTATCAATGGTTTATCTATTGAGTTTGATGCAATGGCAGGGGATAACCAAATTTCGTTTTCTATGGTGCCATGCTCAGCTACGGTAAATTCTGACCCGTCATTGTTACGCCGAATATTGCAAAACTTTTTAACTAATGCTTATCGTTACGCCCGCGGAGGCAAAGTCTTATTTGGTTGTCGTCATCGCGGTGATTTTATCGAGATCCAAGTATTGGATACTGGCTGTGGAATTGATGAGTACGATACTCAAGAAATATTTAAAGAGTTTAAACGCCTAAATCATCCCAGTAGCCGTAATGTCAGTGGTTTAGGGCTAGGCTTAGCCATTGCTGATAGAATAAGTAAAGTGCTCGATCACTCCATTCAAGTGCAATCAGCGCTAGGACAAGGCTCCATGTTCTCTATTATTGTGCCGCTAGGACAAACTGTTAGCCAAGTGAAAAATAAACCATTGCCGACATTATTACAGCCTCTAGCAGGCGTTAAAGTGTTATGTATTGATAATGAAGAAGCAATTTTGGCTGGACTTGAGTCATTATTAAGTCGTTGGCAATGTGAGGTTATTTGTGCAACAGATCTTGCTGATGCTCGGATTAAGTTGGGACTTAAAGGTGTCGCCCCAGATATTATTTTAGCAGATTACCATTTAGATGATGACCAAAATGGCGTTGATGCTATGGACAATATTCGTTCACGCTATGGTGCCCATTTACCGGGTATTCTTATTACCGCAAATACCAATAAAGACTTGGTAGATGATATTGAACGACGCGGTTATCACTATATGGCTAAGATGGTTAAACCTGCCGCATTGCGTGCGTTAATTTCTAGTTTGGTTAAAAAGTAATTGATCAAACAGATTTGCGGATAAAACATATTAAAACTCGCATTGTACTCGAACGCGCTAAATGGTTTTTAGGCTATCCATTATCAAAATTAAAATGGCTCGATGATAATGAGCATGACGGTGAAATGGTGTCAGAGCGCGCAACTGTGTGATTTATAAATCGGGCCGATGAGAGAATCTACGGCCCTTATTATTAATCAACTAACTAATTTATTAACTTTATACCCCAAGTTGAAGTAAATTAGCTTTTGATGGCCTCAAGCCTGAACTCCAAAATATATTTATTTGAATGTGACTAACCGTGACTAATAAATTGAGCCGTCACGGGGGTAGTATCAATGCCTTTTGCGACCGTGAGCATCGCCGCGGTCAATTTACTTAATTGCTTAGCACTGATGGTGTAGGGCGGCATAAGATAGATATATTTATTAAACGGTCGAACCCAAACACCAAGATCAACAAAGGCTTGTTGTAATTCGGCTGTGTTCACTGTATTGACCATTTCAATCACCCCAACAGCCCCTAGCACACGAACATCATTCACTTGAGGTAAATCAATCGCACTAGCAAGTTCTTGCTTGAGCTGAAATTCAATGTTTTCAACTTGTTGCTGCCACTCGCCTTTAAGAAGTAAGTCTAAGCTGGCTGTTGCTGCTGCACATGCCAATGGATTACCCATAAACGTAGGGCCGTGCATAAATACACCTGCAGGTGAGTCACTAATGCCATTAGCAACTTCGTCACTGCATAAGGTGGCGGCGAGGCTAATATATCCTCCAGTTAAGGCTTTACCTACACACAAAATATCCGCTTCGATATTGGCATGTTCATAAGCGAATAGGGTACCTGTTCGACCAAATCCGGTCGCTATTTCGTCTAATATCAGAAGTACATGGTATTGATCGCACAGTTGACGTAATTTAACTAAATAACCAGGCGAGTAAAACCACATTCCGCCTGCACCTTGCATAATAGGTTCAATAATCACTGCGGCAATATCTTGATGATATTGAATAAATGCGGCTTCTAAAGCAAGTGTATCAGTCTGATTCAGTGGTTCATTAAACTTAGACGTTGGTGCAGGGATAAATACTTGTTTAGTCACATTATTGCCAAACATGGTGTGCATACCACCATCAGGATCGCACACGCTCATCGCCGCAAATGTATCACCGTGATAACCACTTTTTACCGTCATAATCCGTTGTTTTTGTGGTTGATCCCGCCCTTGCCAATATTGAAGCGCCATTTTTAAAGCCACTTCTACAGCAATTGAGCCTGAATCGGCTAAGAAAACCTTCGTTAAGTTATCACTGGTCATTTGCACTAAACGTTTTGATGCTTCAATAGCTGGCTGGTGGGTTATGCCGCCAAACATCACGTGACTAAGCTGTGAAAGCTGTTGTTGCATCGCCGCTAAAATGGTCGGATGACTATAACCGTGTACGCATGACCACCACGAACTCGTACCATCAATGAGTATCTTGCCACTGTCTAATGTCAGCTCACAGCCTTGAGCTGAAACGACGCCATATACAGGCAGAGACTGGGTCATGGAGGTATAAGGGTGCCAAATGTGTTGTTCATCGAAAGCGTAATCAATAGTGGTTTTTTGGTCGGAAAGTGCCATAATTATAGGTGCTCGTTTTTTGACCGCTTGTAAAGCGTGAAGTAATAGCTGCGTTGACAGTTTACGGGCTCAGGGTATCCTAGCCAACATAAAATAAAAAAAGGAATGATCCATGTCGTTAGCTGAAGTTCGTCACGATTGGCAAAAAGAACAAATTGAAGCATTATTTGCGTTGCCTATGAATGATTTATTGTTTAAAGCACACAGTATTCATCGTGAAACATTTGACCCTAACGAAGTGCAGATCAGCCGTCTTTTATCAATTAAAACGGGTGCATGCCCTGAGGACTGTAAATATTGTCCACAAAGCGCACGTTACGACACTGGTCTTGAAAAAGAACGTTTACTTGAAATTGAAAAAGTATTAACAGAGGCTAAAAGTGCTAAAGCAGCAGGAGCATCACGTTTTTGTATGGGGGCCGCTTGGCGTAACCCACGTGACAAAGACATGCCATATTTAACGCAAATGGTAAAAGATGTCCGTGCCTTAGGTATGGAAACTTGCATGACATTAGGTATGTTGTCGTCTGAACAGGCTGATACATTAGCTAATGCGGGTTTAGATTATTACAACCATAACCTTGATACCTCACCTGAATATTACGGCGACGTTATCACCACTCGCACTTATCAAAGCCGTTTAGATACATTAACAAACGTACGGGCTTCTGGGATGAAGGTATGTTCTGGTGGCATTGTGGGTATGGGCGAGCAAGCAACCGATCGCGCAGGTTTACTGCAACAATTGGCCAATTTAGAACAACATCCAGATTCTGTACCAATCAACATGCTGGTTAAAGTGGCCGGTACGCCGTTTGAAAAAATAGATGATCTTGACCCACTTGAGTTTGTGCGCACTATTGCAGTAGCGCGTATTATCATGCCTAAATCACGGGTGCGCTTATCTGCTGGACGTGAAAGCATGAGTGATGAACTGCAATCAATGTGTTTCTTTGCTGGTGCTAACTCTATTTTCTACGGTTGTAAGTTGTTGACGACGCCTAACCCTGAAGAAAACGATGACATGAGTTTATTCCGACGTTTAGGGTTACACCCAGAGCAAGGCCCACAAGCCAATATCGAAAATGATAGTGCATTATTAGCCAAAGCCAGCGCTAAACAAGATAAGTCGACTAAACAGTTTTTTGATGCCGCGGCGTTATAATTTTATATGACCGTATCAGGACAACCTGTCATTGGATTGCACCCATTAACTCAGCGGATAAGTGATAAGCTTGCTGAACTGCAGGCTACTGGCCTTTTACGCCAACGACATATGATGGCAACAAAACAGCATGCGGTGATTGATTTTAGCCATAATGATTACTTAGGCTTAGCCCGTGAACCCGCTTTAGCTTTAGCACTTTATGCTGGGGCACAGCAGTATGGTGTCGGCAGTCGCGCATCACCTCTTGTGAGTGGTTATAACCAAGCTCATGTAGCGCTTGAAAAACGTTTATGTGAACTTACTGGTCACCAAGCTTGCATGTTATTTAGTTCCGGTTTTAGTGCAAACAGTGCGTTAATGAAAACCCTATTTAACAGCGATGACATTGTAATAGCCGACAAATTGGTGCATGCCTCTGTCATAGATGGGTTGCAAGACAGTGGCAGTAAAATTCGTCGTTTTTTACATAACGATATTAGCAGTGCAGAGCGCCTTATTGAGCGTAATCCTCATACTGCTGTTGTTACCGAAAGTGTGTTTAGTATGGATGGCGATATAGCGCCTATTTCTGAACTATCCGCGCTATGCCAACAGCATGACTGTTGGCTGATTGTCGATGATGCCCACGGTTTTGGTTTGCTATCTAGCTCATTTGTTAATGCCGATAATGTCGATATTCAAGTGGTAACATTTGGTAAGGCAATTGGGGGGCAAGGCGCGGCTATTTTAGCCTCGCAAGAGGTGATTGATTACTTAATTGCGACTTGTCGTGAGTATATTTATTCTACCGCGTTGTCACCAGCTAATGCTCAGTTAGCCTTAGCTGCGATAAATTGGCAACAAGCTAATCCACAGCTATTGACACAACTAAAGGCTAATATTGCATTGTTTAGGCAACTTGCAGTGGAAAACAAACTTAATATTACATCTTCAACGACCGCTATTCAGCCGATTATGATCGGTGATAATCATCGCGTAATGGCAATTGCAGAGCAGTTAACACAACAAGGTTTTTTGGTGGGTGCTATTCGTTCACCAACGGTACCAAAAGGGCAGGAGCGTTTACGTGTGACGTTAAACGCACAACATCAAGCTATTGATATTCATGAACTTGTTGCCGCAGTAGCTGTTCTTATTCATCAACATGATAATAATTCGATGCAGGCTGTATTAGTTCCACAAGCAGTTGATAAATCAGTAGTCAAATAAGTCGTACCTTTGAGAGCCCCCATGACGTTAGATAATCCGGTTGCAAACACATTTTCAATAGCTGCTGCTCAATACAAGCAACATGATGTATTGCAACGCATTAGCGCCAAACAGTTGCTACAACAGGCTAACTTGTGTGGCACCTTACTTGATGTCGGAGCCGGTCCCGGGACATGTTTTAAAGCTTTTGAACGAGTAAACCAAATAGTTGCAGTTGATATCTCTCATGGCATGCTTACACAGTTGGTTCAACAGCATCCTGATTATTTGCCTCTTTGCACTGATGCCCAAGCACTAGGTTTGCAAAGTGATTCTATTGACAATATCTATTCCAATTTAGCCTTACAGTGGTGCCAAACCTTACCTAAAGCGTTTGCTGAGTTTCATCGAGTATTACGATCTGGAGGTGAATGTTACCTCAGCGTAGTGGTAGATGGCAGTTTAGCTGAATTGGAAAGCTTAGGTTTCCACGTCAATCAATTTGATTCAGTATCCACGCTTAAGACTGCATTTAACGTATCTCAAGTGACGCCGGATGACTGGCACAGCGTCGATATTAAGGTTGAGAGTATTAAGGTTTATTTCGATGATTTACGCAGCTTACTATATTCAATAAAAGGTGTGGGGGCGTCATTTGATCAACATGGTGCAGGTAAGCAGCGTCACGCGCTCACCAAGCGACAATGGCAGCAACGTGTCGCGTTGGCAGAAAGTCTGCGTACCGATAAAGGCTTGCCATTAACTTATCAAATTGCGTATATCCATGCTAAACGAGGCTGACGCTATGCTATATTTTGTGACAGGAACCGATACTGACAGTGGTAAAACCTTAATTTCGGCAGCTCTTTTAGCTAAAGCCCAAGGCGATAAATGTGGTTTTAAACCGATAGCTTCAGGATGTGTTCCCACCGACGCAGGATTGCGTAACAGTGATGCTTTAATGCTAATTGCGCAGTCGAACATGGATTTGCCATATTCGGCGATTAATCCTATTTGTTTTGAGCCTGCTATTGCACCGCACATTGCCGCTAAACAAGTTAATCAGATTTTAACGGCACAAACAGTACTTGATGCTATGTATCATCCGGCGATGCAACAAGCTGATTTTGCATTAATTGAAGGCGCTGGTGGTTGGCGTTTACCATTAGGTAATGGTGAGTTTTTGTCTGATACCGTTAAATTATTGCAGGCCAAGCTACAAAAATCTCGACTAATTCAAGGTCAACTGGCGGCAGCTAACGTTGGTGTTATTTTAGTTGTAGGCATGAAGTTAGGCTGTTTAAACCATGCATTGTTAACTCAAGAGGCGGTACTGGCCGACGGATTAACGATAGCAGGGTGGGTGGCGAATCAAGTCGATATTGAAATGGCTTTTATTGACGACAACCTCAACAGTTTACAGCAAATGATGCAGGGACCATTTTTAGGTTATGTGCCTCATTTAAAAGCGGCTACAGCGGATAATGCCGCTGCTTATCTGCAATTACCGAAATAATCCGCAGTAGAAAATATTAAGCCCAACTTTTTCTGCTGTTAGCTTTTCAGTATGAGCATGCAAAAGTGGGCGAACAATCAATTGATATTAGCAGAAAGGTTAATTTGCGATTGGCATCACTCTGTTACGACCCAAACGCTTTGCTTCGTAGAGTAACTTATCTGTTGCTTCAATCAACTGGGATACATTTTGTTTCGGCTTCCACTCACATACGCCAAAAGAGGCGGTAATTGAGTCGATGACTTTGTCACTACGCCTATCTTTAACACTGAGTTTCTCTAGTGCTCTTCGAATCCCTTCTGCTAGCTGTCTGGCTACTCTAAACTGGCTACTTGGTACAATAATGGCGAACTCTTCACCACCAAAACGATACAGTTTAATCCCGTCGCGGCAAGCTTCTTGAATCCGTTTTGCGACTGTTTTCAAGACTAAGTCACCAAGTTGATGACCAAAGGTATCGTTGAATACTTTAAAGTGGTCGATATCAATGATAATCAAACATGTTCCAGCAGGAGATAAACTGACTTGTGCTTCAATGTCGTGGTCAAATGCGCGGCGATTTAATACATTAGTTAATGCATCAAATAACATGTCTTTTTCGGACTCTGCTAAGCGAGTTTTGAGAATATTAATTTCGGATTGGGCTTTTTGTAACTGTTCAGTAAAACTCTCGGTACTGGAACGAATGTTAGATGATTCTTTAACAATACTTCTAATAACACCGATGACTTGTTCGAGTGAGAAGCCTTGGTTTTCAAGGTCATTTAATTTTTTAAAATCTTTCTCTATTTGAGTTTGAAAGGTTTCGGTGTCTAAATTAGTATCTTTAAGTGATTGAGATAATTCGCATACCATAGCATCAAGGTTTTTGCGCATATCACGCACATTAAGCTCAACCGGATCTGCCACATGCTTTCGGTATAATAATTCACTGGTCACGGGTGAATAAGTTTGATTCTGTTTGACTGCGGTATCCAATTCTTGGTTAAGTAATGGATTTTGCTCACCGACATAAGCATACCAAAGTGCATAATTTGTTGGTGTAGTGGGGATTTTGTATTTTAACATTAACGGCACCGCTTTTTTTAAATTAGCAGCAGCGGTTTGCAATAAGGTGTTAGACATTAAGTGCCTCGTGAGCAGGACAATGAAAAGACATTAAGATGAATTTAGTATAGTAAAATAAATAATAGGACATTATCATTTTGCCAATCACAAAAAAAGCATCATAAGATGCTTTTTATTGAATAAACGAAGGCTAAAATGCATAAGAAATAGCAAACATGGGGCCTGTAAAACTGTAGTTAATATTGTGATCAAAAGTTTTTATATTATTATCATTTATTCTACGTTGTTTTTCTATTGAGATATCAACATCATAATAATTGTAGGCTAGTTTCAGTGACCAGTTGTCACAAATTTTTGCTTCAACACCTAAACGGACATCGATTAACGACCCGTCAACATCGTCATATTTAATGGTAAAATATTGTGCATGTGCAGAAAATGTTAAATCTGGATAAAACTCGTAAGAACCATAAACGCCTAAATTTGGTAATGGTGCAGTAACGCTGTAATCAACGACGTTTGGTGTAGCGACCACATTACTACATTGACTTGTTAAGCTTGAATCTAGCGCACATGTGCCTATATTTCCCTGAAATTCAATTTCGACAAACATAGTGTGTAAACCCACGGAAACTCCTACTGCATAATTTGATCCTTGCCAAATATCATAACCGTAGCCGATACGTAATATATCAATGTTGAATTCGGTATTGAGGGCTGCTCCTGTTTCAATCAAATAGTCCTGACCGTCAATATCTTCAAGGATAAAGTCCTGA